>JAIPDL010000005.1 GCA_021737695.1 Desulfotignum sp. | reverse complement strand
AAGAGTCAATATCAGGATTTCATCAAAAGTCCTGGAAGAGATCCAGGCGCTTGCAGCTGAAAATGGCATTCCATATCAAACACTAATGACAAGTATCCTTCATCGCTACGTTCACGGCAGCCTTATTGATAAACAACGGCTGAACAAAGCAGTTAACTCAGACGGTTAAAACCAAAGACTTTTTTATTCCATTCCAGCCGCACCATTTCAAAATTTGTGCAGGTCAAATAAGAAACGATTCGTTACCATTTAGGGAAAATGCCAGTATTGGCAAATTCCCTGAATAGCGATTTACGTTCGAACTTCAGGTTATCCCGAGGTTTTACTTTCGCCCAGTTGATCGCCCATATCCTTCTCTAATTGTCAAAGCCGGATGACCTGATTTTGACCCCCTGGCCGGGGATGGTTATCAAGACAATTTTTTTAAATGAGGATCATGCCGCTCTGCTCAGCGACACTTCAACATCGATCCCGATCTTCTCCAGCATTGACACAAGCATGTCAATGGTGAACAGATCGATTTTTCCCCGCATCAGGTCGCTGATTCTGGGCTGAGTGACGCCCATTTTCAGGCTGGCTTCTTTCTGGGTCATCTTGTTTTCCTGGATGTATTTGCGGATCTCCAGCATCAGCCGGCTTCGGATAAACAGATTTTTTGCATTGGCGGAATCATCTTCCAGGGCCGCAAATACGTTTTGATGTGATTGGGTCATGACAGGATATATACAATATTTTGTATATATGTGTCAAGCGAATATCATGGGGATGGTACTGGCTGTGTACATGTTTCGAGCGGTCATATTACATGAATCCATGTATTGTTTCTCAGGGGTGTACACGATATTGTTTTTGCTTAACAAAGTAATCTAACAAAACATGAAGGATGGTGCCATGGCAGCACAACCAAAAGACCAGATTCATCAGCTCATCACTATGAACCGGCAAAGCGGGAATACCTATACGGTAAAAATGAAAGATATTCCCTCCACATTTGTCGGCATTCCGGAGAAAAGGTGCTGAACAACCATGTCTTTTGATACAACATCAGAGCCGAATACCGGAATGGTCATCTCCATCCGGGGAAATGTGGTGGATGCCCGGTTTTCAAAAGGTATTCCGCAACTGCACAATATGCTGATCTGCGGCAAAGATGACACCATCCAGATTGAAGTGATTCTGCATCTTGATGATCAGACCATCCGCGGGATTGCCCTGACCGGTACCCAGGGACTGGCTTTGGGATCAAAGATCCGGGATACGGGGCGCCACCTTGAGGTGCCCGTGGCAAAATCACTGCTGGGGCGGGCTTTGAATGTGTTCGGAGAACCCATTGACAAGAAGGACCCGGTTCAGGATGCAGCGTATCGGACCATTCATGGCGCTCCCCCGTCCATGGACAAACAGAAAGTATCCACAAAGATTTTTGAAACCGGCATCAAGGTGATCGATATTCTTTCCCCTCTGGAACAGGGCGGCAAAAGCGGCCTGTTCGGCGGTGCCGGTGTTGGGAAAACCGTCCTGATCATGGAGATGATTCACAATATGGTGGGTATTCATGAAGGGGTCAGCCTGTTCTGCGGCATCGGGGAACGGTGCCGGGAAGGAGAGGAGTTGTACCATGAGATGCAGGAGGCCGGTGTACTGGACAAGACCATCATGGTGTTTGGACAGATGAATGAACCCCCGGGGGCCCGGTTTCGCGTGGGCCATTCCGCACTGACCATGGCGGAATATTTCAGGGATGATCTCAACCAGGATGTGTTTCTGCTCATAGACAATATTTTCCGGTTTATTCAGGCAGGCATGGAAGTTTCCGGGCTGCTGGGACGGCTGCCGTCCCGGCTGGGATACCAGCCCACCCTGGGTACGGAACTGGCCGAGCTCGAAGAAAGGATCACCAACTCCACCACCGGATCCATCACCTCGGTGCAGGCCGTATATGTGCCTGCGGATGATTTTACAGACCCTGCCGCAGTCCACACCTTCGGGCATTTGTCCTCCAGCATTGTTTTGTCCCGGAAAAAAGCCGGGGAAGGCCTTTATCCGGCCGTTGATCCGCTTCAGTCCAACTCCAGCATGCTGACCCCGGATATTGTGGGGGAAGAGCACTACCGCATTGCCGGAGACATTCGAAAAACCCTGGCTGAATATGAAAACCTCAAAGATATTATTTCCATGCTGGGCATTGAAGAGCTGTCCAGAGAGGACCGCCAGACCGTTCACCGGGCCAGGCGCCTGGAACGGTTTTTGACCCAGCCGTTTTTTGTGACCGAACAGTTTACGGGTTATGACGGCCGGTCCGTGAGTATTGAAGATGCCCTGGAAGGCTGCCGGCAGATTCTGGATGACAAATTTTCAGACCGGTCTGAACAGGACTTGTACATGATCGGCAGTATCGATGAGGCCAAAACCTCATGAAACTCAAGGTGATGCTTCCCACCCATGTTTTTTTGGACATTGGGGTGCAAAAGATCACTGCCGAAGGGGTGAACGGATTTTTCGGTCTGTTTCCCAAGCATGTGGATTTTGTGAGTGCACTGGCATCGGGCATCGTGAGTTTCCATGATGAAAATGGCCAAGAGCAGCACATGGCCGTTATGGAAGGGGTGCTGGTGAAAAAAGGGGATACGGTTTTCATCTCCACGCGCAGGGCAGTGAAAGACAAAGATCTGGCATCTTTGAAAAACACCGTGGAAAATGACTTTTTGAAACAAAAGCAAAAGGAAAAAAACATGCGTACATCCGCCACCCGCATTGAAGCCGGATTTATCCGCCGTTTTCTGGAGTTCCAGGACAATGGCTGATACGCCGGAAGACAAAAAATTTTCAAAAACCATTGAAACAAAGCAGGCACGCAAACTGGCTGCCCGCAAAAATGCGGATCACCCCGTCTGGTTCGGCCTGGGCATGTTCGGGCTGGTGGGATGGTCTGTGGCCATTCCCACAATCCTGGGTACGTTTCTGGGGCTGTGGCTGGACAAAACCTGGCCCGGCCGGCCATCCTGGACATTGACCCTGCTGTTGACCGGCGTGGGGGTGGGGTGCTGGAATGCGTGGTACTGGATCAAAAGGGAAAGCAGAAAAAAGGATTAAAATGCAAATGACAGTGCATGATCTGCAAAAAATTGGTTTTTGTCTGGCCGTCGGCCTGGGGATCGGATATTTTCATTTTGGCGGTCTGTGGCTGACCCTGAAGCGGTTTGCCGGCACAAGGCATTACGGCCTTGTTTTTGTGGCAAGTTTTCTTTTCCGATCTTTGGTTACCCTGGCCGGGGTCTATTTTGCGGGAAATGGTGAATGGATTGGCATGACGGCCTGTCTTGCCGGGATATGGATCATGCGCAAAATATTTATCGGTAAAATGCAGCCGTTGGCTGTGTTTCGGGAAAAAGGATCGCCGATATGAATTTTATGGATATCAAGCAGATCAGCCCGGACCAGGTGGTGTTTTTTCAATACCATTTTATCACACTCAACCTGACCATTGTATTTACCTGGGCGGTCATGGTTTTGCTGGTAATCGGATCCTGGCTGGTCACCAGACGTCTGTCCACAGAGCCAAAAATCAGTGCCTGGCAGAACATACTGGAAATTCTGGTGACCGGTATCCAGGACCAGATCAGTGAAATCAGCCGGCAGAAAGCAACCAGATATATGCCGTTTATCGGCACGCTGTTTGTTTTTATTGCCGCCTGCAACCTGCTCACCGTGGTACCGGGGTATGAATCGCCCACGGCATCGCTTTCCACCACGGCGGCCCTGGCCATCTGCGTGTTTATTTCCGTGCCCCTGTTCGGCATTGCCCAAAAGGGCCTGGGCAGGTATCTTAAACAGTATATTCAGCCCACGGTATTCATGCTGCCCTTCAATATCATGGGGGAATTGTCCCGGACCCTGGCTCTGGCCGTCAGGCTTTTCGGCAATATCATGAGCGGTTCAAAGATTGTGGCCATTCTTCTGGCCATCATTCCCTTTGTTTTTCCGGTGATTTTGCAATTGCTCGGACTTTTGACCGGACTGATTCAGGCCTATATTTTTGCCGTTCTGGCCATGGTGTATATTGCATCCGCCACCCAGATCCAGGAACATTCAGATATAAAAACAGATACAAAAAAAGACGACAACCAGTAAAGGAGATGATGATATGAGCAGTATCAGTTTTATCGGTATGGCATCTGTGATCACAGCCGGTCTTACCATTGCCGTGGGGGCCATCGGGCCGGCCATCGGTGAAGGCCGGGCCGTGGCAAGCGCCTTGAGTTCCATTGCCCAGCAGCCCGATGAAAAAAACACCATCACCCGCACCCTTTTTGTGGGACTGGCAATGATCGAATCAACCGCCATATACTGTTTTGTGGTGTCCATGATCCTGTTGTTTGCCAACCCGTTCTGGGATTATGTGATTTCAGCAGCCAATTGAGAGGGATATCATGTTGATTGACTGGTTTACAGTGGGGGCCCAGGTCGTGAATTTTCTGATCCTGCTGGTTTTGTTGAAGATATTTTTGTTTGACCGGATCAAGCAGGCCATGGACCAGCGGGAAAAAAATATCAAAGAGCGCTTTGACACAGCAGAAGAACAGGAAGCCAAAGCCAAAGAAGCCCGGGAGAGCTTTGAAAAAAAGACACAATCCCTGGAAGATGAGTGGGATGCCCGGTTGAAACAGGCAGACAAAGACGCCAAAGAGCGGCGGGAATCGTTGATTAAACAGGCCCGGGAGGAAGTGGACGGCTTGAAAAACAAGTGGCAGAATGCACTGGAACAGGAAAAAGCCTCTTTTTTTGACCGGTTTAAAAAACAGGCGGCCCGCCTTATTTTTGATACGGTGGAAAAAACCCTGTCCCATCTGGCAGATACCCGGGCCCAGGACCAGGCCGTGAAAAAATTTTTGTCCCGGTTTGAAGAACTGGACAAGGAAGATCTGCCCCGGGAAGTGAAAACACAGCCCCGGGTGAGCACGGGATTTGATTTGTCCGAAAGCCAGCAGAAATCAATTCAAAAAGCCGTATCACAAAAGCTTCCGGATGTGGAAAATATTGCATTTGATGTCAGACCGGAACTGGTGTTCGGAATTGCGTTTGCCGCCGGCGGCAAAAAAATGACCTGGCATGCCCACGACTATGTCAGTACCTTGGAAAAACAGATCAACCAGGCCATTGAAAGCAAAGATCATGAACCGCAAAAACAATGAATTACACCTTGCCATGGATGATTTTGTATCCACCATGGCCAACATACTGGACAGTCAGGACCCTGAACTGCATGTGCGGGATTTCGGCCGCATTGAATCCATCAGTTCGGGCATCATAACAGTTGCCGGTCTCAAAGGGGTCCAGTCCGAGGAACTGCTGCTGTGCCAGCCAAATGCATACGGCATGGCATTTGATCTGGACATGGACTTCATCGGGGTCATCATGCTGGATGAAACCGGTACCCTGCATGCCGGCGGAGAGGTGAACCGCACCCAAAAGGTCATGTCCGTTCCCACGGGGGACGCGCTCATCGGCCGGGTGGTGGATGCAAGGGGAAAACCCCTTGACGGCAAAGCACCCCTTTCACAGACATCCCTTGGGCCCGTGGAACAGCCGGCCCCGGAAATCATGGACCGTGCCCCGGTCAGCACCCCTTTGCAGACTGGCATCACCGTCATCGATACATTGATCCCCATCGGCAGAGGGCAGCGCGAACTGATCCTGGGGGACCGGCAGACCGGAAAAACCGCCATTGCCCTGGACACCATTGCCAACCAGAAGGGAAAGGATGTGATCTGCATCTACTGCGGTATCGGAAAAAGGGGATCTGCCCTTGCCAAGGTCATTGCCGAACTTACCCAAAATGATGCCATGTCCTATTCGTTTGCCGTGGTATCCACGGAAGAAGATCCCCCGGGCCTGCAGTTTATGGCCCCTTATACGGCCACGGCCATGGCCGAGCATTTCATGCACCAGGGAAAAGATGTCCTCATTGTCTATGATGATCTCACCCGCCATGCCCGGGCCTATCGCGAGTTATCCCTGCTGTTGCGCCGACCGCCCGGCAGGGAAGCCTATCCCGGTGATATTTTTTATATCCATGCCCGGCTCCTGGAACGGTCCACGCATCTGATTGCAGACAAGGGCGGGGGCTCTTTGACGGCTTTGCCCATCATTGAAACGGAAGCACAAAATATTTCCGCATACATTCCCACCAACCTGATTTCCATCACGGACGGGCAGATTTATCTGTCACCACTGTTTTTCAGAGAAGGCATACTGCCGGCCGTGGATGTGGGAAAATCCGTATCCCGGGTGGGGGGCAAAGCCCAGCTGACGGCCTACCGAACCGTTGCCGGAGACCTGCGCCTGACCTATTCCCAGTTTGAAGAACTGGAATCCTTTTCCCGGTTTGGCGCCCGCCTGGATGACGCGACCCGGACAAAACTGTCCCGGGGGCGAAGGATACGCGAAATTTTAAAGCAGTACCGGTATTCCCCGCTGCCGGCAGCGGATCAGATTGCCGTGTTGATCGCTTTGACCCACGGGGTATTGGATGAGATTGCACTGGCGGATATATCCAAGGCCCAGAAAACCATACGAAAAGCTGCCAATACCGACCACAAAGACGTGATGGAAACGATTGCCGCAGGAAAGAAAATTGATGAACAAGCCATTGACACCCTGGTTCAGGCGGCGCAAAACGCCGTAAAATCAATCACGAAAGAATCCGCTGATGCAGACCCTGGCACAGCTTAAACGCCGGATCGACAGTACGGGTGATCTGCATTCCGTGGTGCGGACCATGAAGTCGCTGGCAGCCGTGAATATCCGTCAGTATGAAGACGCATCCCGCTCGCTGGTGGATTATGCCCACACCCTTGATATGGCACTGGGTATCGTGCTGGGCCATGATCCGGATACCCGGCTGTATACCCGGCGTTCTGCCAGAAAAAAACCCGGTGCCGTCATATTTGGATCAGACCAGGGCATGTGCGGGTCCCTCAACGAACAGGTGACATCCCATGCCCTGAACCAACTGAAGCAATCCGACCAAAATCCAGGGCAGATGCCCGTGATATGTGTGGGCATGCGGGCAGGGGGACTGGTGGAAGATGCCGGCATCGATTGCGATGAAATAAGGGAGCTGCCCGGTTCCGTGCATACCATCACCCCCCATGTGGGAGAGATTTTAATGGCCATTGACACCTGGCAGGCCAAAACAGATGTGGACCATGTGCTGTTGTTTTATGCCCGGCCAAAATCCGCTGCCGGATACACCCCCCATACGGTTCACCTGCTGCCCATCGATGCCCGGTGGCTGAAACAGCACCGCTATCGCACCTGGGATTCTGCAAGTTTGCCCATGTTTACCATGGAAACGGATCAGCTGTTATCCAGACTGATCCAGGAATATCTGTTTATCACCCTCTTCAGGGGCTTTGTGGAATCTCTGGCCAGTGAAAATGCCGCACGCCTGGCAGCCATGCAGGGGGCCCAGAAAAATATTGAAGAATTGATGGATGATCTTGAAAGCCAGTACAACCAGCTGCGCCAGATGTCCATTACAGAAGAACTGCTGGATATTGTTTCAGGATTTGAAGCCCTGGATCAAAACCGCAGGTAACCGGCAGGGCAAAAACAAAGATCAGCCATCAGATATGCATCTGCGCACGCTGGCGATGAGTGTGTCCGAGGGCACCGTCTTGTTGAGAAAGACAGAGGCACCGGCACGATACATGGCATTGATGACTCGTTTGTCGCTGTGCATGGAAAGCGCGACCACCTTGATGTGCGGCGTTTTAGACAGAATCTGCTCTGTGGCTTCCATGCCGGTTTTTTCTCCCAGATTCACATCCATGATAACCACGTCCGGTTTCAGTTTTTCCGCCAGCACAATTGCCGTGTCTGCATCGGCCGCCTCTCCCAGTATTTCAAAATCCGGTTCCATCTGCAGCAGGCCGGTCAGTCCTTCGCGCAGCAGTTTATGGTCGTCTACAATGAGAATACCGATACTGTCTTTCGGATTACGTTCCGGCACAGAAAGCTTGTCATGCGCCCGCCGTTGGTGTTGGTGTCCGGGGGGAGGGGCTTCATCGGTTTCACCGGCCGGGGCTGTCAGAGTAACAGTGGTCCCCTGACCGGGTGTGGAAGCAATCTTCATCCGGCCGCCGATATCTTTTAACCGTTCCTCGATACTGAACAGCCCCAGAGAGGCCGTATTGTTCTGGGTTTCCTCAAACGTGTCCGGTTCAAATCCATTGCCGTTGTCCCAGACAATTATTCGGATATTCTGATCTTGTGTCCGCTCGATGGAAACCGTTGCCTGGTCTTCTCCTGAATGTTTTACCACATTGAAAAGCAGTTCTTTCAGACACTGGAAAAGCAGAAAACAGATATTTTCCGAAATCGGATCAATGGGTTCTGCCACCCGGGGGATCAGGGTAAAATTAAACTTTTTTTTCATATAGGTGACCAGCCAGTTTACGCCCCCGGCCAGGCCATCGTTCAATATGGCGGATGGAGAAAGATCCACTGTAAGAGACCGCAGTTCCGCCAGGGTTTCTTCCAGAATACCCTCAATTTTATGGGCGGTTTGATGGGCATCGTCAATATGGTTTTTACGATGAATATCCCATAAGTGCATGCGTGCGCCCACCACCAGCGGCTGAATATGGTCATGGAGCACAGCGGCCAGGCGGTTGCGTTCTTTTTGTTCCGCCTGCCCGAGTTTGTTGGCCAGTACCCGCATCCGCTCCGTCTGCTGCTGGATTTTGGCTGTGCGATCCCGGACGCGTTGTTCCAGCTGGTCATTGATTTTTTCTATGGTTTTTTCGTACGCTTTCTGCTCTGAAATATCCTGTGCAATACCGATCATGCACAGCGATGGATCCGCATCGTTCTGATAAAATTTGCCGGAGATCTCTATCCAGGATAGGTTGCTGGTGTCCGGTCGGTGAATGCGGCAGTCAAAAGCAAACACATTCCCCGGATGCCGGGCCTTTGAAAATGCATGGTCAAACGCGTCTCGATCCTGAAAATCCACGGCCTGTTCCAGAAAATCTGAATAACGTAACGGCGGCAGTCTCCGGGACCGTCCGAAAATCTGGTACATATGATCATTTTCCCAGGAAGCCGTATTTTTGGTAAGATTCCATTCAAAGATGCCTATGTTCAGGGAATCTGCAGCCATACGCAGCCGCTGGTCACTTTTCCACGAACGGGTTTCTGCCTGGCGTATCTGCGTGCGGTCCAGGGCGATTATCACAAGGTGTCCATCAGGGGATGAAATCCGGGAGGCGGCACCCAAAACCGGTGTTTGTACCCCGTCCGGACGCAGGAACGCCCATTTCTGGACCGATACCACCTCCTGGTTCACCAGACGTTCCGACCATGTCCCCGCCGCCTCAGTGCGGTTTTCAGGTATCAGGCATGTCTCCCAGTTGATCCGTCCTGCAATTGCGTCCGCCCGGCTGTATCCGGTCATGCGCAGCATCTCATCGTTTATATATGTGACATTGCCGTGGTTGTCGCCAAATCCGATGCCGATGAGGTTTGCATCAGCCAGTGCGTGGAAATTCCGCTCATTCCAGCAAAGCATATCAATGGTTTGCTTCAGGCTGAGCAGCTGCATGTACCGGTCATCTCCAAAAATAGCGTCAATCTGATCCTGCTCAAGGGCTGCCAGAATTTTTTGGGCCTGGGCCAACTGTTTTTCAAGGTCCTGGTATGTGGGTTTTTCAGGTGTCATCGTCATCTCAGTCCGGTTTAGAGCCTTTCCCCCCTAAAGTTTGACCATAAATGCAACCCATTTGAAACCGGGTTTTTAATGTGCGTAACCATCGGTATATATCAATTCATGAGTGAAAGAAGCTATCAATATTTTCTTTACATGGCAATAAAGGGTTTCCCCCATTTTCAGTCAATCAAGGATGTATAAAAGGCTGTTTGATATATATATTTTACCGCCGGATGGATCCAGCCGCCGGAATGTCATGAATTTACAAGGCCTTTTTCAATGACAACTATCCTGGCACAGAGAGGTCAGGATGCTTTGTTTTGGTGATAGACGGCATAATAGGCCACGGGAATCAGCACCAGGGTAAACAGAGTGGATGCAGCCAGGCCGAAAATAAGGGCCCAGGCAAGCCCTGAAAAAACCGGATCCAGGGTAATGGGAAAAGCACCGATGGCGGTGGTCAGTGCAGTGAGCAAAATGGGCCGCATCCGGATGGCCCCGCTCTGGAGAATCGCCTCTTTCAGGTCCATGCCCTGTTTCAGGGAATAATGGATAAATTCAATGAGCACCAGGGCGTTTCGTATGACAATGCCGCCCAGGGCGATCATGCCGATCATGGAGGTGGCGGTGAAAAAAATCGGATTGGAAAACCCGTCCACCGGAGAGGCCGCCACCAGGTTGAGAACAAAAAATCCGGGCATGATGCCCAGCAGGGTTAACGGAACGGCCGTCATGATCAGTACGGGCATGAAAAAAGATCCGGACTGGATGACCAGAAGAATGTACAGGCCTGTCAAGGCGGCAGCAAAGGCAATCCCCATGTCCCTGAAGACCCGGATGGTGATCTTCCATTCTCCCTCTCCTGACCAGTTCACTGCAATGCCGCTGGGCAGGGGATCTTTTTTAAGTTTTTTCTGCATGTCAAGGATGGCCTCTGCCGGGGCCCTTCCTGCCGTATCTGCCAGCACATACACCACCCTGTCCAGGTTCTTGTGATAAATGGGCTGCTGATTGGGCAGTATCCGGACATTCACCAGTTCCGCCAGAGGCACCATGCTGCCGGTTTTGGACCGGAGGGGCACCGAGGTCAGGGCCACGATGCCCGATCGGTGTTTTCTGGGCATCATTACGCGGATGTATAAGGGGTTTCTTTCCCTGGGCAGATGCAGGTGTGCCGGTGTCATCCCCTGAATCATCCCCTGAAGGGTGGTGGTGATCTGCCGGGTGGAGATACCATGAAGGGCGGCTTTTTCTTTGTCGATGATAAAATCGATGCGCTCATGACGCGTTTGGGCCATGTCATCGATGTCCACCACAAAGGCTTCTTTTTCCATGATTTTTTTCAGGTGGTCTGCGGCCTGGATCAGCTGGCCGTAAGGTACATCTGCATCTGCATACAGCTCGCCCACAAGGGTTGACAGCACCGGCGGTCCGGGCGGGACTTCCACGAGCTTGATTTTGGCATTGTTTTGACGGGCAATGGCCTCCAGGTCATTTCTCAGGCGTAAAACAATGGCGTGGCTCTGCTGGTCACGCACATCTTTACCCGTGAGGTTGACCCGTATATCCGCCAGATTCCCTGCTTTGCGCAGATAATAGTGCCTGACCATGCCGTTGAAATCCATGGGCGAGGCATCCCCCGTATAGGATACCATGCTGGTGATTTCCGGAACGGTTTTAAGAAAATGTTCAAAATCTTGTACCACGGCATTTGTCCGCTCAAGGGTGGTGCCTTCAGGCATGTCGATCACGATCTGGAATTCGTTTTTGTTGTCAAAGGGAAGAAGTTTCAGGGGCACCAGACGGAACAGGGCCAGAGAGCAGGAAATCAGCAAAAGCACAAAGACCAGCACAAACAAGAGCATGCGTTTTGTGCCCGAGTCCAGAAACGGCAGGACAATGCTGCGGTAGATGCGAAACAAACGGCTTTGTTTTGGGATAGGGTCTGATGATGCTGTATCCGGATCATTCTGATTGATCAGTTCAGGCGCAGTGGATCTGAGCAGCTTCAGGGTCAGCCAGGGCACGATGGTCAGGGCGCTCAGGGTGGAAAACGTCACCGTCAGGGGCACATTCACCGCCATGGGCGCCATGTAGGGCCCCATCATGCCGGTAATGAAAAACAAGGGGACAAAGCTGACAATAATTGCCAGAGTGGACATGATCACGGGCGGCAGCACCTCGTCAACCGCAGCCAGGGTGGCCTTGAACGGGTCAAGCAGGCCCATTTTGATATGGCGCTGGATATTTTCCACATTGGTGATGGGATCATCCACCACCAGACCCAAAGAAAGAATCAGGGCAAACAGGGTGACCCGGTTGATGGTATAGCCGAACAGGTAATTGACAAACAGGGCCAGAGAAAAACTGATGGGCACGGCAACGGCAACGATCAACGCCTCCCGCCATCCCAGCGCAAAAGCCAGAAGAACCACCACCGAGGCGATGGCAAATCCCAGAGAGGTGACAAGGCCCCACACTTTTTGGGCAGCCGTTTCTCCGTAATTGCGGGTGATCTGATAATATACGCCATGGGGCAGGATCTGCGCATGAATCCGCTCAAATTCATCAATAATTTCTTTGGCAACAGCAACCGCATTGGATCCTTTTTTCTTGGAAACGGCAAGGGTGACGGCAGGGTAGCGTTTGCCGGGCACAAACCGGTCGTGGTTTTCTGCATATGCGTTTGAAAAGCTGATGGCCGTGTAGGTCTCGGATTGTCCGGGTATATCCCGGATATGGGCAATATCTCTGAGATACACGGGAATTTGGTCTTTTACCCCGACAACCAGAGATTTTACATCCCCGGCAGTATACATAAACGAGGTGGTGGTCACGGGAAAACGGGTGGCGTTTCTGGAAAAATCGCCTGCATTGACAGAAAAATCCGCCTCCTTCAGTGCCTGCTGGACATTCATATAGGAAATCCCGTAACCGGTCATTTTTTCAGGATCCAGTTCAACCCGGATTTCTCTGGGCCTTCCCCCGTGCAGCACGGTTCTGGAGGTGTTTTCAACCCGGCTGAGCCTGGCCAGGGCTTCCTGGCCGGTTCTGTGGAGCTGGGCATCATCCAGCCGGTCGGAAAACAAACTGATGGTGACGATGGGCACATCATCAATTTCGATGGGTTTTATCACCCATTTTTTGACAATGGGGGTGACCTGGTCGATGTGCATGGATATTCTGTTTTGCAGCTTTATCAGGGAATCTTCCCGGTCTTCTCCCACAAAAAAGCGGACCGTGACCACGGCCATATCTTTTTGTGAGATGGAATAGACGTACTCAACCCCGTCGATCTGCCATAAAAACCGTTCCAAAGGGATGGATACCAGCTGCTCGATTTCCCGGGGACTGGCACCCGGGGCATTGACATAGATATCTGCCATGGGCACAACGATCTGGGGTTCTTCTTCTTTCGGGGTGACTAAAAGGGCGGCAACCCCCATGCAAAGGGCAATGATGATAAGAATCAGGGAAAATTTTGAACCGAGAAACACCTTGACTGTCGCAGGAATAATGCCTTTGGGATCAGCGGGCTGCGGGTCTGTCATATCACCGGACCTCCCCGATGCCGATGGTTTCATTGGCAGACAGTCCTGACAGAACTTCCACGCAGGTGTTGTCCAGGGGAATGGTTTTAATATACCGGCGCTGCCAGGTGTCATTGGTTTTGACCATGACAAGTTCGAGCTGTCCGGCACGGATCACCGCGTCTTTGTCCAGGGTGATGATGGTTCTGTGGGCTTCCGGAACCATCAGCTTGGCATACATGCCTGAATAGATACCTTCTTTGGCCGGGATGGCGGCTTTAACAAGAAAGGTGCGGGTATTGGGGTCGGCATAGGGAATGATTTCCTCCACCACGGCATTCAGAAAAAATCCGGGGGTGGGGATCACTGCCTGAAGATGGGAACCGGTTTTGATGGTGTTGATAAGCCCTTCTCTGACATGGGCTTCAACCCGCAAGCCTCCTTGGGTCCGCACCGCTGCAAGGGGCTTGCCCGGCAGGGCCAGATCTCCGGGTTCCACCAGGATCCGGATGATTTCTCCGTCCACCGGCGCAATGATTTTTGAAAAACCAAGGTGTACAGTGGCTTCGGTAATGGTTTCTGTGGCCTGTTGGATGCCTGCCTCTGCCTCCACCAGGGATTCACGGGACATGGACAATGCAGCCCGGGCCTGCAGAAAACCGGCTTGGGCATTTTCAAATTCCTGCTGGGTGGCGGCACCAGATGCATAAAAGTTTTTGATACGCGCAAAATGCTGTTTTGCATTGGTATAAGAAGCTTGGGCAGAGTTGATGGCCTGGCGGGCTTTGTCCCGGGAGGCTTTGGCCCCGCGAAGCGCTTCTTTGGCACTTTCCAGCCTGGCTGCGGCCTGTCTGCTGTCCAGGGTGATCAACAGGGTGCCTGATGTTATGATCTGCCCGGCCTTGACATGCACCGCCTTTATCTGGGCACTGATCTGGGCACTGATGCTGGTTTCACTTTTGGGCCGGACAGTTCCCACGGCCGGATAGGTCTGGGCAACGGTCTGTTCCTTTGTTTTAACTGTTTTTTGCGGCTGATACCCGGCATCTGCATCAGCGGTTGTGCAGTGGTATGGGGCAAGCACCAGCAGGACAGACAATATTGTTTTTGAAATCAAATGACAAATAACCTGTGTTTTCAGTGAAGACATCTTTTTTACTTCTCCTGTGACCAGAGTCTGGAAAGGGTTCCAATGGCCCGGGCAATCTCGATTTTTGCCGTTTTGCCGTCATAAAATGCCGCCGCTTGGTTGATGCCGGCCCTGGTTCTGTCCAGTTCCGCCTCCAGATACCGGGTAATGGGTTCGGCACCCCCGTCATAGCGTTTTTTGACTATATGAAGGGATTCTTCGGCCATATCCACACTGGACCGGGCCACATGCAGCCGCTGCTGTGCGTTTTCATGCGCCAGATAGGCCTGTTTTACGTCCTGGTAAATCTGCATCCGTATTTTTTCCCGGGCTTCCAGAGCCCTTTCCAGTTCATGACTGGCTTCAGCAATCCGTGCCCGGGTGGCAAAGCCGTCGAACAGGTTCCACGCAAAATTCAGGCTGGCTGTGTAATTGTCTTTTGATGTATGGTACGAAAAATTCTCACTGTCCATATACCACCGGGCCTGCAGGTCAACCCGTGGCCGGTAGCCGCTTTCGGCTAAAGATACAGCTGTTTTTGCCATGTCGATCTGCTGCTGTGCCCGGTGCAGTTCCGGCCGTTTTTCAAGGGCAAGGGCATAAGCCTGGTCAATGGACACGGGAAAGCTTACCTGACAGGTGCTGTCCGGGTCCGGATCAAGAGAAAAAGAATGGCCGGGTGTCTGCCCCATCAGCGTGGCCAGGGCGGTCATGGTGGTGGCAAAGGTGTTTTTACTTTCCGCCAGATTTTTTTTTGCTTCAGCCAGGCGGACTTTCAAAGATAGAACATCTGATTTTAAAACACTGCCGCCTTTGAAACGCACCGTCATCATATCCAGCTGTTCTTCCACGGTCTGCACCGAGGTTTGAGCGATGAGGATATATTCCCTGGCTTTGAGTGCGGTGAAAAACATCTGGATCACTGCAGCGATGCGGTCATTTTCTGTCTGAAAAGCCAGTGCGGTCCGGTCGGCCAGTTTTTTTTGTGCCAGCTGCTTTTCCAGCCGTTTTTTTCCGCCGTTATACAGATTGATTCCGGCCATGATCCCCACTTCAGTATTGGTGAACGATCCGGGATCGTTGAAATCAATACCAGGCGGCAGTTCTCTCTGGTCAATGGTTTTAAACAGAAAGGCAGAAGGGGCATCCCCTGCGGATAGTTCACTGAAAGCCGTCACCCGGGGCCAGAAAACGGCTTCGGTTTTTTTGACCGACGCTTCGGTTTTTTTGATCAGGGTGCGGGCCATCCGGATATCCGGATTGTTTTTCAGGGTGGTGGTGATGGCGGTTTCCAGGGTCAGCAGATGGTTTTCTGCCCGGGACACGTCCGGCAGGGCAAAGCAGGTGGCGGTAATAAGAAAAGCAAGTATCAAAATGCTCTTGAATGATAGATTAGCGGATTCCATCTGTTTCTCCCATATGTGCTGGTCTCAAACTGCCGTGTGTGCGGGGCAAAAGGGAAGAAGTTACATTTTTGGCTTCCCAAATAGAAAACTTACCCATGTATTGGGCTGATTTCACAGAAGGGGAATCCCTCCTGTTCATTCTTTACTGCCAGTCAACATAGTCCATTTGTGCGGTGAAGTCAATTTTTCTTGGTAGATACAGGGAAAAGAGACACTGACAGGTAATGGAAAAAAACGGGGAGAGCCAGTGCATGAAACCGTTGGGTAAGCAGGTTCGGGTAAAGTCAGTCATGTGATTTTATACCCGGGTCATCATTCGCACAAGGTCCTGGCAGCTGTTATTCAGAATCTATTTGCTTGCCGCCTTTTGGGTTCCATGGTATTTTTTTGCTGATACCTGACCGGGGGTTCCTGCTGAACAGGTGCGTGACCGGCACACAGGAAACGTTTTATAGTCAAGGAGAGCCACATTATGCGCAAAAAACCCCATATGATTTTAATACGGGATGGATGGGGATTTTCTCCCGATGAACAATACAATGCCATTGCAGCATGCCATCCCATAAACCACAATACCTATATTGAGAGGTATCCGACAGCACTGATCCATACTTCCGGAGAACAAGTGGGACTTCCCGAGGGAAATCAGGGTTCCAGTGAGGTGGGGCATCTGAATCTGGGTGCCGGCCGAATTGTTTTCCAGAATCTGGTGAGAATCTCCAGAGCAATAAAAGAAAACCGTTTGAAAGACAACCCGGCTGTGACCGCCTGCATCAAACATGTGAAAAAGTTCAACAGTGCCGTGCATCTATATGGTCTGGTCCAGGATCAGGGCGTTCATGCCCATACGGATCATTTGATCGGGTATCTGCAGGTTTTAAAAGATGCCGGTGTTGAATCCGTATATATCCATGTGATTTCCGATGGCCGGGACACACCGCCCAAATCAGCGCTTGCATATATCAGACCCCTTCAGGAGTGGATGGATAAACACCAGTTCGGGTGCATCGCATCTGTTACGGGAAGATATTTTGCCATGGACAGAGACAACCGGTGGGACCGGGTGCAGTTGTTTTATGATTTACTGGTCAAAGGTGTCTCCGACACACAGCTCTTTGACGATGTGTATGCCGCCATCAAGGATGCCTATGACAGTGACCAGACCGATGAATTCATAAAACCAAGGAAAACACAAAGATTTAAAACAGTCAGTGACAACGATGCCGTCATATTTTTCAACTACCGGTTTGACAGGGCCGCAGAAATATCAAACGCATTTGTCAAAGATGATTTCAACGCCTTTGAGACCCAAAAGATCCGTCATTTGTTTTATCTGTGTACCACAGAATATTACAAGGATATTTCCCATTCCCAAAGAGCAGATGTCGCCGTGGCTTTTCCATTGGAAAAACTGTTCAATCTCATGGGACAAGTGATTGCGGATAACCATTTGCACCAGCTGCGAATTGCGGAAACGGAAAAATTCGCTCATGTGACCTATTTTTTCAATGGCCAGCAGCAGGAAATTTTTAAAAATGAAGACCGGATACTGATTCCTTCACCCAAAGTTCCCACCTATGACATGCAGCCTGAAATGTCGGCATATGAGGTCACAGACAAGCTGCTGGATGCGCTGGATGCACAAAAATATGATTTTATTGTGTTAAATTATGCCAATCCGGACATGGTCGGCCATACCGGGGATTTCAATGCAACGGTCCAGGCCTGTAAGGTGGTGGATGACTGTGTCGGAAAAGTGGTTGACCGGGTTTTGGAAAATGACGGAGTTGTGCTGTTGGCGGCAGATCATGGGAATGCCGAAACAATGGTTGATCCAAAAACCGGCGAGATCCAGACCGCTCATACGAATAACAAGGTCTGGCTGTCCATTATTTCCAACAGACCCGGGCTGCAAAAAGCGCATATCCGTCTTCGTGAAGACGGAAAACTCGCAGATCTTTCTCCCACAATGCTGGATATCATGGGGATTGACATCCCCATGGAAATGACAGGAAATGTCATATACAAAAAAATATGATTTCCGGCAGAAAAGAGATTGATGACGCAGCAATGATAAAAATTGACACATCTGACCGATGGTCTGGCAGCAGACCGGAACGCTTCCTGAAACTGAAGATCCCTTCGACTGATGCCATTACCGGAAACAGTCGAAGGGATCGTCCCACTGGGATTTTCAACTATTATTCTTTGTCAAAATCGTCTTTGGATGCGCCGCAGATGGGGCAGGTCCAGTCATCCGGCAGATCTTCAAATGCGGTGCCGGGTTTGATACCGTTGTCCGGATCGCCTTCCGCCGGGTCATACACATAGCCGCAGGGGCCGCAGACATATTTGTCCATATTTTCTTTCTCCTTTTTGTCTTACATATTTTATTTATACATGGGGCAATATCGCCCGTTAATACGCTTCGTCCATGTCCAGATCGTCTTCTGTCACCGGGTCCTTGAACAGGTGATAGGCCCAGATCTGGTAACCGATCACAATGGGAATGAATATAATAACCACTCCCAGCATGATTTTCAAGGTTAACGGACTGGAGGACGCATTGAACGCGGTCAGGTGCCAGTCCGGATGCAGGCTGGAAGGGAACAGGGCCGGAAACAGTCCGATGATGCCGAAAAATGTGCACAAAACAATGGTGGCTGCGGATGCGAACCAGGCCTTGAAATAGGTCTGGTTCACCACAAAATACCGGATGCTCAGCAAGGCCGCCACATTCACCAGGGTGACGATGAACAGCACGGGATATTTGAAATAATTGGCCCACAGATCAGTGGCAAAATAGCTGGCCAGCAGAAATACCACGGCCACCGGCACCAGGGCCACCCAGGTTTTTTGGGAAATGGCGGCCATGCGTGCCTGCAATTCTCCGGTGGATTTCACGGCCATCCAGTTGGCGCCGTGTACGATGAACAGCAGTACAAACAACACCCCGCCTAAAAGTCCGTAAGGATTGAGCAGTTTCAAGGTGTTGCCATGATAAAATCCCTGGCCGTCAAAGGGAATGCCCTGGAAGATATTGGCAAACGCCACCCCGAACAGCAGGGCCGGCACAAAACTGCCGATAAAGATCAGAAAATCCCATACCCGTTTCCAGGTCGGGGTGTCGATCTTGCCCCGGAAATGAATGGCAACCCCCCGGAAAATCAAGGCGAACAGAATCAGCATCAACGGCGTATACAACGTGGAAAACATGGTGGCATACACCAGAGGAAACGCGGCAAATGTCACTCCGCCCGCAGTGATGAGCCACACTTCATTGCCGTCCCACAACGGTCCCATGGCATTGAGCATCATCCGTTTGTCCGTGTCGGTTTTGCCGGCAAACGGATAGATGGTCCCGATGCCGAAATCAAACCCGTCGGTCATGAAAAATACAGCCCATAACAGGCCCCACAGAAAAAACCAGATCGCTTGCAGTTCCATGTGTGTTAACTCCTTTTTTCTGATTGATTGGCGGCGTCAGGGCCTTGCTTGACTGTTTTGGCCATGAGGTAGAACCCCACCGCTCCCAAAAGGCCGTACACCAGAATGAATCCCATCAGTGAGGTGAACACCTGGGTGGTGGAAATGGGGGAGGCCGCCTCAGCCGTTCGCATCAGTCCATACACGATCCAGGGCTGCCGGCCTACCTCTGATACGATCCATCCCATTTCCATGGCAATGTAGGGCAATGGAATGGCAAACATCATGATTTTCAGGTAAGTGGGGTTTTCCGTCAGGTGGTTGCGTTTGAACCACCCATAAATGGTGAGCAGGATGAACAGGGTGCCTAAGCCCACCATGGTTCGAAATCCGACAAACGTGGGCAGGACCGGGGGGCGTTCATCTTTTGGGATATCCCGCAGCCCGGTGACTTTGGCATTGAAATCATGAAACCCAAGAAAACTCAAGATGCCGGGAATGGCACCGATTTCAATGAGGTTTTTTTCGTTTTCCTGATCCGGGATGGCAAACAGCACCAGCGGGGCCCGGGTCTGGGTTTCCCAGTGGGATTCCATGGCCGCCAGCTTGGCGGGCTGGGTTTTGGACACGTTCACACCGTGCATGTCGCCGGTGATGCCCACCACAATCGCCATGACCAGTCCCACCACCAGGCCGATGCGAAACGACCGTTCAAATATGGGTAAATGCTGTTTTTTCAACAAATGCCAGGCAGACACGCCCATCACAAAAAACGAGGCCAGCAGCAGGGAAGCCGGCACCACATGAATAATTTCCAGCAACCCGTGTTTGTTGGTGATCAGGGCAATGAAACTCTCCAGTTCAGCCCGGCCGTCTTTGATCACATATCCCACCGGGTGCTGCATGAACCCGTTGGCCATCAGGATCCACACGGCCGACAGGTTCCCGGCCAGGGCCACCAGCCACATCACCCCGGCATGAGCCTTGGCGGACAGTTTCTTCCACCCGAAAATCCAGATGCCGATAAAGGTGGATTCCAGAAAAAACGCCACGGATGCCTCGATGGCCAGCAAAGAGCCGAAAATATCCCCCACATAGGCGGAATATCGCGACCAGTTGGTACCAAACTGAAACTCCAGGGTAATGCCCGTGACCACGCCCAGGGCAAAATTGATCAAAAACAGCTTGCCCCAGAATTTGGTCATTCGAAGATAGGTTTTATCCCCGGTCCGGGCGTATTTGGTTTCCATGTATGCGATGAGAACCGAAAGCCCCAGGGTCAGGGGAACAAACAGAAAATGGAACATGGTGGCTGCGGCAAACTGCAGTCGGGATAAAAAAACCGGGTCCATTGATTCCTCCAGATATATGGTTTATAGCCGAAACTCTTGATGGAATAAGCAATTCATATGCCAGTCTGTCATGACGGTTTGCCAAGTATCATGAAAACAGGACTACCATATCCAAAATATGACCGGTTTTCAAGTGGGTTTGCAAAGGAAAGCGGTTCGCCGCTGTGCAAAGGGGATCAGGGAATCGGAGGTCGATATCTTGATAATCAAATATGACTGATCCAGGTGTATCATTGGATCAGTTTGAGACATGAATGTTTCATGCATCAGGGTTTATAAAGATTCAAGCATAAACAGCAAAGCCCCGGGCAGGCATAAACGCTTTCCGGGGCTTTGCCGGGCTGTAAGAATTGAACCGAATCAGGTTTTTCTGGTGGCCTTGGTTTCCCACTCCTGGATTTTTGATGTATCATGGATCTCTTCCCATCCGGTGATCATGCCCTTGATGTGGCTGAACAAAGAATGGCCCGTGGTGGTCATGTACAGATGAATGATCAGAAAATTCACCAGCAGGAATGCGGCCAGGGTATGAATGAATGCAATGGGCGCCAGTGAGACATCTCCCAGGCTGTTGTACAGGTAGTACAAAAGTCCGGTCACCATCTGCACGGGTAGCAGCATGGCGGAAATGCCCAGGTAGGCCAGGCGCTGCAAAGGATTGTGTTTGGCGCCCGGGGTTTTCTGTACCGGGTGATCCTGGCCGTGAAAAATTCCCCAGGCATAGTATCGGGCCACGTCAAACAGTTTCCGGGTCGTGGGGATATACTGCTTCCATTCACCGGTGATGATGAGCCAGAAAGCGAAAAAAGCAAAGGATCCCAGCCAGAACAGGCCGATGAAGTTGTGCAGATCCACGGCAGTGTCAAATCCCATGAGGGTATACAGTCCGTGGACTTCAAATCCGGTAATCATCAGAAAGATGATCATCAGAGCCTGACACCAGTGCCAGAGCCGTTCGAACCGGGTATACAGATATACATTGGTCATTGTTTTACCAGCCATGAATTACTCCTCCCTGCCGTTACGGGTAAAAAACCGGCCCAGTCCGTGGAGCGTCACGCCGGCCAGGGCCCCGAGCACCGCGATCAAACCGATGGTGTCCACAATGGCGAACTTGTCTCTACCCGGCATGTAAATGCCGGTGATGCCGGCCAGGCGCGAGTTGTCCCGGGTATGGCACTGTATGCAGTCCAGAGATTTTTCCGCCGGGGCCACCATGTGGGTGATGGGAAAGGCATAGGTGGTGTCCACATAATCGAATTCGCCGGAATAGGGGACATTCAGGGTCTGGTTGCCCAGGGTGATGGCCTCATCCATGTCAAAGGTGGTCCAGAATCCCTTGGGGCCGGAAAGCAGCGGTGCCACCAGCTGTTTGTTGACTTTGTCGTAGGGCTGTTTGCCGGTGTGGATCTTGAACGGATGAATCCGCGCGTTGACGTCATCCGGGGATCCCAGGGGGTGGCTGACTTCGACGATCTTTTGGGGATCGATCTCATCCTTGATGCCGATGTTGTCGAATGATCCGTTATACCAGTAGTATTTCGGCACCACATTTTTGGCCCATTTGAATTCGCCTTTGATGGATTTATAGGTGGGTTTGCCGAATTCCCCTTTTTCCACAAACGGTTTGCCGTCTTTAAGTTTACCGGCTTTTGTCCAGTCCCACCACATCTTGGTGGGATTCACCCGGGCGAATTCAGGGATGTGACAGCTCTGGCAGGCCACTTTGTCGGTGTGGTCGTTCATCTTGGTGTGGGCTTTGTGCGGGGTGGCACTGTGACAGGATTCACAGGTGATTTTGGTGGCCATGTCATCTTCGATCAGGCTTTTGCGTTCCGCGGCCGCCGGCCTTGTATAAAGCCGTCCGGCAATGTGGTGCTTGACCGTGGTGTGACACCTTGTGCAGGCAAAATCCGCGCCGTCTTCTGCCATATGCACGTCCAGCATCCGGTTGGGTTTGGCCAGGGAGGTGTCCAGGTCCCCGTGCTTGACCCCGTCCCCGCCGCCGCCTTTGAAATGGCATTCACCGCAGTTGCTGCGCTGGGGCAGGGTGATATTCTGGACCGCCTGCTGGATACCCTTATGGAGGTCATTCACGATTTCCTGAATATCGGGATCGTCATCCCCTTCGAACGCAGCCAGATCGGCAAAGATTTCCTTGAAGGAGAATTTTTTGGCACCATGGCAGGACAGACAGTTGACCTCTCCCTCCACCCCGTTCCAGCCGGCATGGCAACTCAGACAGCCTTTATCTTCCATGGCATTGCCGGAAATACAGAAATTGTTCACGGCATGCCCGGCCTTGCCGTTTATGATGCCCGGCTTTTCAGACGGCACTTTCCAGGTCCAGTGAATGGTTTCCTTGAACTGCATGGATGCGTCCGTGTGACAGCTCAGGCAGGCCTGGGTGATCTGGTCCCCGGACGTGAATTTCTGGTTGAGTAGCTCGATTTTGGAATGATCCACCGTGGTCCAGTGTTTGTCTCCCCGGACCGCCTGCTTGGCCAGTTTGATTCCTAAGGCCTCGTCATCCGTGGCCGCACCTGCCGGTCCGGCTGCCAGAAGACACAGCACCATCATGCCGGCGGCGGCATGTCCGAAAAACCATTTGCATCGTCTGAATTCCATAAAGAACGTCTCCGGAAAATTATCGGCTCAACGCACCGGATATCTGTGAGAGCTTCCGGCACGTTGAGCGGTTTTCAGTTTACCCGCATGTGGCCGGTGAGGGGGAATCTTTGGCAAATTCATAAAAATAGGAGTAGATGTCCAGAATGTCCTGATCTGACAACTCATCCCACTGGGCCTGGCACCCGAACGCCTCAAAATTGCGGGCTTCAAATACCTGCTTCCATTCGGCCCGGGTCATGTCGGCCGGGCTCACGGTGGGGGTGGGGGAGTCCACGCCGCCGTTTTCATGGCAGGCCTTGATCACCTTGCGATAGGTATATTTGCCTTTTCGGTGGTTGCCGTCCGGGCCGTCACCGGCAAACGCGGCAGCGACCGGCCCTAAGGTGAAAAGGGCGAGGGTGAAAAAAATGAGCACTTTTTTGAACATGGGAATATCTCCTTTTTCTGGAATGTTTTATATGGTTGTCCGGTCAATTGTTAGAATCTTATCCCGGATATGTTTCAAATGTCAAAAAAAAATTATTATCCTATTTGGGTGCCTTGATGGTGTAAGTGCCATCGGTTTTAAAACTGATCTGAGCCTCTACATAGAACACATCTTCGAGCGCCGGTCTGACATCTTTGACCATGTAATAGGCCTCACCGCTTCTGGCACCCGTGGAACAGACGAACACCACGGGTTTGTCCGCCGGCAGCTCCGGAATCTTGTTTTCCAGGTTTTCCACCGGGATATTGACTGCCGTGTTGAAATGGCCTTTGGCAAATTCGTCCGGATCCCGGGTGTCCACCAGCATAATGGATTCCGGGTTGTCATTCAGGATGGTTTTGAACCGATCCAGATCAATGGAGCCTTCCACTTCTCCGGCTTTCACGGCCACGGTGTCGGCAGCTGCACCAAACTGTTTTTTCCATTCCGGATACCCCATGGCAAACACGGACACATCTTTGTATCCCATTACCAGGGCTTTGGCTGCGCTTTTGTGGCTCAGGCGGCAGTCCAGCCCGCCACAGTAAAAAATGATGGGGGTTTCCAGAAGTCTGGGCAACTTGCCGGACAGTTCGTCAAACTGGGAATCCGGAATACTGATGGCTGTGGGTATATGACCTTTGTCATATTTGGGTTTCTGGGGTCGGGCATCCACCAAAAGTGTTTTGTTTTCCGCGATCTGTGCGGCTACATACTCGGCAGACACCGAGGCATATGCGCCCGGCTGGGCCATCCATTCGGGAAAGCCTTTGGCAAACACCTTGACGTTTTTGTATCCCAAGGCTTCCGCTTTTTTGGCGGATTTGTGGCTGAGTTTGCATTCCAGTCCCCCGCAGTAGAAAATGAGCAGGGCGTTTTTGTCTTTGGGCAGCAGATCGGTTTTTTTGTCAAACTCCGTGTACGGGATATTCACGGCCCCGGGAATGTGCCCTTTGAAATATTTGGGTTTGTAGGGACGGGCGTCGATGATCATGACATTGTCCGGCATGGGCACCGTCATGTGGGCGATGACAAAATCGGCATCCACAATATCATGGAACATCCAGGGCTCTTTTGCGCCCGCAGAGACGGCACCGGCCAGCAGCATCACACCGATGGCCAGAACAGCCAGAATTTTTTTTGCAGTACGTGTGTTCATGGTTTCTCCTGTTAAATAACGGTATTGTTTTGCGGTATTCAACCGCATGGATTCTAAGATTTTTCCTGCACACAGATTCAACAGCAATACATGTGCCACTGAAAAAAATCTTTTGTAAAAAAACGTCATCTCCTTGTTTTACAGGGGATAACATACAGGTTGCATAATAAATGAAGACCAGAAACAGATATTAACATGTTGCCATCATGTTAATATTTTGTTAATTTAACTGTCAACTACAGTTAACAGGAGACAGTCATGAAAATTGGAAACCATTGGCGAAAAATCATCGATTCCGTCCAGGACGGGATCATTCTGGTGGATGCACAGGGCATTTTTGTGGCAGCCAATCATTCGGCCCAGCTTATGACCGGGTATTCGGAAGATCAGCTCATCGGCAAATCCTGCCGCATACTCAACTGCACCGGGTGTGACATCAAAGGCATTGGTAAAGGTAAAAACTGGTGCCAGCTGTTTTCCCAGGGCCTGGTAAGGGACAAGAAATGCATGATCACGGACAGCCGGAAACAAACCATCCCCATTGTCAAAACGGCTACCGTGCTGTATGACGAACAGGACGAAATCATCGGCGCTGTGGAAACCCTTAAAGATATTTCAGAAAATATCAGTTACAGAAACGAACTGGCATCCATCAAACGTATTTACCATATTGATGACGGATTTCACGGGATCATCGGCCGAACACCGTTGATGCAGAACCTGTTTGAACATATCCAGGGGGTGGCACCTCTGGACACACCGGTGATCATTTTAGGAGAAAGCGGCACGGGCAAGGAGATGGTGGCCAAAGCATTGCACGAAACCGGAAATCGGGCTGACAAACCGTTTATCAAGGTCAATTGTGCGGCGTTGAGTGAAACCATCCTGGAAAGCGAACTGTTCGGCCATGTCAAAGGGGCGTATACCGGGGCCGCCACCGATCGTATCGGCCGGTTTGAGGCAGCCCACCAGGGAACCCTTTTTCTGGATGAAGTTGGTGATATTCCGTTGTCAGTCCAGGTCAAGCTGCTTCGGGTGCTGGAAGAGCAGATGATCCAGCGGGTGGGAGACAACCGGTCCATTCCCATTGATGTGCGTATCATCACCGCCACCAACCGGAATCTGGAAACCATGATCGGTAATGGCGGTTTCAGGGAGGATCTGTTTTTCCGGATCAACGTGTTTCCGGTGATCTGTCCGCCCCTGCGGGATCGAAAAGATGATATCACGCTGATCATCCAGCATTTTATTACGATCCTGGCAAAAAAAACCCAAAAAAACATTCTGGGGTTCACTCCCCAGGCCATGCGGATCATGGTGGCCTACCCCTGGCCTGGAAACATCAGAGAACTGCGCAATGCCGTGGAATACGCATTTGTCCTGGCCAAGGGAAAAAGCATCGGAATAGAACATCTGCCGGATAAACTGCTCAAAAACATGCCGGATGTCGAGGCCCCAGCCCCGGTTTTTGGGCGGGTGCCGGCATCTGGTGCAACGATTGGCGAGATCCCGTTCAAGCAATCGGAAAGAACCGCTCTGATGGATGCGCTGCATCAGGCTGACGGTAATCAGACCCTGGCCGCAGAGATTCTGGGTGTGTCCAGGGTAACGGTATGGAAACGGATGAAAAAACACGGCATTACATTGAAAAGTCGGGGAAAATAGATATTTGAACGGTTGGCATTATGTTTGCATTTATTTTTTTAAATTATACACACAGAATTTTGTGACACGCAATAAAATGAAAGGATATCTATAAATGAAAAAAGAACAGGTGCTGGTTGTCATCCTGGTCGTGATGGGACTGGCAGGTGTATACTGGTTTGTCGGCACCCCGCTGGAAAACCAGCCGGCAGCAGAATCTGAAAGCCTGCGGACCCAAAATGTAACGGAAACGGTAACGGCCCGTGTAACGGATGCCGGAAAACCGGGATCGGAAAGGGCCGGCATTGACTGGAACGATTATACCCCGGGACTGGCCCGGGCCAGGAATCAGGGCAAAAGTGTGTTCCTTTATTTTTACGCCCAGTGGTGTACCTATTGCACCAAATTGAAGCAGACCACGTTTCTGGATGAAAAAGTTCAGGCTTATCTGGAAGACCATTTTGTCAGTATTTCCGTGGATACGGATCAGAACCAGACCCTGTCCCAGACCTGGCAGGTGACCGGCCTGCCCACTATGTGGTTTCTGACGCCGGAAGGGGATCGGATCAGCAACCTGCCCGGGTATGTGGACGGATCTCAATTGTTGAGGATTCTCAAGTATATCCGCACGGAAAGTTATCGTTCCATGAGTTTTCAGGATTTTGTCAAACAATAATTATCAGCGAAATAAAAGAGGTTGCCATGCGGTCTTTAGTTTCACGACGTCAGTTTTTAAAATCCACTGTGTTTGCGGCCGGCACTGCTGTGACAGGCACCGGTCTGGCAAATGCGGCCACAAATGCCAATGAAGAGCCCCTGGCCACGCTGATCGATATCAGCCGGTGCATCGGGTGCGAAGAATGTGTGTATGCCTGTAAAGATGCCAATGCCCCCAAGTTTCCAAAACCGGAAAAGCCCTTCCCGAAAATGGTTCCGGCCCGGGTCCCCGTGGAGGACTGGTCGGACCAAAGGGAGGTCACTGATCGGCTGACCCCCTATAACTGGCTGTACATTCAGTATGCCACGGGAATCAAAGACGGCAAAGAGATGACGTTGACCATCCCCAGACGCTGCATGCACTGCCAGAACCCGCCCTGCGTCAAGCTGTGTCCCTGGGGAGCAGCCAAGCAGGAACCCAACGGGCTGTCCCGGATCGATTCCGGAATCTGCCTGGGTGGCTCCAAGTGTAAAAACGTCTGTCCCTGGGATATTCCCCAGCGCCAGACCGGGGTGGGACTCTACCTGGACATTCTGCCCGCCTTTGCCGGCAACGGGGTGATGTATAAATGTGACCGGTGTTACCAGAAACTGGAAAAAGGTGAACAACCCGCCTGCATCGAAGCCTGCCCGGAAGAAGTTCAGGTGATCGGCAGACGGTCAAAGATCATTGAACTGGCCAAAGAACGGGCCAAAGAGATGGATGGGTATCTCTACGGCCTGGAAGAAAACGGGGGCACCCATACCATTTACGTGTCTCCGGTGCCTTTTGATCAGCTCACCTATGACACGGGCAAGGGAAAACCCCACTTAAATCCGGCTAAAGACACCATGGCAGACGGGTCCAACCTGGCCCTGGCCCTGGTGATCGCCCCGGTGGCCGGTGCGGCCGCGGCATTGGGTAAATTTTATAAAAACATGAAAGAGGAGGACTGATGACGGATTATTTCAAAGGACGTCGCCTGATTTACGGCCTGATTTTATTTTTCATCACCCTGTCCGGGTTTGCTCAGATGCCGATATTTGCCCGATACTATATTTCGGATATTCCCGGACTGGGGTGGCTGGCACAGTTTTATGTCACCCATGCCATGCATTATATCATGGCGGCCATGCTTCTGGCGTTGGGGGCCTATGTCGGAATAGATGCTGTTTTGAGTCGGAAACTGAGTGTTTCCCGACAAAATCCCGTGAACAAAGGCCGGCTGACCGGTATGGCCTGGGTAAAGATTGTCAGCCTGGCCGGCCTGGTTGTCACCGGGAGTGTCCTGGTGGTGAAAAACCTGTCCGGCGTATTTGTTTCCCATAATGTGATCATCAGCCTGGACCTGTTGCATCTGTTTTCCTGCATGGTTCTGCTGGGGGCGACCCTGTATTCAAAAATTCGAAAAAGAGCATGGATCGCCCTGTAACAGATGTCAGGCAGCGGTCATCCGATTTTTTTGATGATGGCCGCTACCACCTGTTCTGCCGTCTCCCCGAACAAAGTTTCCACGGGCACCAGGTTGAGAAATTTGTCATCCCATACGATATTTTCGCTTTCCAGAATCCAGTCTTTGATCCGGGTATATTTGCCGCCCAACGCCTTGATTTTTTTCAGCAGGGTGACGGATTCCGAGGATTTGAAATCCACGTTCAAAGACAGGATGTATTCAATGATGTTGGATGTGTCTGAAGCTGCGGACAGGACTGGAATCACCAGAATGCTTTTTTTATCTTTCCGGCCCTTGCCGATATAGACATTGCCTTCCCGGACAATGATATTCTTGGTGCCTTTGAGCTGGGGATCGGTTTCCACCCGGGAGGTTTCATTGACCAGTGTGCCGGTTTTTTCCAAAACAGTGATCCGGGTGTCTGACGTGACATCCCCCAGCAGGTTGAGTCCGGTGATCTGGTACAGGAGCCCTCCGTTGACTTGAGCGATGACTTCCTGAAGACGCTTGATGACCAGCACGTTTTTGTTGGTGATCTGGGAGATCTGAATATCATGGCGGGCCAGCTCGTCAAACATCAGGCCCTGGAACGTTTCCTTGATCCGGCTGGTGCCCACGGTCACGGTTTTGGCCTGATGTTTGATGGCATCCACGGGCCTGGCCATGTTGTTGATGGCCAGGTTCAGGTTTTTGAAAAACGTATCCAGCATGTTGGCCGGCGTTCCTTTGGTCAGAAAATCAATTTCAAAATCCGATACCGGGAGCCGGCCGGATAAATATTTGAGCAACAGCGTGATGTTGGTGGCATTGTCCAGTCCCATGGCCGCAGGAAATCCGTTTTCCCGCCGTTTTTTTGTGAAAAGATTGTAGAATTCGGCAATGTGTTCCCTGAATTTTTCTTCCAGGATCACTTCATATTCATTATGTCCCTGGGCAATGTATTCATCCAGGATTTCCTGGACCCGGGTCCGCCACTGATACATGAACCGGGATCCCTCGTTGATGGCAAGGGCGGCATAATATCCCCACAGGTGCCCCACCAGGGTGTTGAGGATCGGTGCATAGGCTTCATTGATTTCCGGTACCTTGAACACGTCCGCCGCATACAGATCGAACCGGTCCTCGTCCCGGGTGGTAATGACAATGGGTGCTGCCTTGTGGGCATGGAAAATGGCGGTATCCTTGACAATATCTGCCAGCACACTTTCCCTTGTCCCTGCGGCGCATACAAGGATCAGGGGCTCAGAGGACAGGTCGATGTGTTTTTTATCTTCCACATAATCCGAGGAAATGGTTTTGTAGCACAGCTCAGACAATTTAATGCGGATTTCGTCGGCCGCGGTTTTGTTGGCGCCGGATCCCACCGTGGCCCAGTAGCTTTTGGAAATTGCCAGTCGATCAGCCGAAGCCCGGATCATATCCCGCATGGCCAGAACGGTGCGCATTTTATCCGGAATCGCTTGCAGTTCCTGAATTTCCCGGGTAATATATTCCGCTGATCTGGCCCCGGTGATTCCGGCCATGTATAACCCCAGCATAGCGCCTGCGGTGAGCTGGGCGTAAAACGCTTTGGTGGAAGCCACTGACATTTCAATGTCCCGGCCGGAACTGGTGTAAAACACTCCGTCCACCTTGAAGGTGAGATCCGAATCCCGGCGGTTGACAATGGCCAGGGTTCTTGCGCCGGCCGCCCGGATCATATCCACGGTCCGGTTGGTATCCGTGGTGGTGCCGGACTGGCTGATGGCCACCACCAGGGTGTTGGACATGGCTGTGGCGGAATCATCATTTTCATTCATGCAGAAACCGGACAATTCAGATGATTTCAATGCCCGGATGTCACAGGCAAAATCACCCATATAGGTGTTGAGCAGATCGGCACATCCCCGGGCCGCCACACCCGCCGTGCCCTGTCCGATGAAAAAGATTTTCTTCAATTTTCCAGCGGCCAGATCCGTTTGAACAAACCGGGGCATGACAGATTCCGGCAGCCGGATTTCCAGAAGCCCGGATTCCGGGTTTTTTGTGAATGTGTTTTCCAGGGTTTTTTCCACGGAAATCGGGGCTTCATTGATCTCTTTCAAAAAATAGTGGGCAAAACCCTGGCGGTCGATATCCCGGGCTGTGATCTGACTGATCCGCACATCCGCATGGGTGATATCAAGGGGTTGTCCGTCATAGAAAACGGATTGAAGGCCTTCAAGGCCGCCGGGTGATTTCTGGTCCAGGATCACGATATGGCCGGATTCCCCCCCATTGAGTTTGATGTATTCAACGGTTTCCTCCACCACCCCGTAGAGTTCGGATGCGGCAATGTAGTGATCCGGGGCAATGCCCACAAAAATAGCCTGTCCGCTGCCTTTCTGGGCCAGAAACAGTTTGCCCGGAGCCAGGTCGGTGTGCATGGAAATGGCATGGGACCCGTCAAAATCGTTGACCGCCTGTCGGAAAGCGTCTTCAATGGATGCACCCTGTTTCAGGTAATGCTGGATCTGCAATGGAATCAGTTTGGTGTCCGTATTGATCTGAGGGTGAATTTTGTCATATAGGGCTTCGTACTCGGTCTTGAGCTCCAGATAATTGTCAATATCCCCGTTGAGGCACACATGAATGATTCCCGTGGTTTCAATCTCTTTGTCCGCCGGGGTGTTGTCCACCGGATGGCAGTTGGCTTCAGTAATGTCTCCGACCGATGCCCATCGGGTATGGGCACTCACGGAAAGGGTGTCAAATTTGAACCCGGTCAGGGCCTGAAGAATCAGATCATTTCGAACCTGGGTTCTGATAAAGGCGATATTGTCCCCCAGGGCGCCGATTTCAGCGGCAAATTTATAAACAAACGAAATGGATGTCTGCTGGGGGGTGTCTGAAATCGGGTCATTGATGTTGATGCAGTTGTTGGCCAGCACGGATCTGTTGGTTCGTTGTTTTAAACGATCGGTTAATCCGGTTTCGGTCAGATGGGTTTTGAACCGGTTGAATTCATCTGAATTCAGGGTGAACAGCACGGAAATCCCCGCGGAATCTCGTCCCCGAACTTCCAGCCGGTCCATGCTGTTGAGCACGGCATTGATGCGTTGAAAGATTGTTAGATTGTCGGAATGGCTGTTTTTAAAAAGATCCGGCGGCATCAGATCGGCAATGGCTGAAATATTGCCCAGCACCTCTTGCTCCAGACACCAGAGAACGTCTTTAAGTTTTTCCAGGCGATCAGAGAAGGTTTCCACCGTCCGGGGCGGCAGGGTCGGTTTTGACCGGTTGAACCGGTCCTGCCATTGGGTGATGATTTCAGCCATTGTGTGGGTCATCCGGGACAGGGTTTGAATCTGTGCGGAATCAAAAAACAGGGTGTTGAATACGGTTTCCTGTTTCAGGGCCCGGGCTGATTCCCATATCCGTGTTAAACTCTCATCTGTCGGGCAGTAACGGTCCGGATCGGAAAACATAGATTCAGGATCTGATTCTGACATCAGGGATGTCAGATGATCGACTTTGTCTTGCAGGGTATCTGCCTCTTCAGATACAGGCCCCTGGGCTTTGAAAGCGACCAGTGCGCAGATACCGCAGCACAGACAATTGGGCCTGCGGGGAAACAGCACAAGGGTATTTGCACGGACCTGATCCAGGGATTTTCCGACCTGGATGTGGCGGAAAAACCGGAAAATTACCTGTTTGAATGCAACAAATATCCAGGGCAGCATCATAAAGCCTCCGTTATGTGATTAAAATTGATTCCATTTTAAAAAAAACCTTGCACACACGGGTCAGCCGGATGATGCAGGGGATGTAAAGTATTGTTTGATAAGGGATCTGGCATGGGACGCCGCCCGGGTACCGATGTATTTTCCATGTCCTACCATCACGGAAAACGTGATGGCCCGGGGCCCGTTTTTTTCTTTGGCAAACCCGGTGAACCAGTCATATTTGATGGTATGCTCCCGATTGGACAAAGAACCAGTTTTCCCGCCGATCGTCAGTTTGGACAGCACGTTGTCCCGGGAAAAAGACCCAAAGGATTTTCTGGCAGTGCCATGGAGGACGGTTTTCTCCATCAAGCCCATCATGGCGGCAGCAGATTTCGGCGTCATGGCCGTGACAGACCGGCTCGGGGTGTGCCGGTAAATGAAATTTCCATCCACATCCATGACATGACTGATCACTGCCGGCAACACTGTCTGCCCTTTATTGAGCAAAGGCGTAATCATCATGGCCCCGAACAGCGGGGAAATCAGGGTATCCCGATTGAATCCGCATCCGAGTTCCGCCAGATGAAATTTACTGTCTTCCATATGAAACAGTCCCGTGTCAAACATCAGGTCCGTGTCCGGGGTCTGGTTGAATCCAAAGGCCTGCGCATAGGCGGACAAATGTTCCCGGCCCAGGTACGTCTGGCCCAGTTTGCCGAAAACCGGGTTGATGGATTGTGCAAATGCATCTTCAAGCGTGACCTTGACCGTGTATTTGTTTTTCACATCCTTGAGCTGCCGCTTATACAAGGTGTACTTATTGCCGTTAAAATACAGCGGGGTTTTCGGGGAAAAATTGAGTTCATCCATGGCAGCGGCAGCCGTAACAATCTTGAAAATGCTGGCAGCCGGGTACGCGGCCCGGGTGCAGGGATTGGCTTCCTTGTCTTCCAGGTCAAATCCGGCCATGGCCAGAATATGGCCCTGATGCCCGTCCATGACCACCATGGCGATCTGGGTGGGTTTGCCCCGGGTCAATGTTTTCAGGTGATCCAGGGTGGCATTGAGAAAACCGGTCAGATTCACATCCAGGTATGTTACCACCTGTACAATGCCCTGGGACGTCTTTGCCGGGAAAACGTTCCGGCCCGTGTTCACCAGATCCTCATCCCGGATCATTTCTCTGACCTGGGCCCGGGTCAGAGAAACCGGGGAATTTAACGTGGGCTTGGAAATCTGCGGGGCTGTTTGTTCCATGTCATTGGAACCCGTTAGAAAAACAGTGAAAACAGCCCACCCTCCCGCAACAGCTCCGGCAATCAGGCAGAAGACCAGAAACGGTTTGCCCCATTTTTGGAAAAAGGATTTTTTCCTCTGGGAGAGCAGGAATGATGCCTGCTGTCTGCGCCAGGAATCTTGGTTACTAAAGGATGTCAAAACCTGAGGGCTCCTTTACACATGGCGCTGTTTCAATGTGCCGGTTTTTTCAGGACATCCACCCGGGGAAACAGGCTGTCCGGTTTTTCAAGACAGGCACCGGCAGACATCTGTCCCCATTTACCGATCTCTTCCAGAGGGAAAAAACCGGTTTCCGGCAGAACCATACACAATCCCCGAAGCATTTTTGTGCTGGTTTCCGGCATCACGGGATAGATCAGACAGGCCACGGTGCGCAATCCTTCCAGCAGATTTCCGATCACGGCTTCCAGTCGGAGGCGTTTACCTGGTTCCTTGGCCAGACGCCAGGGTTCATGGGTATCGATATATTTGTTCATGCGGGAAATGAACCCCCAGATCGCTTCCACCCCTTTGTGAAACTCATAGGCGGCCATGGCGTTTTTGAAGTGTTGAATGGTCGTTTGCGCGTCTGTTTCCAGGGATAGATCGGCAAAATCCGTCCCGGTGGGATCCGGGACCCGGCCCTTGAAATATTTCAGGTTCATGGACAACACCCGGGAAAACAGGTTGCCCAGGTCATTGGCCAGATCCGAATTGATCCGGGATACCAGCACATCTTCGGTGAAATTGGCATCCAGCCCGAATACCATCTCCCGCATCAGAAAATACCGGAACGCATCCACCCCGTACTGGTCGGTGACGGCAACGGGATCAGTGACATTGCCGATGGATTTGGACATCTTGCTGCCGGACACGTTCCAGAACCCATGGACATTCAACCCGTTGTAAATGTCGATGCCCGCAGCCTTGAGCATAATAGGCCAGTAAATGCCGTGGGGTTTGATGATGTCTTTGGCCACAAAATGCCGGGCCGAGGGCCAGAATTTTGTGAACAAAGGTCCGTCCGGATATCCTAAGGCTGAGATATAGTTGGTCAGCGCGTCAAACCACACATACGTGACAAAATTGTTGTCAAAGGGCAGGGTGATTCCCCAGGTGAGACGGGATTTGGGCCGGGAGATGCACAGATCCTCCAGCGGTTCTTTTAAAAATGAGAGGATTTCAGTTTCATACTGTTTCGGGTGGATAAATCCGGGATGGGTTTTGATGTGGTCGATCAGCCAGTCCTGGTACTGGCTCATTTTGAAAAAATAATTGGATTCCTTGATCGCAGAAGGCGCCACCCCGTGGTCCGGACATTTGCCGTCCACAAGTTCCCTTTCCTGGTAGAATCGTTCACACCCGAAACAGTACAACCCTTCATAGCTGGAAAAATAGATGTCCCCCCGGTCATGGATCCGGGTCAGCAGCATCTCCACGACCCGGATATGGTCCGGATGGGTGGTGCGGATGAACTGATTGTTTCCTATATTGAGCTTTGGCCACAGATCCTGAAACAGGCAGCTGATTTTATCCACATATTCCCGGGGGCTCTGCTGCTCCTTGTCCGCGGCCTGAACAATCTTGTCTCCATGTTCATCCGTGCCCGTGAGAAAATAGGTGTCATATCCGTCCATCTGCTTGAACCGGGTGGCCACATCCGCGGCAATGGTGGTGTAGGCATGACCCAAATGGGGTTTGGCGTTCACATAATATATGGGGGTGCTGAAAAACTGTGTGGGTGTTTCCATGGCAGATCCTGTGTAGTTGCTGCCCTGTCGGGTGAGGACAAGGCGGGTTAATCGGTTGGCTGTATGTCAGACAATGCGGCTTCGATTTCCGTGTGGTCGTCCATTCTGACGGTGACCGTTTGTTTCAGAATGTTCTGGCGGATGACTTTGCCTTTACCCTGGGCCAGGGTCAATGGTTTTCCCATCCGCGGCATGTTTTTTTTCAAGTGCTGATAGGTCTGATTCTCAAATGTCAGACAGCACATGAGCCGTCCGCACACACCGGATATTTTGGTGGGGTTTAAGGACAATCCCTGTTCCTTGGCCATTTTAATGGAAATGGGTTCAAAATTGTGCATGAACGAAGAACAGCAGAACTCCCGACCGCATTTTCCGATACCACCACAATGTTTTGACAGATTCCGGATTCCCACCTGGCGCATCTCGATACGCAGGTTGTATTCCTTGACCAGCAGCTTGATCAATTGCCTGAAATCCACCCGGCCGTCCGCTGTGTAGAAAAAAGTGAGCTTGTTTCTGTCAAACGTGCTTTCAACACAAAACAGATTCATCAGCAGATTCAGTTTGTTGATGCACTGATTGCAGAACGCGTGGGCTTCGGCTTCCAGGGCCATGAGTTCCTGGCGCCGGACAAAATCATCCCGGGTGGCGACACGGAGGACCTGTTTGAGATTTCTGGCGCTGGTATCGGATTTTTCGGGCGGTTTGACCACCACGCCAAACCCTAATCCCTGCTCGGTTTCAACAATCACCCGGTCATCCATTTCAAGGACAAAATCCTGGCTGTCAAAATCATAAATTTTGCCGGCGGGTTTGAATCGAATGCCTGTCACATGGGTCATGGGGTTTTCCTTAAATAGGTATCAGTTTCAAAAAGAAACGGTCCAGGGTCATGCGGATGGCGCTGTTGGATGCCAGCCGTTTTTCAGTTTCATGCAGTTCATCCATCCAGAAAAGTGCGTCGTTGTCACGGATATTTGGGGCCAGTTTTTGAAATCGGTCTGCGCAGTCACGGTTCAGAATTTTTTCCGGTGCATACCGGCACACACACAAATCCCTGAAAAACGTTCTCATGACGGCCAGCCCGGGAATCACCCCGTCCGGGTCCTGACTTAAAAATCCGGACAACCCCAGGGCTGTGTGGATTTTTTGGGATGCAGATCCGGAAATCAGGTCACACAGCTGTTGGATCAGCCAGAGCCGGGTGGAATACCAGTCTATGCCGGATGCCTTGCCGGTTTTGGAATTTTTTGACAAATTGTCATCTGCCGGATGGACCAGGGTTGCCGCCAGGTTCTGGTCCGTACCGGCGGTGGCAGCGGCAATACCGGCCCATTGGGCATCAATGGAATACTGCTCGCACAGATGCGCAGCCAGTGCCGGTCCCGACAAAGGGGGAAACCGCAATGAACGGCACCGGGAAAGGATGGTGGGCAGCAGTGCGGACCGCTCTTTTGCCATGAGAATGAAAAAAGTATTTTCAGGGGGCTCTTCCAGTTCTTTGAGCAACCCGTTCTGGGCCTGGGTGTTCATCCGGTCGGCATCCGTGATAAGTACCATGCGGAATGCGGCTTCATGGGGCCGGGTCCCTGTTTGTGCCGTGATATGCCTGATCTGGGAGATGGTGATGGCTTTCCGGAGATCCAAAGGCGCGACAACAATCATGTCCGGATGCTGGTTTGCGTCTATTTTTTTGCAGGACCGGCAGTCGTTGCAGAAAGATCCCTGGCCGGCACCGGCAGTACAGTTGATCCCTTTGGCAAAACTGAAGGCAGCTTGTTTTCTTCCTGAACCGGGATTGCCCGTGAACAGAAGTGCATTGGGGATATTTCGGGTTTCAATGATCCGGTTGAGTTCCGACAGGGCAGTGGGGAAATCATTTTTATGAACTGACATAAGATTTCTGAAGCATGGGGCTAATAATCCACCCGTTCCTTGAGTTCTTTGCCGCATTTGAAGAACGGGAGCCGTTTGGGGGGGATCTGTACCTTGTCCCCGGTTTTGGGGTTCCGTCCCATATAGCTTTTGTATTCTTTGATATGAAAGCTGCAAAATCCCCTGATTTCAATCCGTTCTCCTTTGACAAACGCATCGGAGAGCGCGTCGAAGAAAATTCTGACCACTTCCGCCGCTTCTGCTTTGGTCAGTGATGTCCGGTCTTTTAATGCGGAAATCAATTCAAGCTTGTTCATACATCCTCTATTTTGATTATGAAAAGTTGCATCTGTAGTTGAATATTTAAAAATAAATAAAAAGTCAAGGAGTTATGACAGGTGGTGTGGTATTTTTTCCACCTGGTTCTCATTAATTTCCACGCCGGCATACTGGCCTAACAAATGGATTTTTATAATGATTTTGCCTTTGCCCCGGTACTGGATAAATTCGCCTCTGGCACCAGCCATGGGTCCTTCCATCACCATGACCGGGTCCCCCTGGGTCAGCCGGGAACAGGCGCCCGTGACCAGATCGCAATCCGCTGCTGTTAACAGCTGAAGAGAGTGGATCTGGGTCTCTGGCACCGGGATCGGCCCCTGATCGTTTCCCAGAAACCGGACTGCGCCCAGGGTTTTCAAAACAGTCAGTTGACAGCCAGGGTCCATACTGGATTTGACAAACAGATACCCGGGAAACAATGGGACTTCGATGACTTTTTTCCGGTCTTTGCGCCGGCTCAGTTTTTTGGTTTTGGGTAAAAACGCGTCCATTTTTTTTTGGGCGATCTGCTCAAACACCACCTGTTCGAAATTGCTCCTTGTCAACAGAGCCAACCAGTGAAATGCATGTGTCATTGTGAACCAAACTCTCCAATTCCTTTTAGACTGATCATAAAAGTGATGCGCGTATCCGTATCCGATTCCTGAAGTTCCAGACCCAGGGCCCAGCAGGCGCTTTTCAGTCGGACGCCCGTGCGGGTTTCAATGGTGGTATCACCCTCCAGATCTTTTTCAAAGGAATGATACGCAGTCAGAGACCGCGTGATCCGCAAATCAAGCCGGGTGTACCAGGATTCCTGGGTATCCAGTTCATACCGGTATGACGTGGTGACAGCATCCCCCCGGGGCGTGGTCACCGTGGTGTTCAAGTTTAGCGCAGTAAAATGATAATTGTACGGGGACCAGGCCAGATCGGTTCTCAAAGACAAGAAAGAAAATGGATAGACTCTGGTATCCAGTTGAATGTCGGACCAGGGCCTGTCTTCGGCTTCAAGATTGTCCCGTTCATCTTTAATGCTGTAGTCCTGATACAATTTGATCCAGCCCAGTTCCCGGTAATTATTCCGGATGACGTCATCGGATCCAGTGACTGATTTTCTGGCAATAAACCGGTTAGTGATCGACCATGTGAGTTTGTTGACTTCTTCGATATCATCCAGAGAGTCGAAATATGGAAGATCATCCTGATCATCGTAGGGCTGAAAATGATAACTGATGCCCGGTGTGACCTGGTGCATGATTTTTTCGGAAAAACCGGTATCTGCCGTAAAAACTCGGCTCAAACTGGTGGACAGGTCACCGCCGAGTTCATAAAGTCCCCGAAATCGGAACGGATCATCTTCTCCATGGATATCTGTGTAACTGTCTGTATGATAGGCAGTGCCACGCAGGCCCATGAAAGGTTCAAAAGAAAACGCCTTGGCCAGTCTTGTGGGATAATAAAACCGATGATACATATCCAGACGCTGGCCGTTGATTTTGGCTGTTTCCCTTCCATTGGTGGCGGTATCTATGGTGTCCTGACGGAAAAAAGACCGGAATTCCGAATCCAGTTGGTAATAGATGCCTGTGGCGCCGACATCCATGCGGGAGCTGTCGAATTCAATGCCGGGAAGCGTCTGAAGGGTGTCGTCGTCAATGTCGGTCTGCCGGGCGATGACATCGTCGTACCACAGTGTCTGGATGTTCAATGAAAAATTGTTCCAGGTTTGGTAGAGGGTCAAGCTGTTTTTTCGAACGGTGTCATCATATTCGTCCAGGTCCCGGCCGAATGCATCATCAAATATCCGGTCACTGGTTTTGTACCCGGAGAGTCCCTCTCGAAACTCCAGCAGATAATCCGGATCCGATACCACATCCACATCCAGCCGGGCGGAAAAGCCAAGGGCCATGGCCTGGTCACTTTTTCCCCGCAGCCAGTACCGATCGGTATTGGTGCGCTGGGGAGTGCTTTCGAACTGATAGTCTATGGTGGCGGATGTGCCGTCATCGATTTTGTCATCAGACAGAAAATCCATTTGCCAGATGCCTTTGGAAACATCATTGATTACATACCGGTATTCCGCGCCTGTTTTAAGACCCCGGTCCGACAGGTATCCCGTGTAAAACGTGGCATCGCTTTCAGGGGAAATGGCCCAGAAAAACGGCTGTTCATAGACAAATCCCTGGCGGTCGGATGTAGATATTTCCGGCATGAGCAGTCCGGACTGCCGCTGGGTTTTTACCGGAAATGCCAGAAACGGAGAATACAGTGCAGGCAAGTTTTTTGTCCAGAAAACGGTATCTTTTGCAAATCCATATCCTTCGATGGTGACTTTGACATCCCTGCCGGTGATTTTCCAGTCCGGTGTGTCTCCGTCACACGAGGTGATGGCTCCTTTTTGGGCATCATAGGTGAATTTTCCGGTCTTGCGGATCTGTTCCCCATGGATATACAGGTGATTTTCCTGGATGAAAACAGTCCCTTTGTCGATCAGGCCGGTTTCCGTGATCAGATTCACCTGCATGGTATTGCAGGAGATCACATCCCCGCCGGAGATCATTTTTACATGACCTTTGGCCAGCACGTCTTTGGTGGCATTTGAAAACTCCACATAATCCGCTTCCAGCCGGGTTTTCCCGCCGGTGATGACCACGTGTGTCTGTGCAGTATACACATCGGAGTGCCGGTCATACACAACCGTGTCCGCAGACAAATTCCAGACAACCGCTTCGGGGTCTTTGAATGGCGCTGCGGTCAAGGCACTGCCGGAAAAAAGGATCAGACAACAGCACAAAATGCAGATTACAGGCAAAACAATACCCTGCACCGGTTCAGACCATTGCCGATTTTTAAACAGAAAGACGCTGCCCATGAAACACCTGGTAACCAATTGCGCTGGGGTTAAAATTACTGTATAAAGCCATTTTATGGTGTAAAAGTCAAGCTGGAATCCGGTTGCGGTTTGGAAAGGACCCTTATGACAGTGACAATTTTAGATGCCGTCGGCAATACCCCGGTGGTGGAAATTCAGCAGATGAATCCGAATCCGGGTGTGCGGATGTTTGCCAAGCTTGAATATATGAATCCGGGCGGTTCCATCAAGGACCGGGCCGCCCTGTACATGATTCAGGCAGGTGAAGCGTCCGGCCGGCTTACAAAAGATAAAACCGTGATCGAAGCCACCTCGGGTAACACCGGCATCGGCCTGGCCATGGTCTGCGCCGTCAAAGGATTTCGGCTGGCCTTGACCATGGCGGAAAACGCCAGTGAAGAGCGTAAGCGGATTCTTAAAGCCCGGGGAGCGAAAATCATTTTGACGCCCCGGCATTTGGGATCGGACGGCGCCATTGAAGAAGCCTATCGACTGGCCCGGGAAAATCCGGAAAAATATTTTATTACGGATCAGTACAACAACCCGGCCAACTGGCAGGCCCATTACTATACCACGGGTCCGGAAATTATGGCCCAGGTTCCGGAAAAACCGGCCAGTGTGGTGGCGTCCGTGGGGACATCCGGCACGTTGATGGGCCTGTCCCGGTATTTCAGGGAACACAGTCCAGAAACCCGCATGGTATGTGCGGAACCGTTTCTGGGCCACGGGATTCAAGGGCTTAAAAACATGAAGGAATCCTATACCCCTGAAATTTATGATAAAACCCGGCTGGACAAAATTCTGAACATCGACGATGCCCTGGCCTTTGACACGGCCCGGCAAATGGCGGTCAAAGAAGGGTTGTTTGTGGGCATGAGTTCCGGGGCTGCCATGGCCGCAGCCATCCAGGAGGCCCAAACCCTTGAAAAAGGGGTAGTGGTGGTGATTTTTCCAGATTCCGGGGAGCGGTACCTGTCCACCTCTTTGTTTTCAGTGCAGCAGAAAGTGCGTCTGCATCTGTTTGATACCCGAAGCGGAAAAAAACAGCCATTCAAACCGGTGAAACCCGATACCATTTCCATTTACACCTGCGGTCCCACCGTGTATCACCGCCTGAATCCCGGCAGTTTCAGGCGGTATGTGTTCACGGACCTGCTGGCACGTTACCTGGCATTTCACAAAGTGGATGTCAACCATGTGATCAATATCACGGATTACGATGACCGCACCATTGACGGGGCTGACCGGGCCGGTCAGGACTTGTTGGAATTTACGCGTCCTTATATTCAGGCGTTTCACCAGGACATGCAGCGGTTGAAAATTCGTCCAGCCCAGGCGTTTCCCCGGGTGTCGGCCCATTTTAACGATATGGCGGATTTGACCCGGAAGCTGCTGGACAAAGGATATGCCTATGAAAAACTGCATTCCGTGTATTTTGATATCTCAAAGGTAGCGGAATACGGGCATCTGTCCAAAATGGATATCCAGAAAATCCGGGTGGGCGTCACCGTGGACTTAGATGAATATGAAAAACAAAATCCCCGGGACTTCACCTTGTTCAAGCGGGTCCGATTGTCGGAACTGCGCCGGGGAATCGGTGTGAAAACCGAATGGGGACAGGTCCGGCCCTCCCTGCACCTGCAATGTGCCACCTTGTCCATGCTGTTTTTAGGGGTGCCGTTTGATATTCATACGGGCAGCCGGGAACTGGTGTTTCCCCATCATGAAAATGAGCGGGCCATTGCCAGGGCCGCCCAAGACCGGGAACTGGCCCATGTGTGGCTGCACTGCGACCCCGTGCAGTATGACGGGTCTCTGGGGGTGGCATCCATCCATGACCTGACCCTGGACACTCTGGCGGATCTGGGATGGGATGACGGGACCATCCGGTTCTGGCTGTTGTCCGGGCATTACCGCCGGGGGTTGATGCTGTCGGAACGGGCTCTGGCCGATGCCAGGGCCACACGAAACCGGATCAACCGGTGTATTGTTCTGCTGGAGCAGCTTCGGTCCGGCCCTGATCATGTCAAAGATCTGCCCTCCGGGGAGATCGACCAGCTGATGTATGATATCCGCCAGGGCATTTTAACGGCCCTGGCGGATGATTTAAAAGTTTCCGCGGCCTTGGCCGCCCTGCTGGCCGGCATCAAAACCATCAATACCCTGATCAGCCGGCACATTATTTCAAATCGGGACGCGGACCGCATCCTGTCCGGATTGAAGGAAATGGACCGGATTTTTCAGGTGTGTGAATTCAATCACCAACCCATCTGTTCGGAACAGGTAAAAGACCTGCTCCGGCAACGGCAGGCGGCCCGGGAAAATAAAGACTGGGCCACGGCAGATCAACTCAGGGATAAGCTGGTTGCCATGGGGATTTCCGTTCATGATCAGAAAGTGGAGGCAGACTGATGGAAATGTTATTTTTTCCTTTTTCCCATGTCAATGAGACCCAGCGGATGACACTGGCCGCTTTTTTCCCGCAATTTGTGTTTTTACCCCTGGCCCCGGACCTGAATCAGGATCCGCAGATGGTGTCGCTGGTGAAACACGGGACTGCGGTTCCGGTGTTTTCTTCAAAAAACCGGCTGGCGCAGGTGTCGTCACAGGTTTCTGCCTGGATGAACTGGGCCTCGCTGCATCAGGGGAATGAACATAATTTAAAAAATTTGATCCGGGACAATCCCTATTTGACCGATCATCTGGGACCGGCCGCCATCGGGTCGGAACTGCGGGCCCGAATGGCCGGGACACCGCAGCGTTGCCAAAATGATTTAAAACAGGCGGACCCATTGCTGTTTTCACTCATCGCCAAACTCACGGATGCCGAAAATGAAACCATTGACCAGGCCATGGCCGGGCTGGAAAAAAAACGGGCGGGTCTGTTCTCTGAACTGCGGGGAGATCCGGACCCATTGTCATCACAGACCATTCAATCCCAGGGGCCGGATCCCGGCGCGGTCATGACCCTGGAACGGATCCGGGCCTGGGCCGCCTGTGCCCGGGAAATCCATCTGTTTTCAGAACTCAAACCCCGGGCGTTTGTGACCACCAGTGGCACCGTATTTGATCAGGTGGCGGCAAACGGGACCCGGGTCATAAATGCCCTTGACATTGACGGCATAAAGGTGCATGAAGATGGGTGTGTCCATCAGTCGGACTGGCACAGCCGGGTGCTGACCCTGCTGAGCACCCTGACAGCCGGGCCGGTGGGCGTTTCACAGGCCCGGAACACACTGGCTGTCATGGATGATTCCTGTGCCCGGATCGGTCGGATCCAGGCGCAGATGGTTGAAGGTCCGGACCTGGAAAAAAAGCTGAACCTGCCCGGAACCCGTTTGCTGATATGCCGGGTGACATTAAAACCATAAAAAGCTTGATTTTAGGAAAGGACATGTTATAAAAGCGTTTTTTAAATCAGTTGTAAAAAAAATTGATGTTGAAAAATGGCGTTATAATTGCAAAAGCAATGATTTTTAATTTAATTTCAGGAGGCTGTAAAAATGGCTTTTACCCCGATTGTTGATGAATCCAAATGCGTTGGTTGTGAAGAATGTGTAGACGTATGCCCGGTGGAAGTGTTTGAAATGCAGAACGATAAATCCGTGCCGGTCAATGCGGAAGAATGCATGGGCTGCGAAAGCTGCGTGGAAGTTTGTGAAGAAGACGCCATCGTTGTTGAAGAAGATTAGGCGGCGGATTTAAACAACCATTTGCAGATGGGTGGTTGCATGGATGCCGGATGTGCCTTTGATTGTTTTCAAGGCATATCCGGCATCTTTTTTTTACCGACACATCAGAATCGCAAAGACAGGCAGCTGAGCCCTCCGTCCAGTTTCTGAAATTCAGACACATCCACGGCCAGGGTGTCATAGCCATGGGCGTCAATCAGGGATCGGGTTTTTTCAAATCCGGCCGGAACCAGGACCCGGTCATTGATCCACACACTGTTGGCAGCATAGGCTTCGGAATCATCCACCGGAAGAATCGTGAAATCAGAAAATTCCGGCCGGGAGATAAACTCTCCCCAGGCCAGCAGACAATTATTTTCCAGATAAGACACCCCGGTTTTCAGATGAAGTACCGAGGTCAGCCCAATGGCGGACACGGTGTATCCATATGGCTCCAGAAACTGTTCCAGCTGCCGGATCCCGGCGGCATTGGTCCGGCCGGACAATCCCACATAAAAATGACGGTCAACCTGCATCACATCCCCGGCATCCAGGGTGCCCGGTGGGGTGATTTCCATCACAGGTCGGTTATACGGCTGCATGGCATGGGCCACGGCCCGGGTTTCACCCCGTCGGGACAGGTGGCCGGGACGGGTGATTACCACGCATTTTTCCGTGACCAGGCAGGTGTCTTCGATAAATGTGGAATCGGCAAACGCGTCATCTTGTTCCAGCACTGTCACGGACAGACCGCAGCGCGTCAATGCGTCAATGTACAGCCCATGCTGACGGCATGCACGCGCAAAATCCGGTGTGCCCATGTCGGTGTGGCGGATGCCGTGGACCATGTTTGGACAGGGGGATTTGACCATGGCAGAGGTGAACATGTGTGAATCTCCTTTTATGGGGAAGTCTGAGCCGGCCGGGTGGTCAGATAGACCCCGGACAGAACCAGGATCGCACCCACGGCCAGGGCGGGTGTCACGGGTTCGTTTAAAATGATAAAAGACAGTATTACCGCACTGACGGGAACAAAATTGATAAAAACCCCGGCCCGGGTGGGGCCGATTTTCTGAATGCCTTGATAATACCAGAAAAATCCCAGCACTGTGCCGAAAAATCCCAGATAGAAAAATCCGGCCCAGTGCGGCAGGGTATACCCGGGCAGGGCCTGGAACAGTCCGTTATACACGGCCGGAAAAAACAGCATGATCGTCCCGGCCACAGAAGAATAGCACACGGCGGCCACGGGTGACAGGGTGGTCATCATGGGTTTGGCCAGCAGGGAATAGGAGACCCAGGACACCACACACCCTAAAATGGCCATCTCGCCGGCACCGATCCCGGTCTGGAACAAAATCCATGGATGGCCGTTGGAAATAATGGTCATGGCCCCGCTCACCGACAAAACCAGACCGATGATCTTGCCCGGGGTCAGGGATTCTTTGAACAAAAGTGCAGAAAACACGCTGATAAAAATCGGGTTGGTGGCGATGATCAAAGAGGCCCGGTTGGCGTTGATAAAGTTCAGGCCGGTAAAGAAAAACAGGTTATAGGCAAAAATGCCGGTCAGGCCGGACAAAAATATCCAGACCAGTTGGTTGAACCGGATTCTGGGCAGGCGGCCTTCCATGCGCCGGGTTAGAAGGAGCAGGAAAATCGATGCAATGGTAAACCGCAGAAAAGCGGTACATGAAGGGGAGACCTGTCCGGCCAGCTGTTTGCCGGCAATAAAGGTCCCGCCCCAGAAAAAAGCGGTTAAAAACAGTTTGACAAAGGTCACTGATTATCCTTTATTGATTCGAATATTAAAATGAATCAGCATTTAAAATTAAATTGTGTAGTTGTACAGCCTTTCGGCCAAAAGTCAACCTTAGGATGGAGACCCCATGAAGCAGATAGCAAATCTATTGTTTGAAGCCCGGATGCTTAAAGATCTGAAACGGTCCGGTTACGCATTTCTGGGAAACGGAGCGGAAAGTATTGCAGACCATTGTTTCACCACGACATTCATCTGCTGGATCATGGCCCGGATGGTACCTGAAGTGGATGGGGAACGGTTGACCGCCATGGCCCTGGTCCATGACATGGCTGAAGCCAGGACGGGGGACTTCAATTATGTGCAGAAAAACTACGCCCGGGTGGATGAGGCAGCCGCCTTGACCCATCTGGTCCGGGACATGCCCTTTGGCCCGGACATCATTTCCCTGGTGGGGGAATTCAATGCCGGAAAAACCCTGGAGGCCCGGCTGGCAAAAGATGCGGATCAGCTGTCGTTCATCCTGGAATTAAAAAAACTCAAAGACACGGGGGCCGCGTTTCCGGACCGATGGCTGGAAGTGATCGGGGAGCGCCTGAAAACCGACATGGGAAAGCAGATGGCCGCCGATATTCTGGAAACCCGGTGGGACAACTGGTGGTTGAACGGATATTCGGAATAAATGGGTGAACCGGCCGGGTGACATGCAAAAAAGAGCCGGGTCAGAACCCTCTTTTTTCGATGTGATCCGCGATAATTCGCACCAGATCCCCATGGGGCACCGATGGTATCATGCCGGGACAGGCGGATGCCATGGCATCCCAGTTTTCAGGATGATGCACCACGGTGTTTAAAAACGGCCAGGCCCGGCACATCCGGGGTTTTACCGGATGGATCGTGCATTGAGTGTCTGTGTTAAAAAAAATGCAACGCCCGTCCGGTCCCTGGGTCAGCACGGGCCCGGCACCGGTCATGTCGCAGTATCGGGGGATAAATTCATCCGGATCGGCCTGGATATAGGTGCTGATGCGCACAATATCGTCAGGTGTCACATAGGTGCCGCCAAACCCGTTGCAGCACTGTCCGCACATTTGACATTGAAAAATATCATCCAGCGTTTGAAATTCAGACGTCATATCGTTTTTCCATGGCTTTTTGCAGGGTCAAAGGATCCACATACTGAAGATCTCCGCCCATGGGGACACCGGATGCGATCCGGGTGAGGGTGACACCCCGGGATTTGAGGCGCTCATGAATGTAGGCGGCCGTGGCTTCCCCTTCCACATTGGTCCGGGTGGCAATGATGATTTCCCGGACTTTTCGGGGATCGGCCCGGTTGAAAAGTTCCTTTAAACGGATATCATCGGGTCCGATCCCGTCAATGGGAGACAATGCCCCCCCCAGCACATGATAACATCCTGTAAAGGATCTGGATTTTTCAATGGCGGCCAGGTCGGCCGGATTTTCCACCACACAGATCAGCCCGGGGTCCCGGGATGGATCCGCACAGATCCGGCAGGTTTCCCGGTCGCTGAGGGAAAAACAGGTGGCACAGACCCGCACGGACCGCTTGAGTTCAATGATATCAGCTGCCAGGGCCGATGCGTCTTGATCCGGTGCATGAAGCAGGTGCAGGGCCAGTCGTTCCGCCGTTTTCCGGCCGATTCCCGGCAGCGTGGAAAAACTGGAGATCAGCTTGAGAATGGCATCCGGATAATGGGTCACAGAGGCTACAGACCCGGGATGTTCATTCCGCCGGTGAGCTTGCTCATCTCAGCAGACATCATTTCCTGGGATTTTTTCAATGCATCGTTCACCGCAGCCATGACCAGGTCCTGGAGCATTTCCACATCGTCCGGATCCACCACCTCTTTTTCCAGAACAATGGATTCGATCTTCTGGCCGCCGTTGGCCACCACTTTGACCATCCCTCCACCGGCCGAAGCCTCCACGGTTTTGGTCGCCAGATCCTCCTGGGCCTGAAGCATTTTTTTCTGCAGTTTCTGGGCCTGTTTCATCATATTGTTCATATTTTTCATCCTCACTCTCCTGAGTCGTTGTTACATGTTAATGATTTCACCATTGAAAATTTCTTTGGCACTTTGCACCAGCGGGTGATTGGCCGCAGCCTGCAATGCTTTGGCATCTTTTGCTTTTTCTTCGGCCATAGCAAGGGGCCGGGCCCGGGATGCCACATGGATCTTCAGTGTTTTTCCCAGAAATTTTCGGCACTGTTTTTCAAGTTCCCCCTGTTTGTCTTTGAGCCGTTTCCGGTCAAACTGGGTGCAGTCCGACAGGTGCACTTCCAGCGTATCCCGGGTTTCCGAAGCGATCTGTCCCCGGGTCAGCAGCACATGCATGAACGGCATCAACGGTTCGATCCGGATCAAAAACCCGTCCCAGGTCCGGGGGGGCTCCGGAGGATCGGGGGATGGTTCGTCAACGGTTTCCCGGATCTGCTCTGATACAGGGGACCCTGCCGCCGGGGACGCATAGGCTGGCCGGGGGGCCTGGATCGGGTCGGGAGAACTTTGCTGGTCACCATCCGGCCGGGAAGGGCGGATGTCAGGGGGATTGTCCGGCATTGTTTCGCCTGATTTCATCTGCTGTGCCAGAAGGTCCAGCTGTGTGATGATCCGGTCGATGGATGCACCGGCCCGGACCTGGCGCAGTTTGAACAAAACCGTTTCAATGGCAATGCGGGTATGACTGGTGCGCTTGACCATGTCTTCATCGGTGAGCAAAACCTGGAGCAGATGTCCTAAATATTCCTCCGGCATCTGAGCCACCCGGGTGTGAATCTGTTTTTTTTCACCGGCGGTCAGGTTGACGGCCGGATGATCCGGACCGCACTGTTTGATGATATTCAAATCCCGGAAATGGGCAATCAGATCGCCGTAGAATTTTTTCAAGTCCAGGCCGGTATCATTGACACGGTCCACTAAAGCGATCAGGCCGGCCACATTTTCTTCAAACAGGGCATCGCTTAATTCGTGCATGATGCGCCGGTCCAGAACCCCGAGATGATTCATCACCATTTCATAGGAGATGGTTTTTTCAGGGGTGGCCGACAGAATGCGGTCCAGCAGGCTCAACGCATCGCGAACCGACCCATCCGCTTCCAGTGCGATCAGTTCCAGCCCCTGGTCTTGAACACCAAACCCTTCTTTGGCACATATTTGTTTCAGCAGTTCGGAAATGGCCTCCAAAGGAATCCGTCCCAGATCATGGCGCTGGCACCGGGACAGAATGGTGGCCGGGATTTTATGGACTTCAGTGGTGGCAAAGATGAACAGCACATGGTCGGGCGGTTCTTCCAGGGTTTTGAGCAGCGCATTGAATGCAGCCGTGGACAGCATGTGCACTTCGTCGATGATATAGATCTTGTAAGGGGCGGCTGCCGGCAGATACGTGACGTTTTCCCGCAGATCCCGGATCTGGTCCACGCTGTTGTTGGAGGCCCCGTCGATCTCGAATACATCCGCGCAATGCCCGGCAATGATTTCTTTACAGGATTTGCACTGGTTGCACGGGGTCGGAGTCGGGCCGGTGGTACAATTCATGGCTTTGGCCAGAATCCGGGCAATGGTGGTTTTGCCCGTGCCCCTGGGGCCGGTGAACAGCATGGCATGGGCCACCCGGTCCTGCAAAATGGCATTCCCAAGGGTGGTGGTGACATGGGTCTGGCCCACCACATCGTCAAATGTCTGGGGCCGGTATTTGAGTGCTAAAACCTGATAAGACATGGTGTCCGAAGGGGGTGTGGCGGAGAGGGAGGGATTCGAACCCTCGGTACCCGGTTAGGATACACACGCTTTCCAGGCGTGCACCTTCAGCCGCTCGGCCACCTCTCCGCAGTCAATTAATCTGGGGAAAATAGTATCTTTTTACGCCGGTGTCAAGGATTAAACCACCCGCTCAATAAAATCACCACTCAAAAAGAGCTGAATGCGCCCGGGTGGGGGTGCCGTCCGGGTGATACAGATACAGCGGCGGGCATGGGGTGGTGGCGGTGCCGGATTTGACGGCACTGACCAGGACCCGTTGGGCCGCATCATTGATACCAAAATGGACATACCGTATCCAGTCGATCCAAAACCCGGCGTGTCCCAGTGCGGTTGTGAGATCTGCTGTGCGGGATGCCGGAAAAATAAGGCTCAGCCGTCCTTCCGGTCGTAATAAAACGTGGGCGCAGGCCGCCAGGGTGTGGATATCCAATGTGATTTCATGCCGGGCCAGGGCCCGTCCCCGGTCCGGGTTCACCCGGCCGGTGGATTTTTTTTTGTAAGGCGGATTGGACACGATAAGGTCCATGGGGGCGGGCAAATCAGTGACAGACAGGGTTTGGATATCCTGGTGCCGGATGCGGATCCGGTCTGACATGTGGTTGCACACGGCATTTTTTTGGGCCAGGTCGGCCAGATCTTTCTGGATTTCGATGCCCGTGATTGAGATTTCCGGATGACGGCCTGCCAGGATCAAACACAGAATACCGCACCCGCACCCGATATCCATGATCCGGTCTTTGGGCCCCGGAAGGACATGACCGGCCAGAAGGACCGGGTCCAGGGAAAACCGGTATCCGGTTTCAGGCTGAAACAGGGTCAACGGGGGGTCAAACAGGGTATCAACTGTATATGCTGCCAATTTTAAACCGGATCTGCTGAACCAGGGGCTGGTCCAAATGGGTATTGATATTGGCGGTCATCTGTTTTTCCAGAAATTTGAGCTGGTGGATCCATGATGAACTGGATACATGAACAATGAGCACGCCGTCTCTGAAGGCGTGGGGTTTGGCATTCATGGCGATGGGCTGTCCCACGGCCGTTTCCCAGATATCCCAGATGCGGGTCATTTCAGTGTCTTTGGCCGGTCGGTATTTTTCCAGGGCCGTGGCAAGAATGTCACGGATATGGATCAGTTTGCGGTTGTTGGGAGGAGGCATGGGCGGATCCTGTTGGATTGATATATATTATGGATATGTTTATACCACGGACCCCGAAGGTTGGGTATTGTTTTTTTCATTTTAACCCCCTTATCCGGCCGGATTCTGTGACCGGGTTCGAAAAATATTGCCTTTTATCGTTGATAATAATATATTGATTCAATAATATAGAAGGTTCACATATATTTTATCGTAAACAACAAACAGGAACTCATTATTTATGAATTGGGATTGGGAAAAGCTGAGGGAAAATCAGCAGAAATATGAAAAGAACAAGGGCGACAGCGGTGGTCCCGGCATGCCCAGGCCGCCGCAGATGGATGAAATTTTCAATAAGTTCAAAGGATTCAAGTTCCCCGGTATTTTTCTTGTGATTGTGGTGCTGCTCGCGCTCTATCTGGCATCTTCCACGTTTTTTACCGTGGATAGAAGCGAGGTGGGGGTGATTCAGCGGTTCGGCAAGTATAACCGCCTGGCCCAGCCCGGGTTGAATTTCAAACTGCCGTCGGGTATCGAAAAAGTCACCAAGGTCAATGTCCGGACCCCTGAAACCGAAGAGTTCAGTGTCAAGGCGGAGAATACCGGCGCATACGGGTCTGCGTCAGAATCTTCCCTGATGCTCACCGGTGACCTGAACGTGGGCGTGGTGCCCTGGATCGTTCAGTACCGCCGGGCCGATCCCCGGGCCTATCTGTTCAATGTCAAGGATGTGACTTCGCTGCTGCGCAACATGTCCGAAGCTACCATGCGAACCATTGTCGGGGACCGCAGCATCAACGAGGTGATCACAGAAAGGGCCGAGATCGCCCTGGCGGCCCGGCAGATGCTCCAGACCGAGCTGGACAATGCCAAAGCCGGTATCGCCATTGTGAATATCGAGATGAAACGGACCAATGTGCCTGAACCGGTGCAGGCATCCTTTAATGAGGTGAACCAGGCCATCCAGGAAAAAGAACAGACCATATACAAGGCCAAGGAAGAATACAACAAAGCCGTGCCCCTGGCACGAGGTGAAGCCCAGCGGGTGATCAAGGATGCGGAAGGGTATGCCATTGACCGGGTGAACCGGGCCCAGGGGGATGCCACCCGTTTCCTGGCGGTGTATGATGCCTATAGTCAGGCCAAAGATGTGACCCGGAACCGCATGTATCTGGAGACCATGCTGAACGTACTGCCCAAAATCGGGGCCAAGTATATCATTGACTCAGACCAGAAAAATGTGCTGCCCCTGCTGAATATGGGGGAGGGCGCGTCAACGCTTTCAGACAGATTTCTACAGAAAGGTGAATAACATATGAATTCGCAGCAATTTAAAGTATTGGGTGTGGCGCTTCTGGTCATACTGGCCGTGGTTGTGTACGACGCCGCGTTTATCGTGGATGAAACCGAGCAGGTGGTGATCACCCAGTTCGGCCGGATTACCGGAGAACCGGTGACGGAACCGGGATTGAATTTCAAGGTGCCGTTTATCCAGAAAACCAATTATTTCCCCAAGCATCTGCTGGAATGGGACGGGTCCCCGGGCCAGATTCCCACCCGGGACAAAACTTATATCTGGGTGGATACGTTTGCCAGATGGCGTATCGTGGATCCGTTGACCTATTTCCAGACAGTGAAAGATGAACTGTCCGCCCTCAAGCGGCTGGACGATCTGATCGATCCGGCCACCCGGAACCTGATCAGTTCCTATCCACTGGCCGAGATTGTGCGCAACACGGACCGGCCCATGGATACGTTTGAGGGCTTCGGCATCGATACCGAAGAACAGCTGGAAGAAGAACGGACCCGTCGGGTCAGATATACCGTGAACCTGGGCCGGGAGGAAATCACCCGCCGTATTGTGGCCCAGGCCAGTGAAAAACTCGAAGAGTTCGGTATTGAGCTGGTGGATGTGAAGATCAAGCGCATCAATTACATCGACAGTGTCAGGCGGTCCGTGTATGACCGAATGATCGCGGAAAGAAACCAGATTGCTGAAAAATTCCGGGCTGAAGGCCGGGGGGAGGCCAGCAATATCCGGGGTGAAAAGGAAAAAGACCTTCAGGTGATCAAGTCGGAAGCCTATCGTATCGCCGAAGAAACCAAGGGTAAGGCAGATGCGGAAGCCGCCGGGATCTATGCGGCGGCGTACGGAAAAGATCCTGAATTTTATGCGTTTGTAAAAACCATGGATCTATATTCCAGGGCGCTTGAGAAAGACAGCTCCCTGATTCTGTCCACGGATTCGGATTTGATGAAGTATATGAAAGGGGCTGACCGTTAGGTAACCAAATTATCGGGAGCAGCACAAAAAAAAGGGGCGGTCTGGGTGAATGTTTTGTTCCCGGACCGCCCCCGAAATTTGTTGCTTATTTCTTTTTTCTCTGATGCCTGGTTTTGGCCAGCAGTTTTCTGTGTTTGTGCTTCCGCATTTTTTTACGTCTCTTTTTGATGACACTGCTCAAAAAAATCACCTCCTTTAATTTTCTTTAAAATGATGTATTATCATGTAAATTTTGACATTAGCATAAATTTCGGGTAAATGTCCAATTTTTTTTGTCTGGAAACCATGGAAACGCAAATTGACCGGTTTTTCAATTCATCCGAACTGGAGACTGTCTCCAAAGCAGCGATGATAAGTGAGGACCTGGTGAACAGCTATTATAAACTGTCGTCGGGTCAATGGCTCAAAAATCGGTATGATATCCGAACGGCCCGGGATCTGGCTTCCCATGAACGGGTGGATGGACCGTTTGCCCAGGTGGTGAAATATGAGGGTCAGAAAGCCGATGTGCCGTTGGGGTCTTCCCGGTTCAGTCTGTATACGGTATGTCTTCAGGATCCGGCTATTTTAGGAACCGTGACCGTGCAGCCGTCCATCCACCTGCTGCCGTTTCTGGTCTATGTGCTGGTGCATGAACTGGTGCATGTGGTGCGGTTCCTTCAATTTCACCATCGGTATGAACACACATCCGAAGCGTCTGTGACCCTGGCCGAAGAAAGAAGAGTCCATTGCCTCACTTATGGGATACTTGCGCCGGTTGCCCTGGAGGGATTAAAGCAAGTCTTTGATTTTTTTGAACAATGGAGAATCGACCATGGCCAGTGATTTTGGATGAAATTTTAAAAAAACCTGCCTTGACAGGGGAAAAATGCTTATTATTATATCAATGATTTTTCAAGCAGTGATTGACGCTTAAAAAGGGAGAAAGGAAAAATGCCGGTTTATGAGTATCAGTGTTCAGCATGTAAGCATATTGAAGAAGCCTTTCAAAAAATTTCAGACGCGCCGTTGACGGTATGCCCCAAATGCCATGGGCCCTTGAGCAAGATTATATCTCACAGCTCTTTCCATTTGAAAGGGTCCGGCTGGTATGTCACCGATTACGGCGGAACCAAAACCCGGGCGGAGAATCCGGACAAACCCCCGGCCGAATCCACAAAATCAACGTGTGCCGCATCATCAGAACCATCCAAAAAGCAAGATGACAAATAGCAGACGTTGACACATAACCATTTAATCAAATTAATCCAACCAACATTTAAACGTAGAAGAGGAGTATTGCATCATGAGTTTGAGACCATTGAGTGACAGAATTCTGGTTCAGCGTACCGCAGAAGATGAAAAAACCAAAGGCGGTATCATTATTCCGGATACAGCCAAGGAAAAACCGGCTGAAGGCAAGGTAGTGGCCACGGGTAACGGCCGGATGGGTGAAGACGGCAAACTGCTGCCCATGGATGTCAAAGTGGGTGACCGGGTATTGTTCAGCAAATACGGTGGCACGGATGTAAAAATCGATGGCGAAGATTACCTGATTTTGCGCCAGGATGACGTACTGGGCGTTATCGAATAACCCGATCTTGACATCTGAGACCCAGTACGTAACTACCTAAAACTTAAAAATTTATATGGAGATGAATAAAAATGGCCAAAGAAATTAAATATGATTCCAAAGCACGGGAAGCAATGCTCAAAGGGGTAAAAGCACTGGCAGATGCCGTTGTTGTCACCCTGGGACCCAAGGGCAGAAATGTCGTCATCGAAAAATCCTGGGGCTCCCCCACAGTGACCAAAGATGGCGTGACCGTTGCCAAAGAGATTGATCTGGAAGATAAATTCGAGAACATGGGTGCCCAGATGGTCAAGGAAGTATCTTCCAAAACCTCTGATATGGCAGGTGACGGCACCACGACCGCCACAGTGCTGGCCCGTGCCATCTATGAAGAAGGACAAAAACTGGTGGTGGCCGGTAACAACCCCATGGGAATCAAACGCGGTATTGACAAGGCCGTGGCCAAAATCACCGAAAAACTGGAAGAACTGGCCAAACCCACCAAAAACCAGAATGAAATCGCCCAGGTGGGTACCATTTCCGCCAACAGTGACGAAACCATCGGTAACATCATTGCCGAAGCCATGGACAAAGTGGGCAAAGAAGGCGTTATCACCGTGGAAGAAGCCAAATCCATGGAAACCACGCTGGAAGTGGTGGAAGGCATGCAGTTTGACAGAGGATATCTGTCTCCCTATTTTGCCACGGATACCGAAAAAATGGTGGCAGCCATGGAAAATCCCTATGTGCTGATCTGTGACAAAAAAATCTCTTCCATGAAAGATCTGCTGCCCATCCTGGAAAGCATTGCCAAAACCGGCAAACCCCTGGTGATCATTGCGGAAGATATCGAAGGCGAAGCTTTGGCTACGCTGGTGGTGAACAAACTGCGCGGCACCCTGAACGTGGCAGCTGTGAAAGCGCCGGGTTTCGGTGACAGAAGAAAAGCCATGCTCGAAGATATCGCCATTCTCACCGGCGGCCAGGTGGTGTCCGAAGATATCGGCATCAAACTGGAAAATGTGACCCTCCAGGATCTGGGACAGGCCAAATCCATTAACATCGATAAAGACAACACCACCATCGTGGACGGTGCCGGTTCCAGAGAAGCCCTGGAAGGCCGGGTGAAAATGATCCGGGCCCAGGTGGATGAAACCTCTTCCGACTATGACAGAGAAAAACTCCAGGAACGCCTGGCCAAACTGGTGGGCGGTGTGGCCGTCATCAATGTGGGCGCTGCCACTGAAACCGAGATGAAAGAAAAGAAAGCCCGGGTAGAAGATGCGCTGAACGCAACCCGTGCAGCCGTGGAAGAAGGCATTGTTCCCGGCGGCGGCGTGGCCCTGGTGCGGTGCCTGGACGCGCTCAAGGATCTGGATGTGACCGGCGAGGAAAAACTGGGGGTTGCCGTGGTGGCCAGAGCCATTGAAGAGCCCCTGCGCAAAATTGCCGATAACGCCGGTGTGGAAGGCTCTGTCGTCATCAACAAGGTCAAGGAAGGCAAAGGCGCGTTTGGTTACAATGCCAGAACTGATGTGTATGAAGACCTGATCGAGGCCGGTGTCATTGATCCCAAGAAAGTGGTGCGGTTTGCGTTGCAGAATGCGGCATCCGTGGCATCTGTGATGCTCACCACCGAAGCCATGATCGCTGAGAAGAAAGAAGAAAACCCGGCCCCACCGGCAATGCCCGGCGGCGGTATGGGCGGCATGGGCGGCATGGGCGGCATGATGTAGCTGATACGTCCGCAGGCCTTTTGACAGGCTGTGCTTGAACAGTGATAGACAAAAGCCCCTTTAATTTAATTTAAAGGGGCTTTTGTGTTTTTGGTCGGCCTGATCCCCCCCGGGGCTCTGACTGGTACTTGACAGAACCGCCTGCCTCATATAGTTATTCAAAGGAATATCCAAAGATTCAACTTCAAGCGAGGGACTATGACGACTGAGACAATCGGACTGCTTTACATGCTTGCGGATGCCGGGCCTGTGGTAAAGTTTGTCATGCTCGTGCTCCTGTTCTTTTCCATTGTTACATGGGCCATCATTTTTATAAAATTCCGGTATTTTCGAAAAGCATTTCGGGAAACAGCGGATTTTACCGACATATTCTGGCAGTGCCGGACCTTGGCCGATGCCTTTGCCAAAGCCAAGGCCCTGCGGTCCAGTCCGGCGGCCCGAATTTTTATTCCGGCTTACATGGAAATCAATCGATCCCGGGGAAAAGACAGCCCGGTTTCTCTCCAGAGCATGGGCAGTGTCCAGCGGATACTGCGACGGTCCATCACGGTGGAGATTCATCGTTACCGCCAGCTGGTGCCGTTTCTGGCCACGGTGGGAAACACGGCACCGTTTATCGGACTTTTCGGCACGGTGTGGGGGATCATGCATACGTTCCAGGGCATCGGTCTGAGCGGGTCCGCCAGCCTGGCCGTGGTGGCCCCGGGTATTTCCGAAGCGTTGATCGCCACGGCCGCCGGCCTGGCAGCTGCCATTCCCGCCGTGATGGCGTATAATCATTACACAGATAAAATCCGGGTCTTGAATTCGGAACTGGAAACCTTTTCTTCTGATCTGTTGAATATCATCGAACGGGACATTCAAAATCAAATGGAGGCATGATGCGGTTTGAATCCGGTAATGATGCATTGATGTCTGACATCAACGTGACACCGTTTGTGGACGTGATGCTGGTGCTGCTGATTATTTTCATGGTGACCGCGCCCATGATGGTGCAGGGGGTGGATGTGGATCTGCCCACGGCCACAGCCGGGCCTTTGCCGTCGGATGAAGATCATCTGATGATATCCGTGGACAAAGACCGCACTGTGTATCTGAACAATCAGGAAGTGTCTGTGGCGTTTCTGGCGGAAAAACTGGGAGCGATCCTGGAAAATATAAATTCAGATGCCGTGTATCTGAAAGCGGACAAACAGGTGCCATACGGGGTGGTGGTTCATGTGATGGCCCAGATCAAAAAGGCAGGGGTCAAAAACCTGGGCATGATTACCCTTCCGGACGATGCAGATGCATCCTGACATGTGGGTGTGATGGCGCTTTTTTTCCCGATCAGAGATATCAGACCCCGGGGCTTTGACACAGACGAGATCCGTTCCCGGCGTCTGGCCGTGTACTTAGGGATTTCCATATGTGTCCATGTGCTTTTTTTCCTGGTCAGCATCTGGCTGGTTGATTTCAGGATGCCTTACAAAACCCCGGAAGTGGTGCAGGTGGATCTGGTATCATTTGCCCCGGGAGAGCCTGGCGGTCCGGCAGCCCCAAAAAATGCGCCCGATCCTGTGTCTTTGCCGGATGCGTCTTTGGACAATGCTGCGGAACCAGCGGTTTCAGAATCAACGGATCCGCCGGTTGAAACTGTACCTGAGCCGGAACCCGTGGCCGTGCTGAAACCGGATCTCAGCTTGAAGTCAAAACCCGACAATCTCAAAGAGCTGATGGCAAAAAAACCGGAACCTAAATCCGAGCCTGAGCCAAAACCTGAGCCAAAATCCAGGCCTGCTGAACCAGCGCCTGAAAACAAGCCGGAAACCCCACCTGAAAAAAAAGAACCCGATTCCCAGCAGCAACTGGCACAGGCCATGGAACGCCTTGCCAAAACCGTGAAAGAACAGGACAAGACCGTGTCTGGCACGGGCACCGGACCGGTGTCCGGATCCGGTACGGGCGGGGGGACCGGCAGAAAAGGGGGGACTCCCCTGGATTTTTATAAAATGGTGCTGCAGTCTACCATTCAGCAGAACTGGGTGTTCAATGAGATGCTGGCTGGACTGGACCAGAATATGGAGGTCCGGATATTAATAAAAATTTTGAAAAACGGGGAAATAAGAGATATTATCTATGAAACCCGGTCCGGTAATCCATACCTGGACCAGAGTGCCAAACGGGCGATTCAGCGGGCCAACCCCCTGCCGGCGTTGCCTCCGGGCATGGCATCTTATGATGTGGTGGTAATTTTTACCCCGAAAGGATTGAAATGACCAGGCGATTTGTAGTGTCCGCCATCATGCTTTTGCTGATGGGTTTGTTGATGGCGCCGGACCGGTTGACGGCAGCCCCGTATGATACCATTCAGGTGAGTAATCCTTTTTTAAATAAAACACCGATCGCTTTGCCCGCATTCAAGGCATTGACCGGCAGCCCGGCGGAAAGCCAGATCGGTGCAGAAGCGCTTGAAACGCTTGAAAACGGACTGGCATTCACCGGATTTTTGAAACAGGTCAATCCGGCCGCATTTCTGGCGGATCCGTCAAACACGGGTATTCAGATGTCACAGATCAATTTTTCAGACTGGACCGGCATCGGTGCGGAACTGCTGATCACGGGCGGGGTTGAGGAAAAAGACGGCCGGGTGAAACTGGCACTGCGGCTGTTTGACACATTCAATCATCAGCTGTTGAAAGGCAAAGTATACACCGGGCCTCCGGACCAGGTCCGGCGCATGATACACCTGTTTTGCGCGGAAGTGTCCCATGCGCTGACCGGCAAATGGGGGGTGTTTGCCAGCAAACTGACCTTTGTTTCCACGGTGGATGGGAACAAGGAAATTTTTGTGAGTGATTTTGACGGGCACAACCCCACCCGGTTCACCCGTCACAAAAGCATCAGTCTGTCTCCGGCCTGGTCTTCGGACGGGCAATGGCTGGCGTATGTGTCCTATGCCGGGGGCAAGCCCGATATCTATATCCGGCATCTGGAACAGAAACGGGGCTCGGTGATCAAACGGGACGGTATGAACATCACCCCGGCCTGGATGCCGGGACAGGACACTTTGGCTGCGGCGTTGAGCTTTTCCGGAAATCAGGAAATATATCTGTTGACCCGGCAGGGAGAAATGATTAAAAAGATAACCAGCAGCTGGGGAATCAATGTGTCGCCGCAGTTTTCACCGGATGGCGGTAAACTGGCGTTTGTTTCCAACCGGTCCGGTACCCCTCAGATTTACATCAAGGATCTATCCTCCGGGGAGGTTGACCGGGTGACGTTTCAGGGAAGATACAACACGTCTCCGGCCTGGTCTCCGGATGGAAAAAAAATTGCTTATGTGGGGATCGAGAAGAACCGGATCGATATTTATATGGTCCAGCTGGACAAAGGGCCCGGCATGCCTGTGCAGCTGACCCGAAACCAGGGAGACAATGAGGATCCGGCCTGGTCTCCGGACGGGAACCTGATCGTTTTTACATCCACCCGTGACGGCCGGGGAGGCGCCGTGTTTGTGATGACGGCAGCCGGAACCGACCAGCGCCGGCTGATGAATATGCCGGGGCGCCAGACCCAGCCCCGCTGGTCGGAACCCATGACATACAAAGAATAACGTGCTCAAAACGCAATTTAAACAATCAAGGAGGTTGTGATGAACAAAAAACTGGGATTACATGTATTGATGGCAATTCTTGTGGCCGGACTTTTTTTGACGGCATCCTGTGCCAAGAAAACAGTGGTGTCCGACGCGACGGCCATTGAAGATCAGACACAGGCATCAGCGGAAGCGGCAGCTGCGGAAGCGGCCAGAAAAGCGGAACAGGAACGGATCCGCCAGCAGGAACTGCAAGCGGAAGCGGATAAAAAAGCAGCCATGGAACAGGCCCGGGCCCAGGCCGCCCAGACCCGTTTCCTGCATCAGCATATCCATTTTGAATTCGACAGTGCCCAGCTGACGGACACGGCAAGAACCCTGCTTCGGGAAAAAGCGGCCTGGCTCAAGGCCAATACGGGCCACAGCATTGTCATTGAAGGACATTGTGATGAAAGGGGAACCACGGAATACAACCTGGCTTTGGGGGAACGGCGTGCCGGTGCGGTAAAACAGTATCTGCAGGATCTGGGTATTGGGTCATTCCGGATGACCACGGTCAGCTACGGGGAAGAAAGACCCCTGGATCCGGGCCAGAATGAAGCGGCATACAGTAAAAACCGCCGGGCACAGTTTGTCTTGAAATAACGGGCGGGGTATGAATTCATCAGGGTCCGGCCGGATTTTTTAAACGATCCGGCCGGACTCTGACTGTTTGTTCAGGCCAGGGGGGGGACCATGAAAAACATTGTTTTAACCATCTGCGTCATGCTGTTGATACCGGTGCTGTCCGGGTGTGTGTCGCCGGATCAATACCAGATATTGGAAAATCGCGTCAATGCCCTGGAAATGGAAAATACCCGGCTGCGTCAATTCCGGGACCAGGTCGCCGATTTGTCATCCGCCATTGAGGTTCTGGAAAAAAAAGTGCAGGCAACGGATCAGGTGTCCCGGGAAAATATTGCGGACATCAATCAGGAACTGCAAACGATGCATAAAAAATACGCGCAGCTCCAGGGCATGATGGAGGAGACCGCCTATCGACTGGGTGGCACGGACTTAGGCATTCAGACAGATTCCACACAAATCCTGGACCGGATGGACCGGGCCATATCCCGCAATCATACCCGGATCACCCGACTGGAAACGTACATGGGATTTGAACCCACCGTGCCCGGGACAAATGGGATAGATACGTCTGATGATGCTGTGTCACCTGATGGCGGTGCCGATGCCGGGCAGGCGAAAGATGAAATGCCTGTGTCTGACCGATCCGCGTATGAGCAGGCCAAAAAGACCTTTGATGCCGGAGATATGGAGGCTGCACGGATTCAGTTTGAAAATTTTATCAACACGTTTCCGGATTCCTCTTATGCCGGCAATGCCCGGTTCTGGATTGCAGACAGTTATTATGTGGAAAAATGGTATGAAAAAGCCATTCTGGAATATCAGAAAGTGCTGGAAAAATACCCGGATTCCAACAAAACAGCGGCTGCCCGACTCAAACAGGGATATGCCTTTGCCGAGCTGGGAGAAAAAGCCAATGCCCGGCTGATTTTAAATGAACTGATCGCCCGGTATCCAGACTCCAGGGAAGCGGAATTTGCCAAAACAAAACTGAAAACACTTCAGTGACATCCGGGTCGATCAAAGTGGTGGGCATCGATCCCGGACTGGCCGGCACGGGCATCGGAGTGGTGGAAGGCGATGCCCGGGCCGTGACCCGGTATTCTTTCGGATGCGTGGCCACGGCATCGACGGATTCACTGGCCTTCCGGCTGGACACCATCTATACCCGCATCAGTACGTTTCTATCGGACCAGGTCCCGGATCTGGTGGTGATCGAGGATATTTATTCATTGGACAAATACCCGGGGTCGGGGATTTTGCTGGGCAAGGTTTCCGGGGTGTTGCTGGTGGCTGCGTTCCGGGCCGGAGTCCGGGTGGAGGAAATCGCCGTGCGGGAAGCCAAAAAAATTATCTGTGGCAACGGCAATGCCGATAAATTTCAGATGGAGCGATCCGTGCGCCATTTTTTAAATCATCCGGACACCATTCGGCCGTTCCATGCGTCCGATGCCCTGGGACTGGCTATCACCGGATATTTCCGGTACAGGAAAAACGATCATGATCGGATATCTTGAAGGACAGGTGTTGGATGGTGATTCTGATGCCATTTTGTTGCTGGCAGGGCAGGTGGGGTATGAAATTCTGGTCAGCCCGTTTACCCGGACCCAGGTGATGGCTCAATCCAAAGAGACACCGATTCAGCTGCATATTTATTATCATGTGACCGAACGCCAGCCCAAACCGGTTTTGATCGGATTTCTGGAAAAAAAGGACAAGGCATTTTTTCAATTGTTTATTTCCGTTTCCGCCATCGGCCCTGTGAAAGCGGTCAAGGCCATGATCCGCCCGGTGGGGGAAATTGCCGCCGCTATTGAAGACAAACAGGTGTCTGTGCTGGCGAAACTGCCCGGCATCGGGCCCCGAACGGCGGAAAAAGTGATTGCCACCCTGCATGGCAAAACCCGGGAATTTGCAGAAAGAGCCCCGGCCCGGGCACTTGCGTCACCGGTATCCCCTTCCCCGGACAACCCGGAAACGGTGGCCATGGTGACCGGGGTTCTGGTGGACCAGTTGGGACATTCTTCAGGTTCGGCCCAGCGCATGATCCGGGCCGCGCTTGAGAAGAATCCCGGTATCCAGACCCCGGAAGCGCTGCTGGATGCCATTTACCAGGAAGGAGCCTGAACATGACCGATGATATTTTGTCCTATCAATCGGAGGTCAAAGGGGTGGTCACGGCCCAACCGACCCCGGAGGACCGGACCCCGGATATCGTGTCTTTGCGGCCCGAGCGGTTTGAAGATTATGTGGGTCAGGCCGCCACCGTGGAGACATTGAAAATTGCCATTCAGGCGGCCACACTCAGAAACGAACCCCTGGATCACATTCTGCTGCACGGCCCGCCGGGTTTGGGAAAAACCACCATCTGCCATATCATTGCCACTGAAATGGGAAAAGATCTCACCATTACGTCCGGCCCCACCCTGGAAAAAGGCGGAGACCTCATGGGTATTTTAACCCATCTGGGGGATGGGGAATTTTTGTTCATCGATGAAATTCACCGGATTCCCAAAGTGGTGGAGGAATTTTTGTATCCGGCCATGGAAGATTTTGCCGTGGATTTTGTGTTTGACAAGGGGATTCATGCCAGAAGCCACCGGTACCGGCTGCGACGGTTCGTGCTGGTGGGGGCCACCACCCGTGTGGGACTGCTTTCATCACCGTTGCGGGACCGGTTCGGTCTGTTCCGGACCTTGGATTTTTATACACCCGAGGAACTGGTGGTCATTATCCATCGATCGGCCCGGCTTCTGGAGACCCAGATTACAGATGACGGGGCCTTGTCCCTGGCAAAACGGTCCCGGGGAACCCCGCGGATCGCCAACCGGCTGCTCAAACGGGTGCGGGATTTTGCCCAGGTCCGGTCCGACGGCCGGGTGACCCGGGAAACCGTCCAGGCGGCCCTGGCACTGGAAGGGATCGATCATCTGGGACTGACCCGGCTGGACCGCAGCTATCTGGAGACCATCATCGATTTTTATCATGGAGGCCCCGTGGGTATTGAAGCCATTGCCGCCACCCTTCAGGAAGAGACCGATACCCTGGTGGATGTGGTGGAGCCCTTTCTGTTGAAAATCGGCCTGGTGTTGCGGACTTCCAGCGGCCGGAAAGCATCAGACCCGGCATATCAACATCTCAATAAAATCTCCAGAGAGATATCAAGGTAACCTGCCGCTTATGACACATGTGATCTGGTTGATGGTCTGTCTGCTCACAGCCGGTGTGCCTGCACTGGCCGGATCCCTGCCGGCCGCAGTGATCGCTCTGCCCCGGGGGGAACATGCCATTCTGGTGGAAAAACAGACCCAGCGGTTTTATCTCTATCAAACAGATTCTGAATCGTCGCAATTGATCCGGGTGTTTGCCACGAATTGCTCCACGGGGGAAGCGTCCGGTCCCAAACAGGTGGAAGGGGATAAAAAAACCCCGGAAGGGATCTATTTTATCATCGATGCGCATGAAGACAAGGATCTGACCCCGATTTACGGCCCCCGGGCGTTTCCTACGGATTATCCCCATTTTATGGACCGGCAGCAGGGGAAAACCGGTTACGCCATATGGATTCACGGCACCAACAAGCCGTTGATACCCATGGATACGAACGGATGTATCGCCCTGGAAAACACGGATGTGCTCCGTTTGTCCGATTATGTCACAAGGTATGTCACCCCCGTGATCATCCAGGATACGATTCAGTATGCGAATGCAAATGTACTGGCCGCATGGAAAACAGGCGTGACCCGGTTTGTGAACAAATGGGTCCGAACCCATATGACCGGAACCGCCTGGGATTACAAGACATTGCATGTGCCGGGCGCGGATCCGGACCGCTTTGACTGGGATGCCTGGGAACAACAAAGGCAACGGGCTGCCGTGTCTGAAAACCCATTGCAGATTCAGACAACGCGGATGGGCATTTACCGGCTCAAGGATACCCTGGTGGTGACCATGGACTTTGCATTGATCCGGGGGCAAAAACATCTGGTGCTGGGCCGGCGTAAATTGTTTTTACAGGGAAATATGCCGGAATCACTCTGGATTGCGGCCGATGAATTCCAGGATTCTGACCGTGTTCAGCCGTCTCTGGCGATTCTGGCCGCCGGTGCCGGCCGTCTGGGGGAATCAAAATAAATTTTGCTTGACAATAAAGGGATTTTTCTATAATTATGTCAGGATTGTGTTTATGAATGAGGAGCAGTGAAAAAAAGTGAAAAAATATACGTACAGTGCCAAAAGAGCGGATAACCAGGAAAACTGGTGTGTGATCGATGCAGCGGACCAGGTGTTGGGCCGGCTGGCATCCCAGGTGGCCTACCGGATTCGGGGCAAGCATAATCCCTTGTATACCCCCCATGTGGATACCGGAGACTGGGTGGTGGTAATTAATGCGGACAAAATCCGTCTGACCGGCAATAAGCTGGATCAGAAAAATTACTATCGTCATTCCGGGTATGTGGGAAGTCTGAAATCCCAGACAGCCAGGGAAATGCTTGAAAAGAACCCGGAAGAGGTCCTTAAAAAAGCGGTTCAGGGCATGCTGCCTAAAAACCGGCTGGGCAGAAAACTGAACAAAAAATTGTTCGTGTATGCCGGCGATCAGCATCCCCATGCGGCCCAAAAACCGGAACCCGTTGAAATTAAAGGATAAAGGACGCGATACGATCAATGGAAAGTGGAAACGTGTTTTACGCGACAGGAAAACGGAAAAAGTCCATAGCCAAAATCTGGCTGTTACCGGGTACCGGAAAAATGACGGTGAATGACCGGGATCTGGATGAGTATTTTGATATCGAGGTCAACCGGGATGCGCTGGCAGCCCCCCTTTCACTGACACAGATGGATGATTCATTTGATGTGCGTATCCGTGTGATGGGTGGCGGGCAGACCGGTCAGGCCGGTGCAGTCCGTCAGGGATTGTCCAAGGCCCTGGTGCAGGTGGACCCGGAACTACGGGGTGTGCTCAAGAACGCCGGATTTCTGACCCGGGATTCCCGTCAGAAAGAACGGAAAAAATATGGTCAAAAAGGGGCCAGAGCCAGTTTCCAGTTTTCCAAAAGATAAGATTTATCTGTTTTACGACCTGGAGACCTCGGGTCTGGACCCGGCGTTTGACCAGGTGTTGACTTTTGCCGGGATCCGCACGGATTCCCGGCTTCGGGAAATTGACCGAACCAGCCTGACCCTCCGGCTTCGCAAGGATATCATTCCATCCCCCGGCGCGTTTGTCACCCATTGTCTGACCATGAAAGATCTGGCAGACGGGCAGTGTGAATATCAGGCTGCCCGTCTGCTGCACGCGCTTTTCAATACCCCGGACACGGTCAGTGTGGGGTATAATTCTCTGGGGTTTGATGATGAATTTTTACGCTTTCTCTTCTACCGGAACCTGCTGGAACCCTATACCCATCAATATGCCAATGGCTGCTTCCGGGCGGATATTCTGCCGGTTGCGGCTTTGTATAAACGATTCTGCTTCCCGCCTGTCATTCAATGGCCCCGGTTGCCTGATCACCGCCCCACCCTGAAACTGGCGCACATCGCCAGAGCGAATCAATTTGAAGTGTCCGGCCCGGCCCATGATGCCATGGCGGATGTGGAGGCCCTGGTGGCCCTGTGCAGACGATTTGCCCAGCGATCCGACATGTGGACTTATGTCCTGGGTTTTTTTGACAAAAATACCGATCTGAAACGGGTGGAGACCTTATCTGAAACCTGTCAAATCCAGGATCGGCTTTTTCGCAACGCACTGATGGTGTCATCCTCATTCGGTCCGGATGCCGGGTATCTCGCCCCGGTATTGCATATCGGCGGTGCCATTCCTTATGCCAATCAGCAGCTGTGGATTCGGCTGGACCGGCCGGAATGTGGACAGATCAGTCCAGACACGGGTCAATTTAACTGGTTTCCCGTACGTAAAAAACCGGCGGACCAGTGGCTGGTGCTGCCGGCCCTGGAACGGTTCACAGACCGGTTATCAGATACTGCCCGGAAAACCGCCGGGGATGTGATCGCCATGTTCCGGGAAAATGGTTCCGTTTTTCTGGATACCATTAAAGTGCATCGCGCGTATGCCTATCCAAAGATCCCGGATCTGGACCCGGATGCGGCCCTGTACCAGGATGGTTTTTTTACGGCGGCGGAAAAAAAAGATATCGCCCGGTTTCATGATGCCGGCCCGTTTGACATCCCAGAAAGGAATACCTTGTCCAGGGTCCTGACCCCATTGAAAACACCCAGGGTCCATACCCTGGCGGCCCGGATTTTATCGCGCAATTATCTGATGCCGGCGACAAAAGAATTCAGGGAACATCTGGAAAAACTGGCAAACGGGGACAAAATCACAGGATTTCGCGGTGATGAAAAATTCACCCTGCCACAGGCCTTGGCCGATTTGTCAGATCCGGAAATCACACCAGATAATCTGGACTTGCGCCAACGCAATGCACTGCAAAGCATTGATGGATATCTGGGGCAATGGGCGGTATGAATTTTTTTAAAAACTCCTCCAGGAAGCATCCGGTATGGGTGAAGAAAGGCGGCCGGGTTCCGAATACTGCCTGGAGGGAGTTGAAGATGGGTGAAAGCTGCGTTATTTGACGGCTTCTTTCAAGGCTTTTCCAGGGATGAATTTGGGAACATTTCTCGCCGGGATATCGATCTCTTTTCCGGTCTGAGGATTTCTGCCTTTTCTGGCTTTTCTTTCCGCTGTTTTAAAGGTACCAAAACCCACCAGGGTCACGGAGTCATTGTTGGCAAGCGCATCCGTGACTGCCTGAACCACACAGTCAACCGCTTTTTGGGCATCTTTTTTACTTTCCAGTACTTCGGTGACCTTGTTGATTAAATCGCCTTTGTTCATCTTTTTTTTCTCCTTTTTTTGGGGTTTGGGAGGACATATTTGTTTTTAGTGTCCAAAACCGCGTTGCCTGAGGGTTACACGCATTTGAATCAGCTTCAGCGGTACGTTACGTCGTTGTGCCGGGTGTGTCAAGGGTTTATTGGCTTTTTTTTTAAAAAAAACCTTGTCTGAAAGGGGTCTACAGCAAAAAATCAAAAAACTGCCCACAAAAAGTACCAGTCAATGATGGGGTCGCCGAAAAATACATAGACCAGCGCGCCTGCGGACAGGAACGGCCCGAAGGGCAGCTGCATCCGGTGATCCGCATGTCTGTTTCGGATCATGGCTGCAATACCCGCACCTGTACCGGCAAATGATCCGGCAAACAAAGTGAAGAGAACACCGGTCACCCCGGTGACTGCACCGATCATGGCCAGCAGTTTGATATCGCCTCCGCCCATGCCGTCGGTTTTGCGGATGACATAATAGATCAGGGCCACCCCATAGAGAATGCCGCCGCCCACCAGAATCCCGGCAGCAATGGCGGTCAAAGGCCGGTCCAGCACGATCCGGGCCAGCATTCCGAAAACAAAAATTCCCGGAATGCTGATCCGGTCCGGAATGATCCGGAACGCCAGATCAATGCCGGAGACCACCACCAGGGTGGCGGCAAATGCGAACCAGACCAGCGCTTCCAGGGTCCAGCCAAAAATCAGGTATGTCAATATGGCCAGCATCCCTGTCATGATTTCCACCACCACGTACTGCAAGGAAATGGGATGGCTGCAAAACAGGCAGCGTCCTTTAAGAATCAGAAAACTGAGGATGGGGATGTTGACATAAAACGGCAGGCCGTGCCCGCAGGCCGGACAGGCGGATCCAGGGAATACAATGGACATGTTCCGGGGAATCCGGTAAATGCATACATTTAAAAAACTGCCGATACAGGCGCCGAACATAAATATAAAGAAAAGGACTGCCAGCATAGAAATTGTCATGGTAATTATTTTGTCCTGGGATATTGTAAAATTCAAATTATGCGTTATTGTACCGTCAAATGTAAATACCTGATTTTAAAAATTTACACCCCGCCGTTATGATCGATGCCGGTATATAGGACGGAGTGAAAGTTATAACAAGGAGAGCTGATGGCAGAAGCGGATATGGATGATCTGATTGAAGTGATTGAAAAAGAGGGAAATCTTGACAATATCCCCAAAACCCTTCCCATGATGCCGGTCCGGGACATTGTGGTGTTCACCGATATGCTGCTGCCCCTGTTTGTGGGCCGGGACAAATCCATCAAAGCCATGGAGGAATGTGTCGGCTACGACCGGTATATCTTTTTGACGGCCCAGAAGGACGCGGAAGTGGAAAATCCCGGTACCGAGGATCTGTATGAGATCGGCACCGTGGGCCGGGTCCAGAAAATGATCAAACTGCCGGACGGCCGGATCAAGGCCCTGGTGCAGGGAATCGTCAAGGCAAAAGCCGTGGCGTGGCTCAAGAAGCGCGGTTATTTCAAGGTGGAAGTGTCTTTTTTAGCGGAGCAGGATCCCGAGGAACTGGATATCGAGCTGGAAGCGCTGATGCGCAACGTCAAGGAAAACAGTGAAAAACTGCTGAGCCTGAAAGGGGAGTTGTCCGGAGATATCGGGGATCTCCTGGCGCATATCGATTCACCGGGCAAACTGGCGGATCTGGTGGCGGCCAATCTGAATCTGCGCACCGAAGACGCCCAGACACTGCTGGAACTCAATGACACACCCGAGCGGCTCAAAAAAGTCAATGATCTTTTGGCCCGGGAACTGGCCTTGACCACCGTCCAGGCCAAGATTCAGACGGATGTGAAAGATGAAATTTCAAAAAATCAGCGGGATTATTACCTGCGGGAGCAGGTCAAGGCCATCCACCGGGAACTGGGGGAAAGCGATGAAAAACTGGCGGAGATCAAAGAGTTCAAGGCCAAGATAAAACGGTGCAGGCTGCCCAAAGAAGGCGAAGAAGAGGCTGTGAAGCAGTTGCGGCGCCTGGAGCAGATGCATTCGGATTCTTCTGAAGCTTCCGTGGTCCGCACCTATCTGGATACCATCGTGGAACTGCCCTGGAGCAAATCCAGCAAAGATGTGCTGGATATCACCCGGGCCCAGACTGTGCTGGACAAAAACCATCTGGGTCTGGAAAAGGTCAAGGAGCGGATCCTGGAATATCTGAGTGTCCGAAAGCTCAATCCCAAAAAAAAGGGACAGATCATCTGTTTTGTGGGACCTCCGGGCGTGGGCAAGACCTCTTTAGGTCAGGCCATAGCCAAGGCCATGAAACGCAAGTTCCAGCGCCTGTCTTTGGGGGGTATCCGGGATGAGGCTGAAATCCGGGGGCACCGCCGGACCTATATCGGTTCCATGCCCGGCCGGATTCTCCAGGGTCTGCGCCAGTGCGGCACCAACAACCCCGTGTTCATGCTGGACGAGATCGACAAGCTGGGCAATGATTTCAGAGGCGACCCCTCATCCGCCCTGCTGGAAGCCCTGGACCCGGAACAGAACACCGCGTTTTCCGATCATTACCTGAACATCCCGTTTGACCTGTCCAATGTGATGTTCATTTTGACGGCCAATATTGCCGACACCATCCCGTCGGCCCTGCTGGACCGCATGGAGGTGATCCGGATTCCCGGGTATACGCACCAGGAAAAAATAGAGATCGCCAAAACCCATCTGCTGCCCAGAAAACTGCGGGACAACGGCTTGATCCGGCGGTCCATCTTCATTCATCCCAATGCCCTGGCAACCATTGTGACCGAGCACACCCTGGAGGCGGGCCTGCGGGAACTGGAGCGCAAACTGGACACCATCTGCCGGAAGATCGCCCGGAAAATTGCCGAAGGCCAGAAAGGCAAATTCACCATCACCCGTCAGAACCTGACCCGGTATTTAGGCCCGCCCCAGTATATGCCGGAACTGGACCAGGAGGAAAGCCAGGTGGGCCTGGCATCGGGCCTGGCCTGGACGGAGGTGGGCGGAGAAATCCTGTATATCGAGATTTCTTTGTTTCCGGGCAAAGGGGAGCTGCTGGTCACAGGCCAGATCGGCGAGGTGATGCAGGAATCGGCCCGGGCCGCTCTGACCTGGACCAAGGCCAACCAGGAACACTTAGGCATTGACAAGGATGCGTTCGACAATCATGACATCCATATTCATGTGCCGGCCGGGGCCATTCCCAAGGACGGCCCCTCAGCCGGAATTGCCATGGTCACAGCCCTGGTGTCGGCGGTTACCGGACGGCGGGTGAACAACCTGGTGGCCATGACCGGCGAGGTGTCTTTGCGGGGCCGGGTCCTGCCCATCGGCGGGCTCAAGGAAAAAGCCCTGGGCGCGTTGCGGGCCGGTATCAAGCAGGTGATCATTCCGGAAAAAAATAAAAAAGATCTGTATGATATTCCCAAAAACGTGAAATCCAAACTCAAATTCACCTGTGTCCGGGATGTGAACCAGGTGCTGGACATCGCTCTGGAACCTGGCGTGGAATCTTTTGCGGCACCTTCAGCAAAAGAGGCGGATACCCCGGAAACGGCCCCGGCCGAACCCCGGGGTCCTGAAACAGATCCGGATGACATTCAGGGGCCTGAAACTGGCTCGGCAGGTAAGGCGTGAAAATTTTTGCCCTGAGCACGGCGGAACCCGGTTGCAGCCTGGCTGTGACAGACAATGATCAGCTGGTGTGCGAAACTTACTGGCACAGCCGGCTGACCCATTCCCGGCGCCTGCTTGCCATGGCCGGTGATTTGTTTCCCGACCAGGCCGGGTGTGAGATTTCCCAGGTGGATGCCTTTGTGGCTGCCAAAGGACCGGGCAGTTTCACGGGGCTGCGCATCGGCATCAGTGCCGTGCTCGGCCTGTCAACGGCATTGTCCCGGCCGGCTGCAGGTGTGTCCAGCCTGGCCGGCATTGCCTGCCGGTTTTCTCAAGTTGATGTGCCGGTGTGCGCCATGATGGATGCCCGCCGGGGCCAGGTATATTGTGCGGTTTTCCGGTTTGAACACGGACGGCTCAAGGAAAAAACCGATGACAGGGTGTGTTCGCCTAAACAGGCCATATCCATGGTGTCGGGGCAGGATGCCGTGTTTGCCGGATCCGGTGCAAGGGTATATGAAGCAAAAATACAGGAAACCTTTAAGGGCCGAATCCGGATGGCACCGCCGTTCATGGATGCAGTCAGTGCGGCAGCTCTCGCCTGGGCGGCCCGGACCACCCCGGATTTTTTTGAAAATGCCGCCAACGCTCTGGTCCCGGCCTATCTCCGGTCCGAAGGCGCAGACGCGCCCCGGGGTTTTGCTTGACACGCAGACCGGATGTCTGTTAATCTTGTATGGTTTAAAAATTTTTGGGACACATTAAATGGATCGAACAAAATGGCCGGGCCGCCGGGCTGCATTGCCGGTAGCGGTTCCGGGCATTAAATTTATACTGGGCGCCGCCTTTTTGACGGGGGTGTTTTTTTATTTGGGGTGGGTTGCTGCGGGCAGTGTTGCCGGGGTTGTCACCCTTTTTATAACCTGGTTTTTCCGGGATCCGGACCGGCCGGTGCCCAAAGGCGATCAATTACTGGTATCTCCGGCTGACGGCCGGGTGATCCGGGTGGATGACGGTGTGCACAGTGAATACCTGGCTGAATCGTGCCAACAGGTGAGCATATTCATGAACGTGTTCAATGTGCATGTCAACCGGATTCCTCTGGACGGGGTGGTGGAAAAAGTGGCGTATACCCCGGGACGTTTTATTAATGCGTCCTTTGACAAGGCATCAATTTATAATGAACGCAACGCATTGACCATCCGGACCTCCGGAGACCAGCGGTTTGTGGTGGTGCAGATTGCCGGGCTGATCGCCCGGCGGATTGTCAACTGCGCGAATGCCAGCACCCGGGTGCACCGGGGGGAGCGGTACGGCATGATTCAGTTCGGTTCCCGACTGGATCTGTATCTGCCGCCAACCTGCCGGATACAGGTCCAAAAAGGGGACAGGACTAAGGCCGGCGTGACCGTTATCGCAAAGATGCCGTCCGTTTCGACATAAAACAAGTTAACCTTTAACCATCATGATTTTTTATTCGTCATGACGTGGAGTTATTTTTAGTTTGGAGCAGATACCGATTACCAAACAGGGCTATGAAGCCCTGAAACAGGAGCTGGCAAGACTTAAACGCGAGGAACGTCCCACAAACATCAAAGCCATTGAAACGGCCCGGGCCCACGGGGATTTGTCTGAGAACGCGGAATATCATGCGGCCAAGGAACGCCAGTCTTTTCTGGAGGGGCGCATCGGCGAGATCAGTTATAAACTGGGCGTTGCCAAGGTGATTGATCCGGATTCCGTTCCCAAGGATGTGGTGCGGTTCGCCAGCCGGGTTCTGGTGGAAAATCTGGACTCGGAAGAGCAGGTGGAGTATATGATTGTGGGGCCGGATGAAGCGGATATCAAACTGGGCAAAATTTCGGTTTCCTCTCCTTTGGGCAGTGCCTTGATCGGCAAACGGGCCGGTGATGAGGCTTTGCTCCAGGCCCCGGGCGGCAAACGGATATATGAAATTATCGATATTTTATAGACCTATCTATTCAGGAGAAATAACGTGGCACGAGTCACCATTGAAGATTGTCTGAAAAATGTGAACAACCGGTTCGAACTGGTGCATCTGGCAGCCAAACGGGTCCGCCAGGTCAGGGAAGGGGCTGAACTGCTGGTCCCGCGCAGTAAAAACGGAGATGTGGTCACCGTGTTGCGGGAAATTGCCGCCGGACGGATCAAGGTCGAGGCTGAGCCGAAAACCCCGGGCGTCTGACCCTATCGCCCGAACAACCATGATCGATACACAGAATCAACCGGATTATCGGAAAATTCCCATAAACAAGGTTGGCATCAAAGGCCTGAAATACCCGGTCAAGGTGCTGGACAAAACCCGGGGGACCCAGTCCACGGTGGCGGATATCAGCATGTATGTGGATCTGCCCCACCAGTGCAAAGGGACCCACATGAGCCGGTTTGTGGAAATTCTTCATCAGTCCCGGACCCGCATTTCCCTGGAATCTTTGACCACGATTCTGGCGGATATGAAAAAAATCCTGGGCGCCCAATCTTCTCATATTGAAATCACGTTTCCCTACTTCATTGCCAAACAGTCCCCCAGTGCCGGGGTCAGCGGATTGATGGACTATACCTGTTCCATTATCGGATCATCCAATTCCGGGCATCCCACAGACATTATTTTAAAGGTAGCCGTGCCCGTGACATCCGTGTGTCCCTGTTCCAAAGCGATCAGCGACTGCGGTGCCCACAATCAGCGGGGCGAGGTCCTGGTGAGCACCCGGTTTAAAAAACTGATCTGGATCGAGGATATTGTAGCAATCGTGGAGCGCTCCGCTTCCTGTGACATTTTTTCCGTTCTCAAACGGGAGGATGAAAAATTTGTCACGGAAAAAGCCTACAACAACCCCAAGTTTGTGGAAGACCTGGCCCGGGATGTGGCCAAAATCCTGTTGGCAGACCCCAACATCACCTGGTTTTCCGTGAGCGCGGAAAATTTCGAATCCATCCACAACCACAGCGCCTACGCCTTCATCGAAAAATAATGGGGTCAGGCCAGCTTTATTGTCGTTATTAATGCCAATAACGACAATAAAGCTGGCCTGGTGGTTATTTCATGATGACAAACGGGTAAAGACGCTGATCCGTGCCGACAAAATACCCGGCCCGGGTGCGGATGCCGGTGAGAGTCCCGGTTTTATAGTACTGGGTGCCGGTGAAAGGCATCAGGGTGTGATGGGGCATGAACGCCATCAGCAGGGTTCCCATCTGGGCCGGTGTGACCCTGTTTTTTCTTGAAAGCCCCGATCCTTCGGCAATTGCTGCGGTGTCCCAGCCGGGCAGACCGGCTGCGGTCCGTGTCAGCACCTGAACCCCTTTGTCCAGGGTGGCCGGCGGGCCGTGCACGTGAGCCCCTAAAGCCAGCATCACCTGATTGGCAATAAAATTGTTGGAATATTGGAGCAGTTTTTTCACCACCTCTTCCAGGGTCCAAGGGGATGCCAGGGTCAGGGCCTTTACAGACACGCTGCCGGAAAATGTGGACCCTGAATCCGGAAACGATCCGGTTTCCACGATCCCTGTCACAGTTACCCCCAGTTCCTTTAAAAAATATGCCGTCAGCAGGCCCGGGTACAAAGGCCGCACCTCTTTTTCCAGCAGAATCCTTCCTTTGTTCAAACCGGTCTCTTTAATGGTTTGTTCAAACTGCTTTAGCAACGGGGTCTGGGGTTCGGCACTCAAAAACGCGTTGGTTGCTGCATCCCGGACAAAGTGCAGGGTGTTGAAATTGGCGCACAGCGCCCCGGTGGTGGCATCATAGGGATTCAAAGACTGCCCGGTGCCAGGGATGGTGATATCCGGCGCAAAATACCCTTGATCGATCACGATTTTTTTGATTTCCTGCAAATCGAAAGCATTTGCCATCTGTCCACAGACATCCTGGATCACCTCGGATACAAACAAAGGATCTCCTGTCCCCCGGACATGGAGGGTATGACTCCTTGAATCAAACCCCGCCTGTGTGGTAAACCGGTATTCCGGTCCCCAGTGTTCCAGGGCCGCCAGGCTGGTCAATATCTTGAGAATGGAGGCCGGTACCCTGGGTGTGTCCGGGTTTTGTGAAAACAGCACCCGGCCCAGGTCATCGGTCACCAGGATTCCGGTGGTGGGGTCGTTGACGGCATTTTTGAGTGCGGTGCGATCAACGGCTGACAGAGCGGTCAGCCCGTCCATCCTGGCTCCGGCTGGAATGCTGCACATGAAAAAAATGAGCAATACAAATAAAAAACAGATCTGAATGCGGTGTGTCATTTCTGCGCCTTACTTAAATGATGATGGATACAAAACATATCATACAAAGCAGGGGTTCAGAACCGGTAGGAGAGCTGACAGTTGATCCGGTCGTTGTCCCGCCACAATCCAAATAAAGGAGCTGTTGTCTTTGTCGCGCCACGCTGATATCTAGGTTCAGACCCCAGTTCAGCTGGTAATTGCCACCCAGCTTGTGATATTGGGCATTGGGGCATTGTGTCCAAGTTGGCAAAAATTGTAACGCATTTCACTATGGAATTCCAGGTTTTTTCAGGTATAGGTGCCGCGGCTTGAAATGCTGAACACCCCACCGGTTTCTTCCATTGGGGGTCCCGGATATTGACGAGGTTTATTTTTTTTGACCCGAATGTGTCCACAGCGGTGTGGCAGGCGTTGTTTTTCAGTTTTGGGTCATGAAGTTTGATTTTATCGGTATTGAATCAGGATGCTGGAAAAAACTTTGGACATCACCCTTTACAAACAATGTAAAAAAAACTAATAAATGGAGCTTGAATTGAATAAGGTTCAAGGTGTCGGGTTCGATGTAAACAAAAACGTGGGGCTATGCCGGAATAATACCGCATCTGCGGTTGTCAGCTGCACACCACAGGGCAATACCATTTACAGAGAGAGGACTTTTTGCTGATGAAAAAAACATGGGTATATGTGTTAACTGGACTATTACTCTGTGTCCTGCCGATCAGTGCCGGTGGACAGCAGATTCAGGGGCAGACCATCAATGTTGACAATATCCAGCAGCTTTCGCAGCTTCCCGCCGATACCATGACTCCTGAAAACATCAGACAGCTGCCGCCGGATGTTCAGGAGCGGATCCGGCAGGAACAGGCAAAACAGAGACAAGATGAGCGCAATAAGCTCAAAGAGGACAGTGATTTGTCCGAGTCAGACCTGGAGGAAAATGACATTGGAAAAGATGATCTCCATCGCAAAGCCAAAGCGTCTGTCATTGAAGCGCAGGACACCACTTCTGTCATTGAAGCGCAGGACACCACTTCTGTCATTGAAGCGCAGTACAGAAAAGGATACGCCTCCCATCTGAGCAGCAGCCTGACACAGTTCGGCTATGACGTGTTTTCTTCGGCAAGCATCCAGAATACCAGCCTGGCTGTCCCGGATCCCGACTATGTCCTGGGCACGGGAGACCAGCTGGTCATCCGGGTTTGGGGCAGCGAAATCGACACGGAATTTACCGCCACCGTGGGCCGGGAGGGGACCATCAATGCGCCCAGGATCGGTATCATTCAAGTGGCTGGTATTCGGTATGGGGACATTGAAGCCGTCATCAGGAAAGAAACAGAAAAATATGTTCACGGCATCAACCTCAGTGTCATCCTGACCCGGTTGCGCAGCATCGAAATCTTTGTGGTGGGGGCAGTCCGGAATCCCGGCCTTCACGTAGTTCCGGCGTTTTCCACTGTTTTTGACGGACTGCTCCGAGCCGGGGGCGTAAAAAAATCCGGATCACTGCGGCAAATCCGTCTGAACCGGGCTAATAAAACGGTGAACACCTTTGATTTGTACGATCTGCTCCTGCATGGAGAGCCCGGATCCAATGAAGTCCTCGCTAACAAAGATATCATTTTTGTGCCGGGTATCGGCAAGACTGCGGCCATTGCCGGCGGCATCCTTAACGAAGGTATTTTTGAGCTGACCCGGGAGAAAAACATTCAGGACCTGGTGAAAATGGCCGGCGGTGTCCTGCCCCAGGCATCCGGGTCCCGGATCTATCTGCGCCGGTTTGAAAACAACCAGAATTTCATTATTCATGACATCCATGCCGAATCCATGGCTGAATGGGTCCAATACCCCATCAAAACCGGGGACCTGGTGGAGGTGACTTTTTCAACTTTTTCATCCTCACAGCTGCCCAATGTGGTGCGGCTGCAGGGGCATGTCTGGGCCGAAGATGTGTTCCGGTATGAACAGAGCATGCGGTTGTCAGACGTGCTTACCGGTCCGGCCCAGCTGATGCCTGATGCGGTCACGGATTTTGCCCTGATCCACCGATATGATCTTGACACCACCCGGATCATTCCCATGCAGTTTCCTTTGTCAAAGGTGTTTACCGGTCAGTTTGACGCACCCCTGCATCCTTATGACCGAATTCAGGTGCTTTCCCGGGCCGGGGTGGGAATGAAAGAAACCTTTGCCGTTACCGGGGCAGTGTGGAACCCCGGCGAGTTCGATTTCCAGCCCGGCCTGCGTCTCAAGGATGCCCTGGCCCTGGCCGGGGGACTCAAATTCGGGGCACGGACTGAGAAGATCGAGGTGGCCCGGCAGGTTGTCCGCAAAGACCGGGTGTTTACCGAATACCTGCTTTTGGACAGTGAATCAGACAAGGACTTTTTGCTGCAATCGTCAGATGCGGTTCTGGTGCCCCTGATCAAGGACGCGTCCCATATTGCCAAGGTGAGCATCACCGGCGAGGTGGCTTATCCCGGTACCTATGCCATCCGGGAAGGGGAAAAAATATCTGAACTGATCCGCCGGGCCGGCGGGCTGTCCGAATATGCCTATTTTTATGGCGCCAAATACACCTCGGAAGAGGCAAGGGTCATTCAGCAGAAAAGCATTGACCAGATGATGCAGAAACTAAGGATATCACTTTTCCAGGCCACTGCAACCGAATCCCAGACCGCAGTGTCTGAAGAGGCCCTGGAAACCGCGCAGTTCGCAAAAGAGACCTCCGAAGTCCTGCTGAGACAGCTGTCCAGCATCCGGGCCGAAGGCCGCGTGTCCTTCAAGCTCGCAGACCTGGCCTCGTTTGAAAACAGCTTGTTTGATTTCCGGCTCAAGGATGGGGACGGCCTTCATATTCCAAAAAAGCCCGCGTTTGTTTCTGTGGTGGGGAGCGTGTATTCCCCGGGGTCATTTCTGTATGAGCCCAACAAGACCCTGGACCATTACCTGGCCAAAAGCGGCGGCGCATCCAAAACAGCGGACAAAAAATATATATACCTGCTCAAGGCCAATGGCGAGATCCTGTCCATGCAGCAGCACAAGGGATTTTTCTCTCACTTCGGCAAGACCGTGCTGATGCCCGGAGACACCATTGTGGTGCCTGAAAACCTGGAACGGATTCCCTATATGAGGCTGGCCAAGGACATTGCCGACATTGTCTTTAAAATAGCCACCACTGCCGGGGTCGCCTTTGCCGTCGCCCTGTAGTATGCTTTTTTTCGGGCATAACAGGGTCAGGCCATGAGAACGAAAGGTCTGATTTTTGCTTGACCGGTTTCCCCTCACCTGATATGAACACAACAAGGTGTGCCGATATCAGATGGGCGGTATGGTTTAGGATGCGGAGGTTTGATTGATGATCTGGGTGACTAAACGAAAGTTTTTGTCCCTATGAATGATCAAGGTAAAACTGGGACCGGGGTGGGGGGCAGTCTCTCCGCAGCCGGGGTGTATGTCGATCAATCCACCAAAAATCTGACCCTGGAGGTGACCTGGAGTTCCTCTGACCCGTCCATCGTCGATATTGACGTCTTTGGCAAGATCACGGCCAAGGCCTTCGGCACGGTAAGCATCAGCGCGGCCAAGGGCAGCTTGAGCAGCGCGATCCTGGTCACGGTGGGGCTTCCCGACGTCAACCCCGAGTTTGACCAGGCCCGGGGGAACGCCATTATCCTGGCCGGTGGGGGCAACAGCGACAACCTGTGGGATGTGATCGACACGCTGGCCGATTACGCCTATGAGGTGCTGACCAAACGCGGTTTTACGGCCGAAGATATCTACTATCTCAGCCATGAAGCCGAGGCGGGTATCGTCTATCTGCCCAATCCAGAGCCGATCGACCTTGAATATGCCATCACCACCTGGACCCCGCTCTCCACCACGGAGGGACCCCTCTATCTGATCATGATCGACCATGGCGCCTTCGAGGTCTTTATGGTTCAAGACCAGGGGCCATCGGGCTGGCTCTATGCCGCCGACTTCGATCAGTGGCTGGCCGACTTCCAGGATGCCACCGGCCGCCAGGTGGTGGTGATCATCGAGGCCTGCCAGTCGGGGAACTTTATCCCCTTCCTGGCCAAGGCAAAGCGGGTGATTGTCGCCAGCGCTGAAAAAGGCAAGAACGCCTTTCTCACCAAGCAATTTCCCTTTGGCAAGTTCATGTTCAGCAGCCTGCTCTCCGGGGGGAATCTCAAGAACAGCTTCAACAGCACCACCACCAAGTTGAAGATTCTCCCTTCTCCCTGGAAGAATCAGACCCCGCTCCTTGCCGATACCACCGGAATTGCCGAGGCCATTCATCTGGGGGGCAACTTCCAGATGGCCAGCGCCCTGCCGGTGATCAGCGGGGGGATCACCGCCCAGGTCCAGGATGAGAGCAAGATCAAGATCCGGTCCATGGTGAGCGATCTGGAGGGGCTGGAAGAGGTCTGGGCCGTGGTGATGCCGCCGGACTTCACCACCAGCTTCACCACCCCGGGCGCCTACCAGGTCATGGTTTTCGCCATGGACAGCGACGGGAACATGGTCAACTCGGAGCAGAAAACGGTGACCCTGACCGGGGGCCTGCCAACCGACTCCTGCCAGGTCTATCTGGACAGCGGCTGGAACCTGGTCAGCCTCTGCCGCCAGCCGACGGACAACAGCGCCGCCGCCTATGCCGAATCCAAGGGGTTTTCGGTTCTGACCGCCATCGACCCGGGGGAAGGCTTCTGGGTCAATGCCAAGGAGGCGGTGGTTCTGCAGTAGCAAGAAGCTGAGAAAGGGCACAAGGATGGCGGGATTCCCGCGTCAAAGGGTATCGACAATAACGGCCGTGGGCCGATCGGGTATTTCACCGAGGGTTGCCCAAAACAAATCATGAAAGAATCTCAGAGGGTTACATGGTTATTTCATATAAAAAGGATATCGACAATACTGCGAGGTGGGCGATAGGCAGGAAGCTGATGGTTCTGCTGTTTCTGGTTTTTGGGGTTTGGATGCCGCAATCGGTGCGGGCTGCCGAGGTTGGTGTTGAGCTGGTCAAGGGGTGGAATCTGATCAACTCGCCGCTGCAGCTGGCCGATACCGGGGTGGCGGCGGTGCTGGCCGGGGTCTGGGGCGATACCACTAGTGTCTGGAAATGGCAGGATGGCAACTGGGCGGTCTGTCTTCCCGGCGAGGACAAGGCCGGGGCCTATGCTCAAAGCAAGGGCTTTGCCCCGTTGACAGCCATCGAGGCCGGGCAGGGTTTCTGGGTCAACAACGAAAAGGCGGCCACCCTGGTTCTGCAGGGGGACTATTCCACCCCCCCCACCTTGAACCTGTCTGCGGGCTGGAACCTGGTGGGCTTGCGGAGCAGCCAGGGGGCCGCGGTGGATGACCTTTTTGCCACCGTCAGCAGCAAAGTGACCAGCGCCTGGGCCTGGCAGGGGGACACGTGGGCGGTCCATCTGTTCGGTGATCAGGCGGAGAGCCAAGCCTACGCGGAAAGCAAGGGGTTCGGGGTCCTGGACACGATCGGGCCCTGCGAGGGGGTCTGGGTCAATGCCGCCGCGGACACGGGGACCTTCCCCCCCCTATCCCTGGCGGGAAAGGTGCTGGCGAAAGTGAGCGGCAGGCTGACCCCAGTGCCGGGGGCGTCGATCTATAAAAATGGAGTCAAGATCGCCGAGAGTGATCATGACGGGCTCTTCAGCTACCAGAGCACCACGGGGACCGAGATCACCATCCAGGCCCCCGGTTTTGCGGCCCTGACCGGCGGTTACCTGGCCGCCGGCACCGGGCGCAGCCTGTACCTGCTGCACGAAAAAGAGAGTGACGATCTTCCCGAGCCGCTCTTTGACGGGCAGGACGATCTGCTCCTGGGCAAGGTGAAAGCCGCCGGAGAACCATTCAAAGAATACCCCAACCTCTTTATCATGGAGGCGAGCCAGGCCGAGGAGGCCAAGGCGACGCCCAAGGTGATTCATAATACCTCCGCCGCCCTCACCATTACGGATATGGCGTTGACCAAGGATGTCACGGCGGCCCTGGTCACCTTTCAGCAAATGACGGGCATCCCCGATTATGAGACCATCGAGACCCTGCTGGGGGCCTCCCAGAGCAGCCTGCTGGTGGGTGGGGCCCAGGTGCTGCTCAGCGACTCCCTGGGCGAGGCCACCAGTTCAGAGGCAGCCGGTTTCAGCGGCAAGGTGCGGGCCACCCTGAAGGGGGTCAACCTGAGTGCCGACAAGATGAGCCTGACCGAGATGCAGACCGCCCTGGGCGCCGGCCTGGGGGCGATCTATCTCTTTGCCCACCTGGATGAAACCGAAGGGGAGGGCAAGCAGTGGCAACTGGTGGGCCGGGGAACCATTGCCGGGGAGAACGGCGACCTGGTGGTACATGGGGGCCCAGGGGTGGTGATGGATGGTCTCCACTCCTTTGTTTTTCTCTTTGGCGGCCAGAAGGCGGTCAACGGCAGCGTGGTGGACGTCGACGGCCAGCCCGTGGCCGATGCCATGGTCACCCTGCGCGGCGCTGATGAGCTGACAGTCACCAAGGCAGACGGTTCGTTTCAGCTCGGCATTCCCGACCTGCTCAGCGAAGCTTCGCTGATTGTCCACCACGAGGCCTATTACCGGGGCGGTGCCCTGGCGACGTTTACCGGCGAAGAAGATTCGGTGACGGTCGACCCGATCACCCTGACATCATTGACCCGGGTCGATATCGAGGGGAGTGCGCAGGATCACCTTGGCCAGCCCCTGGCCGAAGCTGAGGTCCACCTTCGTTTTGCCGGGATTCCGCCCCAGATCATCTATCCTGCTGACCTGAAGACGGACAGTGATGACACGGGCGCTTACCACTTCCCCAAGGTGCCGGCCGATCTGCTGGCCGGGGCCGTGGTGGATATTGTCACAGCCAAGGGCTATGACCCGCTGCTGGCCAGGAGCCTGCCGGAGCCGGTGGCCGGGGTGGTGACCCTGGATATCACTGTGGTCACCCCCCTCTGGTTCCACCAGACCGGGGGCAATCTTTACGGTTCCCCCGTGGTGGCGGGCGACAGCGTCTATTTCGGCGGAGTCGATGGCCGGGTCTATTGCCTGGCCACGGCCGACGGCGGGTTGAAGTGGTCATTCGACAGCGGCCGGCCGATCTTCGGTTCCCCGGCCCTGGACGAGAACCATCTCTATATCGCCACTTTGAACAACGGGCTTTGCGCCCTGAACAAGGCAACGGGAGAGGGGGCCGACGGCTGGTACAGTGACACCGTCAACCCCTTCCCCGGCGCGGGGAATCATGATTTTGTCACCACCCCGGTGATCAACGGCACGGTTCTCAGCCTGGGCGGCAACGATAACGGGGTCTATTTTTTCGACACGGGCGGCTGGGCCCTGAACAGCGATTATCTCACCGCCAATATCACCGGCTCGGCGGCCCTGGCCGGGGACAATATCCATTTCGGCTGCTGGGACGGCTACTTTTATGCCTTCGGGGCCGGCGGCGGGGTGAATAACCTGAGTATCAAATGGCAATTCCCGGCGGCGGACCAGGCGCCGCTCCCGGCCCGGATCCTCTCCACTCCCCTGGCGGCAGACGGTCGGCTCTATTTCGGCGGCGGGAACAACCTGACCGTCACCCTGTTTGACGACGACGGTGAAGAGAGCGTTTACCCCTTTACCACGACCGACGATCATCAGACCGTGGTGTTCAGCCCCCAGGTGGCCTCCCACACCATCACCGTGGATCAGGAGGACAAGACCCTCTACGTCCTCGATGCCGATGACGGCACCCTGCTCTGGTCCCTGGAACTGGACGGCGCCGTGGTGGGCCGCCCGGCCCTGGTGGGGGAAACGACCCTTTTGGTCAGCACCCTGAACGGCACGCTGACCGCCTTTGATATCACCAGCGCCCCGGGGACCTCGCCAACCACCCTCTGGAGCTTCACGGCGGCCGGTCCGATCTATTCGGCCCCGGTGGTTGCAGGCGGCAAGGTGTATGTCGGCAGCGAAGACACCCACCTCTACTGCCTGGATGCCGCCACGGGCAAGCAGCAGTGGGCCATGAAAACCGCCGGCCCCATCATCGCCACCCCGGCCGTGGCTGCCGGCCGAATCTACGCCGCCAGCCTGGACGGCGCTTTGTACGTGGTTGCGGAATAACAGGAAAATAAAAGATGAGGAGAGAATCATGACATCGCGAGTGGTGTGGTTACAACGGCTGGTCTTTTGTTGGCTTATTATGGCTGTCCCTGCCTGGGCGGCGCCGGTCCTGGAATCGGTGTACCCCAACCAGGGGGTGATGGGCCAGGCCCTGGAGGTGACCGTCAAGGGGGAAGGGTTCGAAGACGAGACCCGCGTCTCGATGATCCTTGATATCGGCAACAAAAAGTCAAGTAACGGCAGTGTGCTCACGCCGGGGTTTAAAGCCCAGGCCGTGGCCGTGGCCGGTGATTATGCCTTTGCCGTGGATTGGGGAGGGATGTTGCATGTGGTGGATGTCAGCGATCCGCACAATCCGGTTATCATACATTCCATGCAACCCGCGGGCGGCAAGTTTCACAGCATGGATATCAAGGTTGCCGGAAACCACCTTTTTATGGCGGACAATCAACTGGGCCTGGCTGTTCTGGATATCTCAAACCCGGCTGAACCGGTGGAGATCAGCACCTTGAAACCTTCGGGGGCGAATTTTACCAACGGCGTCACGGTCTCCGGCAACAATGTCTTTCTTTCCGACGGGCTGGGGTTGTGGCTCATCAGCTTCGATCCAGATGCGCCTGAAAACACGGCAGTCACGGGTTCTTTCCTCGGGGAAGGCGGGACATTTCGGGCTGCGGTTGCCGGTTCCGTTGCCTATGCCGTTGATTACGGCACCCTGCTGATTATCGATGTCGCCACCCCTGCAGCGCCCAAGCTGCTCGGCAAGTTTGTCGACTATGACCTTGGCCTGTTCCAGGGGGTGGCAGTTATCGACAATACCGCCTTTATCGCTGCCGGGGAAAAAGGGGTCATTGCCGTGGATGTCACTGATCCGGAAACCCCGGTCCTGCTGGATACCCTGCTCACCTCCGGCAAGGCGTACAATATCACCGCCGTTGACCAGACGCTGTATGTTGCCGACTGGCGGGGCGGCGTGCAGATGATCGATGCCACGGAACCGGCCGATCTTCGGCTGGCCGGTTCCGTGGATACACCGGGCTGGGCGTATGACCTTGCGGTCGAGGATAATACCGCCTATGTGGCGGATGAGTGGAAAGGGTTGCGCCTGATCGACATCAGTTCCCCCACCCCGCCGCCGGCCATCGGACGGATGGATACCGGGCCGGTTGATGATGTCAGCGGCCTTGCCGATAACGACACCTCGGCACTGGATCTGGTCGGCAATCTCGCCTATGTCACCGATCTGAACTATGGCTTGCGGATCATCGATATCAGCGATCCCGCCCAGCCGCAACTGGTGGGCAGCGCTGCTGCCGCCAGTCCGCTCCATGAGGTGGCGGTGATCGACGATGTCGCCTATGTGGCCAATGAGGAATCGGGGTTGCAGTTGCTGAATGTCAGCGATCCTGCGGATCCGCAGTTTTTCGCCGCCATCGACACCCCCGGCAGTGCCATGCGTTTTGTCATCCAGGATGATACTGCCTTTCTGGCGGATGGGAATAGCGGGTTGCAGATTATCGATATCAAAGATTCACAACAGATGAAGATTGTCGGCTCGGCAGATACCCCCGGTTTTGCCCGCGGAGTTGCCGTGGCCGGTAATTACGTTTACGTGGCCGACGATACCAGCGGATTGCAGGTAATTGATATTTCCGATCCCGCGAATCCGCAGATAAAGGGCACGGTGGACACCCCCGGCGATGCCTGGAGTGTGCGGATCATCGGCCAGGTGGCCTATGTGGCCGACCGGCTCGGTGGGATACAGCTGGTGGATATCAGTCTGCCCCTGGACCCGAAGATCATCGGTGAGATCAAATTGGAAAGCGGGGCCTGGGCCTGGGATATGACCGTGGCCGGCAATACCGCCTACGTGGCCAACTGCGCTTACGGAATTCTGGTTCTGGATGTCAGCGATCCGGCAAAACCGGGTTTAATGGGCGCGGTGGACACCCTGGGCTCGGCCCGCCGGGTGTTTCCCTTCGGCGACAAGGCCCTGGTGGGGGACTGGAACAGCGGTCTGGTCATCGTGCCCCTGCCCGTGGAGCTGTCCGGCGTAACGGTGAACAGCGGGAACAGTCTCGATCTGGTTCTGCCCTCCCCGCAGCAGCCCGGCAACTACACCCTGTGGGTATATACCGGTAGCGAAGCCTCGGAGCTGCCCGGTGCAATCAACTTCTCCACCCTTGATCTGGCGGCCATCGATTCAAACGACCTGGTGATCCAGACCATCGACGGCCAGTCGGCGCCCGCCAGCCTGGCGGCGGAAGAGTCGGTTTTTCTGCAACTGATCTACAATTCGCCCTTTGGTACTCCCTTCAATCTCTCCAACTTGAGCGACGTGTCCGTGGAGTGGTTCACTTCCAACCCCCAGGTGCTCAGCATCAGCCCCCTGGGTCGGCTGTCGGCCCATGCGCCGGGCGGCGCCACGATCAGCGCCCAGATCACCTCGGGCCGGAAGAGTCTGGAGATTACCGTGCCGGGAGCGCCCAAAACCAACGACCACGGCAACCTGATCATCCTGACCGGCCGCAGATACCCGGAGGAGACCCTGGAGCAGTACTTCGCCGGGATGGCCAACGCTGTTTACCAGACCTTTTATCAGCGCGGTTTTGATCACGACGATATTTCTTACTTCAGCGCTTACGGCTCCCAGACCCTGCCCGGCACGCAAACCCTGATCAGCGACCGGGAGTTCGGAGTCAGCGAAGGGGGGCTCCAAGCCGAGATCATCGAAGCGATCACCACCTGGGCCCCGGCCCAGGACAATGACGGCCCCCTGTATCTGTACCTGCTGGACCACGGGGTTTCCAGCCAGGCGGTCCTGTCGATGTCGACCGGCTCTCCGCTTTACGGATCAGCGGTCCAGAAGGCCCTGACCGAGTTCGAGGAGGACACGGGCCGGCCCGTGATCGTCGTTGTGGAATCGTGCTACGCCGGGCACTGGCTCACCGCTTTAGACGGCGGCAAGCGGGTGGTGATCGCCGGGGCTTCGGCCCAGCAGGCGGTCAATCTGCCCACGGACAACCCGCTCTCCTTTTCCCACTACTTTTTCGAGGCCCTGGGCCGGGGGAATTCCTTTCAACAGGCCTTTGACATCGCCACCACCCAGACCCAGGCCCTGGCCTTTGCCGCCGGCCAGTCCCCGCAACTGGCCGCAGGGGGCAATGACCTTGACCAGCAGTACCTGGTGGGCAGCTTTGCCTCCAAGGGCATGACCCCCCTCTTTACCGGGCATACGGGCAAAGATGCGCCGGTGCTGATCAACCAGTACGAGAGCCTGACCCTGGAGGCCAGTCTCAATATGCCCTATGCCGATGGTTTCGAGGTGTGGGTGGATATCACCCCGCCCGGGGTCTTTCAGCAGCAACTGGCCGACAGTGACGCCACTCCCTATGTGACCCCGCAAAAGGTGGTTCTCGACTACCAGGGGGAGGCTGATGCCACGGCTTATTTCGGCGGCGACAAGCTGTTCGGGGGTTCCGCTGCCCTGTTTGACCAGCCCGGCGTTTATGACCTGGTCTATTTCGCTAAAAACATCAGCGGCCAGTTGCTCCATTCCGAGCATGTGGCTGTTAGTGTCCAGGCCGATACCGGCAAGGTGGTGGCGGGGGCCGTCCAGATTCTGCCTTCGGCCGGCGGCACCCTGCCGGTGGAGTTCCAGCCCGGGCAGGAGAGCAGCCTGATTGTCAGCCTGGTCGGCACGACCACCCCGCTGGAGGTGGCGTGGTTCTCCTCCAATCCCGGGGTGGTCAGCGTGGATAACAGCGGCAAACTGAGTGCCATCTCGCCGGGCCAGGCAAAGATCACCGCCATCTACAACGGCGGCACCATCTCCTATGAGATCAGCGTGGCCGGAGAGCCGGGCAAAAAGAGTTTCGGCAATCTGCTGCTGGTGGCGGGCCTGGGGCAAGGCGAGCTGGGCGGCGCCGGGTTGAGCAAAACCTTTTGCAATATCGCCCTGACCGCCTACCGGATGTTCCACAACCGGGGACTGAGCCACGATGATATCTATTATCTCTCTCCCTACGGCACCCAGAAGCTGCCCGGCTCCGCCTTCGACCTGGTGGACGGGGTCTTTGGGGGCAGCGATGCCTCGGCCGCCGACCTCTTGACCGGGGCGATCACGGGCTGGGCCGCCGGGCAGGCCAACAGCGGCCCCCTCTATGTTCAACTGGTGGGCCACGGCTACCTGGATTACTTCGTGGTTTCAGCCGGAAGTCAACTGGCCATCACCGCGCTCAAGACCGCCCTTGACGCTTTCCAAACCGCCACCGGGCGGGCCGTGGTGGTGCTGGCCGAGGCCTGTTATTCCGGCAACTGGCTTGACACCCTGCAGGGTGAAAACCGCCTGATCATCACCAGCAACGATGCCAATTCCTATAACGTGCCCACCACCCACCACCAGAATACCTTTACCGCTTATCTGGCGGAAGAGTTGAGCAAGGGGGTCACCCTGGCAACGGCTTTCGAGAGTGCGGAGGCCAAGGTGGAGATCAATCAGCAGACTCCCCAGCAGTCGTCGGCCAATGCCCCGGCCCTGTGGGACAATCCCCTGGTGGGGGGCTTTGCCTCGGCCAGCGCCTCCTTTTTTACCGATTACAGCGGTAAGGATGGCACCCTGGTTCCCAACAGTGAAGGCACCCTCACCCTGAACGGCAGCGCCGATATCGTGGATTCCACCGGGATGAACGCCTACGCCTGGCTGGTGCCGCCCCAGGTGGGTCAGGAGGTACAGGCGGGTGAAACCCCCACCTGCCAGGCGGTCAAGATCAATTTTGCCATCCAGCCGGGTACGGGGGAGATCACCTTCAGCGGCGCCATCGAGGGGCTGAACGAACCGGGTCAGTACCTGCTGACCTATTGCCTGGAGGACAGCCTGGGTGAGGTATTCAGCAGCGAGCCCGTGATGTTCTCGCTGGGCAGCCAGAGCCCGGTGACCCTCCCCCTGGCAGCGGGCTGGAACCTGCTGGGAACCCGAACCTCGGTAACAGTGGCCGACACCTTTGCCGACACCGCCGCCTATGCCAGCATCTGGAAATGGGATGCCGGCAGCTGGGCGGTCTATCTGCCCGGCGAGGTTGAGCCCGGCAGCTACGCGGCCGGAAAAGGCTTTGCTGGTCTTACCACCATCGAGCCCGGCGAGGGGTTCTGGGTCAACAGTCTGCAAGCGGGCAGCGTAACCCTTTCCGGCACCCCGGCATCCGGCCCCCTGCAACTGACCCCCGGCTGGAACCTGGTGGCCCTGAAGGACAGCCAGGAAACCACCGTCGCCGCCCTCCTCAGCGGCAAAACGGATGCTGTGGCATCGCTCTGGAAGTGGCAAGATGGCGGATGGGCCGTATTTCTGCCGGGTGAAAATGACCTGGGTGCCGCCTACGCCGCCAGCAAAGGGTTTGCACTGCTGGAGGAGATCACCCCCGGCGAAGGCTTCTGGGTGAATGCCACAGAGGCGGTGGTGCTGCAGTAGGGTAAAACGGGACAGATTTCAAGCAGTGTCTGGTAATGACAGGGAACACGTGGGCGGTTTATCGCCTCGGCGATCAGTCGGAGAGCGCCGCCTAAACCGTCGGTAAGGTAGGCGCAATTATTAATAACATGCGTCAGCACTGAAAAAGGCGGTTATCCTCTTGAAGAAATTCAAATTGTATTGTAAGAAATTGGAAATAGGTTCGTCTAAACAAGCAGGAGACACTTGCAACTGTCTCAGATAGACAGACTGAAGGCTTTTAGCGCCGGGACAATTGATCTGAGTCCTTAACCCTTCAGGCTGGTTATTGAGCAGTTAAGGAAATAAAGGACCGGTGATTTCAGTGGCCTATCGAATTTTTCAGAGGTGGATGGTTGTACTGCCTGTTTCCATATTATTGATTTTTCTGGTTGTAATCAGAGTAAATGCCCAGATTGCTCAAACCATAACGATATCATCGTCACCAAATCCCGTGGGCTCGGGCGCAAGGGCCCTGGGTATGGGAGGGGCATTCATCGGGGTTGCCGATGATGCAACCGCCGCATCCTGGAACCCTGCCGGCCTTATCCAGCTTGAGACACCTGAAATCTCCGTTGTGGGGGCTTACAGCCACAGGACAGAAGACACATCCTATACAGCCTTTCCCCAGGCATCCGGTCCTCAAAGGGTTTCCACATTTGAACTCAATTACTTCAGCCTGGCCTGGCCATTTAATTTCCTGAACTGGAACATGATTGTGTCGTTAAACTACCAGCACCTGTATGATTTCAACAAGAAAGTTGAATTCAGCTATACGGACAATCCTTCTTCCGGACCGCCGCTGACCCTTAATAACAGCATTGATTACCAGCAGGAAGGGGGCTTGAGAACCATTTCCCCTGCCTTTGCCGTTCAGATAACCCCTGAAATATCTTTTGGTTTTACCCTGAATTTCTGGGAAGGTATGTTTCAAGATAACGGCTGGAAATCTGCTTATGATTCCACAGGCACGGGAACGTTTGCCGGATTTCCATTTACGGTGACCACCAGCATCCGTGAAAAATACGAGATGAGCGGTTTTAATTATCATGCAGGGATTTTCTGGAATATGAACCAGATGTTTTCCATGGGTGCTGTGTTTAAATCTCCTTTTTCCGCCAGATTAACCCATGATTACAATGCGGACTCCTCTGTTACCTTCCCCACGGCCCCTGGATCCAACACGTCCAGTCAGATCAATTATTCAGAAGACCAGACCCTGGATATGCCCATGTCCTATGGGGTGGGACTTTCCGCACGGCTAAACGATGCCCTTACTTTAGGGTTAGATGTGTATCGAACACAATGGGACGATTATGCGCTTCATCGTGCAGATGGCACCGTAGTCAACCCCATTACGGGAAAAGTACAAAGCCAGTCTGATGTTTGCGCAACCACACAGGTCAGGCTGGGGGGGGAATATCTGATTATCGGGGAAAAGACGATCGTGCCGATTCGCGCAGGGATTTTTTCTGATTCCGAACCATCGGAAAAGAATCCAGAAGATTTCTGGGGCATCAGCTTTGGCACGGGAATCGCCTATAAGAAAATGGTTTATGATGTCGCCTATCAATACCGGTTCGGCAGGAACGTAAGAACAACGACGGTGGGCAACGAACCCTCTCACCAGGATGTGGATCAGCACTCGGTGTATATGTCTGTTATCTATCATTTTTAAGGAGGAAGCATTGAAGTTTGCTATGGAAAAAGGACTTGTTTTGACAATCCTTATTGCTTTGTGCCTGTTTTCCGGATGTGTTTCCTCTTCTAAGGACAATCGCTACATTAAAGATAACAAGGCCTATGGTGTGACAAAGGGCGCTTTCCGGCACAGATGGTGGAATTACTATGAACGCGGGCTTTCTTTTGCAGAGGGGCAATTTTACCAGGAGGCCGTTGCAGATCTCAAACAGGCTGCCAAACATAGGAAAAAAGATCAGCGTATGGCCCGAACTTACGGGATGCACTTTGTTGATTATTTTCCCCACAGGGAATTGGGCATCATTCATTATTTGACTGGAAATCTCAATAAGGCGGGAAAGGAACTGGCGCTTTCTTTAACCCATTTTCCTTCAGCAAAGGCCCGGTTCTATCTTGACAAGGTCCGCAAGGCGTTGATTGAACATGAGGCCAAAGAGGTGCTGCCGCCACGGCTTACCCTCAATTTTGAGACGGATGAGGTCTGGACCCGGGAAGACCCTGTGGTTGTGTCGGGTGTTGCTGAAGACGAACAATATATCTCAGATCTTTTAATAAAGGGTGTGCCCCTGTTTCTGGAAGGGTCTCAAAAAAAAGTTCCTTTTGAAAAAAGCCTGATTCTTTCCCAGGGGCGGCATGCTATTGAGGTGGAAGCAATCAATCTTTTGGGAAAAGTGACAAAAGACCGGTTGATTATCCATGTGGACCGCGAAGGGCCCATGATTACGCTGGATGACATATCGTTGGATGATGCATCGTCAGGACGAGAAGTGACCGTCCTGGGCTCGATTTATGATGACGCCGGCGTGTCTGAACTGAGAATCAATGGCCGGTCCATTCCCGTACAGGAGAGTCAGGAGTTTTTTTTCTCTGAACAGTTTATCGCAGACAAAAATGATTTTGAATTGGTCACCAGAGATCGACTGGGAAACCAGACATCCACCATTATTCCCATTTTCAATTCCCAATCCATGGCTTCCGCTCCCGTACTGCTTGCCAGCGCAGATTCTGATTTTACAAGTTATCTTGTAGCCGGCCTATTTGGTCCTGAAGATACCCGTCCGCCAACAATAAATCTCAAGGGCTGGACAGATACGCAAACGGTTTTTCTGGAAAAGATATATCTTGAAGGTCAGATAAGTGACGATACCAATATTGTGAGTCTTGCTGTAAATGGGGTTTCAATGTTGCGGCGCCAGGGCCGGAGCATCTTTTTCAGCCATCTTGTGGATTTGAAGGAGGGGGAAAATAATATTTTGATTGAGGCGAAGGACAAGGCAGGCAATCGGGTAACCCGGAATATCTCGGTGATAAGAAAGATTCCCCGGGCACTGCAGCTCAGTGAGCGCCTGAGTCTGACAGTTTTTCCCTTTGAGACCAAAGGGGCCATTGCCCAGGCCGGGCTATCTTTCCAGGATAACCTGATCGCTCATTTGATTGATCAAAATCGATTCAGGATCGTAGAGAGGGATAAGCTTGATATCATTTTAAGCGAACAAAAATTCAGCCGGACAAAGCTGATCGACAAGAGCACTGCCCTGGAACTGGGCAGGTTAGTGGCAGCCCAGTCCATTATTGCAGGCAAAATTATTGAAACCCGCACGGGTATTGAGATAGTGGCCAGACTGATTGATACGGAAACATCAGAAATTCTGGCCGCTGAGGACGTTTATGACGAAGTGAAAGACCCTGCCGCATTAAGGTCTCTGGCTGAAGGGATGGCCGTTAAATTTCACAGGGAGTTCCCTTTACTGGATGGATTGGTTGTACAGAAAAAGGGCGAACACATATTTACGGACCTTGGGCAGGGCAGGATAAAGAATCAGAGAAGGCTGATCGTCTATCGAGAAGAACCTGTAAAACATCCGGTTACAGGAAAGATAATAGGGGCGGATAACCAGATTATCGGACGCGCCCGTGTGACACAGGTGATGCCTGAAATGTCAAAAGCAGTGCTTCTGGATGCCGGAGATGATATAGTCCAACCGCTTTACAAGGTTATTACGGAGTGACTTTTTCTGTTAAGGAAGATCGACTGCTGCTTTCACGTTGTTTTTCCGGCAACAGGAAGGCAGCAGAAACCCTGGTCCGGAGATTTTCAGACCTGGTTTATGGGGCTGTCCAGTACACCTTGATGAGCAAACAGGTTTCTTTCAATACATATGACCTTGAAGATCTCCATAACACCATATTTTTACGACTTTTTGAGAATGACTATAAAAGGCTCCGGCAGTATCAGGGTAAAAATGGGTGCTCCCTCGGGTCGTGGATCAGGATGGTGGCAGTAAGAACAGTGCTGGATCATCTCAGAAAAAATGACCTTGATTCCATGGTGTGGCAGAAAAAACTGGTTCCGATCGAGCAGGCATTCGGGATTAAGCAGGATGAGATTGAACCATGGGCGGCAATGAACAAGGAGAAACAAGGGCATTTACTTCAGGATGGAATCCAAAGCCTGTCTTCACGATATAAATTGTTTATGAAACTTTATTTTGAGCATGGGCTTTCTATTGCACAAGTTGCTGAGCTTATGCAGATTTCCATTGAAAACGCGTATACGGTAAAACATCGGGCAATTCAGAAATTAAAACTGTATGTGGACGAGGTTGCGAATAGCAGGATGTAAGAAAACAATAATTATTACGTCTATATATGTTAGGAAATGAATTGCTTTAGGCGATGCTTTAACGGAGTTAGTTATGGAAATAAGATGTCCGAATGATGAAATGCTTGCTGATTATTTTGAAGGCCGTCTTTCTGATGAAGATAGAATCAAGATGGAAGCACATCTTTCCGTGTGTCAGACATGTCTGGAGACAGTTGTGGCTGTAAATGGTGTTGTGCGGGGCAAAAGCCGGTTGCATCTGGATGCCGCGCCAAAAGAATTGACGGAGGCTGCCGTACGCCTTATAAACAGACAGGCTGAAAAATCTCGCAAGCCTGGGATACCAATGCGGAAGCGATCTGATATGGGCATGTCCCCTTATAAAATGATGAAAAATCTGTGCTCAAGCATATCAGAATTTTGTTCACGGCCCTGGGCAGAATGGCGGTTTGCGCCCATTCGTGGTTCAGTGCAAACCATATCCAAAGACCTTGTTACTGTCAGGAAACAGTTTGTCGGGATAGAAACAGAGATCAAAATTGAAAAGACAGGACACAACAAGGCCTGCATCCGCGTGGAATCACCAGAATATGACAGGCCCCAAAAAACGCTTAGGGTGACACTGAAAAGAGATGAAAGGGAGATTGCCTCATATCTATTGAATGAAGGGTACGCGTTATTTGAAGACATCCCCTTTGGCCATTACAACTTTGTTTTTGTAAAGGATGGTGCAAAAATCGGAACATACTTTTTTGAGATCAGGGAAACTTGCCATGATGGATGATAAGAATAAAGAGGCAGAGGACATATCCAACAATATTGAAAGCATTCTGCGGGAGCGTGATCGTCTGGATCAGGTGCTCCAGGAGCGTTTCAAAAAAGAAGTGGTCATTCTTTTCAGTGATATTTGCGGCTATACGAAATATACAGACACCAGGGGTGATATCAGCGGCCGGGCCATGCTCAGGCGACATAATGATATTGTATTTCTTCAGATTGAAAAATACGGGGGTGTGCTGATTAAGACGATAGGGGATGCTGTTATGGTCTCCTTTTCATCGTCATTGGCTGCGGTTAAAACAGCTGTGGCAATCCAGAACGGGTTGCATGCGTATAACAGCCAGGCAGGATCTAAAGACAGGATTCATGTCAAGATCGGGATCAACGTTGGGGAAGCCCTGGTGGAAGAGGCGGATGTCTATGGGGATGTTGTCAATGTTGCCTCTCGTATCCAGTCGGCGGCCGGAGCGGATCAGATACTGATATCCAAGGTGGTCTATGAGCAGGTGCGGGGAAGAGATGATATTCTGTGCAGGCGCCACGAATCGGTCCAGGTATCGGGTAAAGCCAGGCGCCTGGATCTCTATCGTGTGGTCTGGAAAGACGAGGATCGTCTGACCGATATTGCACCAAAGGTTCGATCCCATGAGACCCTGACTGAAAAGAAATCCAGGCAGCCTCTTAAGGTGTTTTGTCTTGAGGTGACCCGGGAGGGAGACAGGCTCAAGATCAGCGCCTGCGAGCAGATGACAGGTGAGGCGAGTACGATCCGGCACTATGAAGAGATCCCTGTTTCCATTGAATGGATTGAATCGCGATGCCTTGAGATGGTGGATATTTTGAATAATGCCAGCCGCAGGGGCAGTGTGCCCCGTGAGATACTGGTAAAGCTCAGAGAAGTTGGCCAGGTCTTTTACGATGAGCTGTTCACCCATACGATCAAAGAGAAAATCAAAAACACCACGACAGAATATCTTAGCCTGAACCTTGATGAGCGACTGGTTCAGGTCCCCTGGGAATTGCTCAATGATGGTCAGCAGTTCCTTTGCCAGCGGTTCAATATGGGGCGACTTGTCAGGACCCGGCAGACTGTTCCGGGTATCAGGAACCGGGTTTTGGCCCCGCCCCTGAAGATGTTGATACTGGCAGATCCCAAGGGTGATTTAAAGGGCGCCTATGCAGAGGGCACTCAGGTGCGCGATTATATGGACAAGGACAAGGATTTTATTGATGTATCTTTACATTCTGGTGACATCACTTCAGATTTTATCAAGGGAAAGATCAGAAATTTTGATTTTGTTCATTTTGCCGGCCATGCGGATTACAACGCTGAAAATCCGGAAAAAAGCGGATGGCAATTGACCAAATGCACCTTTAAAGCCAGCGACATTACAAAAATGGCCGGTGCTGCCGCCATGCCCGCTCTTATTTTTGCAAATGCATGCCAGTCAGCCCGCACCAATGAATGGGCATTAAAAGGGCATTTTCAGGATAAGATATTTGGATTGGCCAATGCCTTTCTTTTAACAGGTGTCAAACATTATGTGGGAACCTTCTGGGAGATACTGGATGAACCCAGCAGTTATTTTGCCCTGGAATTTTATCAACAGTTATTGTTGGGAATGACGACGGGTGAGGCCATACGGAATGCACGGGCTGCTTTGATCAAGCAATATGGAGAGGAAAATATCGTCTGGGCAAGTTATCTTCTGTACGGAGATCCTACCTTCAATTATATGGATCAAATCAAGGAAGTGGGGGAGAATGACCGGCATGCCCGGGTCTTTCAGGATGACAAACCCGGGATGGCCCGTATTTCCAAGACAGAAGCAGGCGTCAGGGCCAGTGAAGAGGTCATTGATTTTGCAGAACCCCAAGTTTCAAGAAAAAAGCGGGCCTGGTGGGCCGTGGCTGCCGGGATTATCCTGTTGGCTGCTGTCATGCTTTGGGGGTATCCAGGGCTGTTGAGGCAGGGGACCCAGGAATATGAAAAAGCCGCCCTGACCTATTACACCCAGGGCCATTTCGAGGAGGCATTGAATGCCTGCCGTCTTATCGAGGAAAAAAGCCCGGATGTTCGTTTGCCCTATCTGATTGCCGGAAACATCTATATGAGAAAGGGAGATCTGAATGCGGCAGCAGCCGCCTATCAACGTGCGCTTGCCGCTACAAATGGCACCGATTTGCAAAAGGCCGAGGCCTTTGCCGGTCTGGGCCGCATCGCCTCAGTTCAACAACAGCCGGACGCAGCCATGAAGTATTATCAGCAGGCCACGGATGCCGCCCCGGAGAGCAGCACGGGATACCTGTCCCAGGCATTTCTGCTTGAAGACAGCGGAGATTACAACCAGGCCCTGGCATTGCTGGGAAAGGCAGGGAAATTTGCGCCCAACGATCAGGCCCTTGCGGCGATGACCAAAGAAACCAGCAGGAAAGTTGCTTTGGCAGGGGATCGGGAAAAGCAGGAACACATCGATAACATGGTCAAGGACCTGCTGGAAAGCATGAAAACGCCTGCCCGGGTCCCACCTTCTGACAACTGGACGTCTCCCCCTTTAACCCTTTGGCTGATGGATTTTGCAACCCATGGATACTCCCTTCAGGAAGGTGATGACCGGCTGCTTACCGCTGCCATTACGGATCAGATCATCCAGAGCGGCCGGATTCAGTTAGTCGAGCGGGCACTTCTGGAAACACTGTTGGGAGAATTAAAACTGGGCGTTTCCAAGCTGACAGATCCAGGCACGGCATTGTCCCTGGGAAGGATTATTGCGGCCAGGCTCATCATTTCCGGTAAGATCATATACTCCGGTCCCCAGACCCAGGTATCACTCCGCATTATCGAAACGGAGACAGGGAAGATTTCTGCCGCAGTCAATGAATCCGTTGGAAGCGCCGTACCCGCATCCGTGCTGGCAGATCGATTATCCAAAACGCTTTTGGAAAAAATAGAAACACTTTACCCGCTGCGAACCAGGATCTCAGAGATAGGAGACAGTGGGATCCGATTGAATGCAGGACAAAATTCCGGAGTCAGGGAAGGCCAGCGATTCAAGGTGATTGATAAAGATGTCATTCTAAAAACAGTCTCTGTTGAGCCTGATACCAGTCTTTCCAGAATAGTGGCAGGCAAAAATACGCTCCAGGAGGGACTCCGCCTGGAAGCCATCCATGGAGAATAACGATCTCTTTATTGTTGATCACAGAGTTGCAGACCTGATCATGGACATCAGAACGAATAAGAGATATATTAAGGGGTGATAACTTGCTTGCGTTCAAGGTTGTCTTGTTTTTAATCATACAGGAGGTTTGAAAATTGAAAAACTGTCTAAGTTTTCTTATGATAGCAATCATTTGCTGGATAGTGATTCATCCCGTTGAAGCTCAGTGTTCCGCAGAAATGGGAATAGACATGACAGCTGAAGAGAATGTAATTGTAGAACTGGTCAATACATTAAGGACTGAGCATGGGATTCCAGAGGTAACGATCGATCCGCTGCTGACCCAGGTGGCAGCAGAACACAGCCAGGATATGGCAGTAAAAAAAATAGTGGACGATGGCCCGCCTGTGTATCAGCCCCCCTTTGAACGGGCGTTGAGTAAAAGACTGAGCGATATGAATCATCTGGTTGTCGTGGCAGCTGGTACGATGGATGTCCTGAAACACGTCATTCAATCAGATACCGGTGCAATGGACAAATTGCTGTCACCTGGGATGACCCATGCCGGAGTCAAGATATTTTCTGCCGGGGATGACATGAGATGGCTGACGATTCACATGCTGGAGCGTGTCATAACATTTACCAATTTCAAGTTGGAGACCAGTTCTGGTGTGGCCCCCGGAAAATCCATTACAATCCAGGGAATCACTCCTGTGGACAAGGTAAAGGTTGACATGATCTTTGGACAGGAACCGGATGCAGAAGTGTCTGATAAGACAAAGATCGTCCTGCCGGATTCCACGCAGAATTTTTCCGTGAGTTTTGATTTTGACCTCGGCGATGGCCAATATGGCTTCCTGTTCCGGGTGTATGAAAACGGAAAATATCGAAAGACCAACTATTTTGATATTAAGGTTAACTAGATGAAAAAAATTCTTATTCTTGCATTTTGTATATGTATGGCGGCAGGCATCAGCAGCACGGCCTCAGCCAATATATATTATTATTCCGGAACCATGAATGCCGCCTTTACTCTTGAAGAAAAAATTGAAATTTCCATGCCTTCCGGCATCACAAAATATATTTATAACTATCCGCTTCCCCAGAATTATGATTACGGCATAAACAGCCAGAGTGCTGATTTTCCAACAATCATTTTCACCCCTCAGCCAGATTCATCTGAAATAAAGACGGACGATTTTGGCAATCAATACGTTGAACTGGTCTGGAACAACCCTTTATCCGGAACCATTCAGGGGAAAGTCACCGGTGACATTGCCACCACGGCAGACTGGGATCAATTTGTGACAAGCGATCTGTTTCCAGTTGACAACAGTCAGATTCCCCAGGATGCTGCCCCGTTCCTTGCGGCCACAGATCAGGTCCAGTCAGACAACAGCATGCTGATATCACTGGCAGACGACCTGACCGATGGCCTTGATCAGCAGTGGCAGGCAGCAACTGCCATATGCGGATGGGTCATGGACAATATTGCCTACGGGCCAAACCCGAATATCGACGCAGTTTCCACCTACACGGATAAAGTGGGTGACTGCTCCAATTTTTCTCATCTGGCCGGTGCGCTGTTGAGGGCTGCGGGAATTCCGGCAAGGATTGTGGTCGGGCTTGCCCTGTCCAACCCCTATTCCCTGCCCTATCAAAGTGGAAACTTTACATCCATCGACTGGAGTCCGGGTCCCCATGCCTGGTTAGAGGTCTATTATCCATCCCTTGGATGGGTGCCATACGAACCCCAGAGAGATCTTCATCATATCGACACCCGTCGAATAAGTTATGGCGCGGGAAAAGATGAAGGCAGTCTCATTGTTGGAACATCACAATACTATTATATCGTTCCGCCTGATTCATTTCCGAGCAGTTCTTCAGTCCCGACGATTACCTGGACCACGGACAACATTGATCTTGCCTATGTCAAAGAGAGCGATGAAATCAATAGCATGGCGTTCAGTACCCCGGTTACGTTTCTCTCTTCTGAAACCATTGAACTAAATGTCATTTCCGGGTGGAATTTATTGAGCGCCGGTATTGCATTCAACGCTGCAAAGAAGCTGTCTGACGACACCAGGTTTGCCAGTGTGTGGAAGTGGAAAGATGGCGGCTGGGCCGTGTATCTGCCGGGCGAAGACACACAGGGAGAGTATGCCGCTGCCAAAGACTTTGGTGTGCTTTCAACCATCAATCCGGGCGAGGGCTTCTGGGTAAACAGTCTGGGATCAGACACTGTTTCCATTGAAGGCGTCCCTGTCACTGGCAGCCTGTCCTTGACCTCCGGCTGGAACCTGGCAGGCCTTAAGAGCGACCAGGTCGTGGATGTGACGACCCTTATCTTTGGAAAGGAAGCCAATATTGCCTCTGTGTGGAAGTGGAAAGACGGCGGCTGGGCCGTGTATCTGCCGGGCGAAGACACACAGGGAGATTATGCTGCTGCCAAAGACTTTGGTGTGCTTTCAACCATCAGTCCGGGAGAAGGCTTCTGGGTGAATGCATTGCAGGCCATCACACTGGAATAGGAGGAAAAATGACGACAGAGGGCCGCAAAAATCATTGATGTGAATGATTCTCAGGCAAGAAGAATGAGTGCAGCGGAAAATCTTCAGAGAAAGGACCTGTCCGCCCTGGAAGCCATTGAAACCACCGTTGACATTGCTGGACTCCATAAGACGAGGCAGGGACAGGGGGTCAGCTGTTTCCGGCAGTGAATCTGCGCTGTCCCATCAATTTATGGGACAGGTGGAAGCTATTTTTAAAAATCTGCCTAACCCATTGGTATGGCGTTCTTTTCTGAATAATGACCTGGTTTTGCTGACCGACATTCCTGAAATCGTTCAGAATGCTTCCATTAAACCGGATGCAGGCGGGCAGGTCCCTTGGCACGGTCAGAAGAACCCTGATCGTGGGAAAGCCTGATCCTTTACCGGCATAGCCCTGTATGTTACGGATGCCAATACCAACGGGCAGTGGGAATCAACAACACTTGAAGACACAGAGTCACGCGTTCGAATTTAATGCTTGACTACCTGACCCCACATATGCATATATATTTTTATATATTCAAGCGTTGAATACTCGATATTCACTCAATCTGAAGGAGACCGTCCATGCTCAGCATAAAAACCTGTTTCAGCTTTTTAATGTCGATGGCGTATCTTTGTGGTTTTGCCGTGACCTGTTCTTTGGCCGGGCAAATTCCCCTGGAAAAACCCGGTCTTTTCAAGGTGACCAGCGAAACCACATTTCCAAGCTCGGAGGCAGGCATAGCCGCCTATGTCAATGTCGGGGAGTTGACCAGCAGCGAGTTGTTTCAAATCCTGCTCACATTTGACAGTACGAAAAATTCGGACGACAACTTTGTTTCAGGGTATCATACGATTGACAATGTTGATATTGGAATCTATGCCGGCATGGACGGCTGGATCATCTCCTATATCAAAAAAACGGATGATACTGCCAACATAATTATCCCTGCCAATGTCGATTTTGAAAAGAATACCCTTGGATTGACAAAGGTCGAAAGCAGTCTTTCTAAAGCGATTGTTGCCCTGGATACATATTTTTCCAACTATCAAGACGCCATTCAATTTTATGACTTTGCTCATCCAGAGGCAAATGCCCTGCTCATATCACTTAAACAAGCAGACGATTATGTAGATTCCTGGACTAATGATTGTGAATTTACGTATCTTATTCCTGAAGATATCACCCTGTATACGTCAGAATATTACTTGGCAAGATCTTATAGTACGGCATATTATTTTATCAATGATGATCAAATAGAATCTGTGAACTACAGTTATGCTAAATCTTATGAAGGCTTTTTTTCAGACATTCCTTCTTCATATTTGAATTCAAACCTTCCTTATACGGTTCGAATAGAAGGTGATGAAGAGTATCATGGATTCGGCGGGGTCATTTTTGTGTATAAAAAATAAAACCGGTGGAAAATATTATGTGTAAATTCGTTTATTATTCTTTTTCCATTGCTTTCCCGTTATTTTTTTCAATGGTGATCTGCCCGTTTTCCATCGCTTCTACCTTACAAATATCAGATGTCGACATCGTGTGGTCCAAACCCCTGTCCCTAAGCGCAGGCGCCACTGACCCTTCCGATGCCCCGGCAGTCACGGATCTGGACATCATGACCGCTGAGGCAGATATCACCTGGAAAAAAACGTTGTCCCTGACTGCAGGGGCAGACGATCCCTCTGATGCCCCGGCAGTCACCGACCTGGACATTCTGGTAGATTCAGCCGATATCACCTGGAATAAACCCCTCAACCCTGTCAAATATCCGCCGGTCATTGTTTCTTCGTCCATTCAAACCAATACCCAGAGCAATGACAATACGATCACCATTACCTGGGAACCAGACGGCTATGAAGCAGGGTACTCTTATGTCTGGGACAAGGCATCCCAGACTGAACCGGATGCCGCTGTTGACAGCACCAACAGCACTGCCACGAGTCCGGCTTTACCGGAAGGCAATCATTACTTCCATCTTGTGTTTGTAGACAATAATGGGGCGCTCAGCCCGGTGACCCATGTCGGCCCTTTTGTCATTGACCTGACTCCCCCTGTCATTCAAGGTCTGAGTGATGACAACAGCCTGCAGGAAAGCGTGACCTGGTCCTGGAGCGCTGATGAAGAGGCCTTCTTTCGCTTTGCCGTCAATCAGGAGAAGACATGGAGCCCCAGTGGAGTATTCAAGAACACGAAGACGGCTGAAAAATCGGGCGTTGACGGAACATGGTATCTCCATGTCCAGGCCAGGGACATCGCCGGGAACCTCAGCCCGGTCAAGACGGTCAGTGCTGTGCTGGTCAAAAAAGTGATAACCACGACCACCACCACCACGACCACAACAACAACATTACCCCCAACGACCACCACCACAGTTCCACCAACCACCACGACCACAATACCCCCAACGACCACTACTACGACATTACCTTCAACTACTACAACTACCACCACCACCATGACAACCACTACTACCACAGTTCCTCCAACCACCACCACGACAATTCCTTCAGATCCGTATTCAGGTCAGCCTTACTCAAGCCTTCAGATATACCTGGCAGAGGGAAGCCCTGACAAGGACTATTATGATGTCGATGAAATCATTCATCTGTATGTCAATTATAAAAACAACAAAGGAGAAAACGTCAATCTGTCTCTGCTTGATTTTCTTGAGATCGTCTGGGTCACCAACAACCCGGTCATTGCCAGCGTATCCGATGGTCAGGTCGAGTTTAATGATAAAGGAAAAGTAAAGGTCATTGCCTCATCCAGCGGCATGACATGTGATTATGATTTCATGGTCGGTGAAGCAGATGAAGCCACTAAATCCAGCAATTCTCAGTGAAGGTCTAAAATTCCCAGAAAAATGTCACTCCACCAAAATTTAGTCCGATGTCAGCTGCGAATTAGGATTTTTCAGACCAAATCGCAGCCATTTATGTATCAGGTTTGTGGCAAATGTCAAGAA
>JAIPDL010000049.1 GCA_021737695.1 Desulfotignum sp. | reverse complement strand
TCGAATCGTTGTTCATGAAAGCCTTTCCTTTGTGAATTTGAGCGGTTCACTTCTGGAAAGGCTTTCATCATTTATTCCCTTAAATGTCAAACACTGGTGAGTCCCCCGGCAGAGCCGGGGGTTTACCTAAATGCAATTACATTTTACAACCAAAAGGTTCTAAAACAAATTCGCTCTTTTCCAGTTGGGATACAGACGAATCTTACATATATTTTAGAACTGATAGCCGAATTGGGACCTGATTTGGGCAAGCCGCATACGGCGCCATTGGGAAAAGGGTTGTTTGAAATAAGGGCGAAACATAAAGAGGGTATTTCCAGATCTTTCTTTTGTACGATGCATGAAAAAGAAGTGGTGATATTGCATTCAATCATAAAAAAGAGTCAGAAAGCACCGAAAAAAGATGCAGCCCTCGCGATCAAGCGTATGAAGGAGATCAAAAATGAATAGACCGACATTCAAAGATTTTAAAAAAGAGGCAATGGCAGACCCTGAGTTTAAAAAAGAATATGAAGCCCTTGCACCTATCTGGGAACTCAGAAAAGAACTCATAAAGTTACGCCTGAAAGAAGGGAAAACCCAGGAACAGGTCGCTGCAATTATGGGGACGAAAAAAAGCAATATTTCCCGGCTTGAAAGTGGTGAAAAAGTTTCATTTCCAACGCTTTCCACTATATCGAAATATGCTAACGCGCTTGGGTATAAGGTCAAATTGGAGTTTGAACATATCTCTCAACCTTGAATCCCCTCTGTGACACGAACAGATCCACAAGCTTCGGGGGATGCCGATGCCGTGCACAGGGAATGCCTTGTTGTCCGGGGCCGGCGGGATTCATTGGTTGACATCACACGGGTTTGTTTATAGGGTGTGTTGCAAAAATACCCTTTGAGGCGATCCTGTTTCATTTACAGGTTTTCAGGAAAAACAATGGACACCCAACATCAACATACCGGGCACAGGCTTTTTCCGGGGTTTTCCATTATCCATGCCAACCATCTGGAAAATTTGAGACAGGTGGCTGTGGGCTGGATCAAGTCCCATCCTCTGCAGGTGCTGGAAACCGAACAGTTTATCGTCCAGAGCAACGGTATGGCCCAATGGCTCAAGCTGGCCCTGGCCGCAGACGACGGGTGCGGTATCAGTGCCGGCATTGACATGCAGCTGCCGGGGCAGTATGTCTGGCGCGTCTACCGGGCCGTTCTGGGCAGCGACATCATTCCCGAAGAATCCCCTTATGACAAAGAGCGGCTGATGTGGCGGATTTTCAGGTTGTTGCCCGGGCTTTGCACAGAATCTGTTTTTGATCCGCTGCGCCGGTTCCTTGAACAGGATGACGATCTGCGCAAACGCAGTCAGCTGGCAGGCCGTCTGGCAGACCTTTATGACCAGTACCAGGTGTACCGGGCCGACTGGCTGGAAGACTGGGCAAAGGGAGAGGACCGGCTGGCGAAAATTGCAGGACAGCCCGAACCCCTGGGAGAAGATCAGCTGTGGCAGGCGGAACTGTGGCGCAGGATCAGGGCCGATGTCCCGGAAACATACAGAACCATGGGCCGGTCCGATCTTCACCATAATTTTTTGGAAAAGTCCCAGACATTGAACGGGCAAAGGCCTAAAGAACTGCCGCCCCGGGTCATTGTGTTCGGTATCACCTCTTTGCCCCGGCAGGTGCTGGAAACCCTGCATGCCGTGTCCGCTCTGTGCCAGGTGCTGCTGTTTGTTCACAACCCCTGCCGCCATTTCTGGGCCGATATCATCGAGGACCGGGAACTGTTGCGCATCGAGCACGCCCGGCACAAAGCAAAGGCCGCCATACCCGACCCCCTGGACCCGGACCGGCTTCACCAGCATGCCAATCCGCTGTTAGCTGCCTGGGGAAAACAGGGCCGAGATTACATCGGCCTGCTGTACGGGTATGATGAACCGCAAAACTATGCCACCGCTTTTTCCCAGATCGATCTGTTTGAGGATTTTGTCGTTCAAGGAGGTGACAGCACCCTTTTGCAGCAGGTCCAGCAGGCAGTTCTGGACCTGGATCCCCTGCCCAAAGAGGAAACAGACAAACAAGCCGTGGAATCCGAAGATGTATCCATCCGATTCCACCTGGCCCACAGCCGGCAACGGGAAGTGGAGATTCTCCAGGATCAGCTCCTGTATTGTTTTGAGACCCTGGAAGACTTGCATCCCCGGGACATTATCGTGATGACCCCGGATATCGCATCCTATGCCCCCCATATCGAGGCGGTGTTCGGCAACCTGTCTGTCACGGATCCCCGGTTCATTCCATTTACTATGGCTGACAAACCCGGCAAAGAAAGCATGCCCCTGCTCAAGGCCCTGGAAACCCTTTTGCACCTGCCCGATTCCCGCATGGGGATCAGTGAGGTCATGGACCTTCTGGATGTTGCCGCGTTCCGGCAACGCTTTAAGATCGATGCTGCGAATTTGCCCAAACTGAGACAATGGATCCAGGGGGCCGGGATCTCCTGGGGACTGAACGGGGCGCATCGCACCTTTTTCGGACTGCCCGGCGGGCTGGAGCAGAACACCTGGGCCTTTGGCCTGGACCGGATGCTGTTGGGCTATGCCGTGGGCAAAGGCGCGCAATGGAACGGAATTGAACCCTATGACGAGGTGGGGGGGTTGGATGCGGCCCTGGCAGGTCCGTTGTTTGATGTGGTCCGGCAGCTGGAAACCCTGTGGCAGGACCTGACCCGAACCGGCACCCCGGCGGCCTGGTGCCGGCGGATCCGCCATCTTGCCCAAGATTGTTTTATGGCCGCAGACAGTCAGGATCAATTGACCTTAAGCCATCTGGATGAAATCCTGGACCAGTGGCTGGATGCCTGTGACCAGGCCCTGCTGGATGAAGAACTGACCCTGGCCGTGGTCCGGGAATATATTCTGGCCCGGATGAAAGAATCCAGCATGTCCCAGCGGTTTCTGGCGGGCATGGTGAATTTCGGGACCTTGATGCCCATGCGGGCCATTCCCTTCCGGGTGGTCTGTCTTCTGGGGATGAACGACGGCGATTTTCCAAGGAGCCATCCCCCGCTGGATTTCGATCTCATGGCAGGCAAAGGGCTTTACCGGCCCGGGGACCGGTCCCGGCGGGAGGATGACCGGTATCTGTTTCTCGAAGCCCTGCTGTCGGCCCGGCAGCGGTTGTATATCTCCTATGTGGGCCGGGATGACAGAGACAACAGCGAACGCATGCCCTCGGTCCTGGTGGGACAGTTCCGGGACTATCTTGCAGCCGGGTGGTGCCTGGGTGATGCCGAAGACAGGGCCGGCAGCAGTGATCTGCTGGATGCCCTGACCTGCGTCCATCCGCTGCAGCCCTTTGGCAGAGACTATTTTCTGGAGAACCGGTCCGGTCTGTTTACCTATGCCCATGAGTGGCGAGCTTCCCTGGATATTGGGAATGCTACCGGGAAGGATACCGGAAATGATATTAGGAATGAGAACCGCCCAGGCAAAGATCCGGATAAAGAGATGGACAAGCCCCTGGATCCGCCGGATTTCGAGGGGGGCTTGAATCTGGGGGCGCTGATCCGGTTTTTTAAAAATCCGATCCGGTATTTTTTCCATCAGCGCCTGTCTGTCCGGTTTGAAGACCTGGCTGTGACCGGCCGGGATCAAGAACCCTTTGCCCTGGATGCCCTGGCCCCGTTCGGGCTGGGCAGGCAGCTGCTGGAAGCAGGGCTCCATGCACGGCCTTCAGATGCCCATGCCGCCGTGGGAGAAGAGACCCGCCGCCTGACCCGGACCGGGGATCTGCCCATGGCCGGGTTTGGCCGTCTTGCCGCAGAGGATCTTGCAGCACCGGTGATGGATATGCTTAACAGCCACCAGGCCCTGCTGGACCGATGGCCCTGTGCCTGCGATCCCATGGAGATCTCCCTGACCATTGCATCGGAAGAGATGCCCCCGGTGGTCCTGGATGACTGGCTGGACAAAGTGTATGAGATCCATACGTCTGGCGGGACCGGTGCCGACTGCGGTAACGGAACCGGTGGCAATATCGGTGACGGGGCCGGCCCGTCCGGCGGCCCGGCCCGCTTTGCCCGGTGGGAGTTTTATCCGAAATCCATTATGGGAAGCAAGGCAAAGATCAGCCTGCTGCACCCCCTGGCAGGACTCTGGGTGAAACATGTGGCCGGCTGCGCCCGGGGCATCGATCTTGCCAGTCATCTGGTGGCACCGGACAAAACCGTGTCTCTTTTGCCCATGGAACCATCCCGGGCCCGAGAGATTCTCTCGGCCATGTCCCTTTGTCTGTTCAGGGGGCTGCGCCGGTCGCTGCCCGTAACGGCCAGAACCGGGCTGGCCTATGCCCATGCCCGGATGTCCAAAGAGGAGGACCAGGCAAAGGCTGCGGCAGCCAGGGCATATGAAGGGGACGGGTACAACTTCGGCGGCGAACTGGCGTATGATCCCTGTCTGCAAAGCGCCTATCCCGGGTTTGAAAATTTATGGCAGGCCCATGACCATCAGTTTGTTTCCCTTTGCCAGACCCTGTATGAGCCCCTGGTACTGGCTTTGGACCCGGTCCCGGAAAAGGAGGCATAGCCATGGTGGCACCCTTACATCCCATGACCTTTCCGCTGAACGGGGTCCGGCTCATCGAAGCCAGTGCCGGCACGGGAAAGACCTACACCATTGCGGCGCTCTATCTTCGGCTGGTCCTGGGACACGGGAAAAGCAACGGGTTTTCCCGGCCCTTGACCCCGCCGGAAATCCTGGTGGTCACCTTTACCAATGCGGCCACGGAAGAGCTCCGGGAACGGATTCGAACCCGGCTGGCCGAGGCGGCCGGATTTTTCAGGGGAATCGGTGAAGGGGATCCCTTTCTGGCGGATCTGAGAAACGAGTACGATCCCGATGACCTGCCGGCCATGGCCATGCGCCTGGACCAGGCAGCCCAGTGGATGGATGAGTCCGCCATCCACACCATCCATGCCTGGTGCCAGCGCATGCTCCGGCAGCACGCCTTTGACAGTTTGTCCCTGTTTGATCTGGAACTGGCCCCCAGCGACCAGGACCTGCTGGAAGAAGCGGCCTGTGATTTCTGGCGGGCCGGGTTTTATCCCCTCAGCGCTGAGACGCTGTCCCAGTTCATTGCCGCAGCCCGGATCTCCACCCCCCAGGAACTGCTCAAACAGGTGAAGCCCATCATCAATGCCGTGGAATATGCCGGCCAGATCCGGGCCGAGGACCCGTTTGACATGATCCGCCGGCGCATGCAGGCCATAGAGACGGCACGGCGGGTCTGGGCATCGGATTTTGACACGGCCGTGAAACAGGTGCAAAAGGCCCGGGCAGACAAGATCCTGAACAACAACAAGTATCGAAAACCCTCCCTTGACAGCTGGGTGGAACAACTGGATCAATGGGCAAACCATGCCGGCCCGCTGCCGGACGAACCGGTGCTGGATAAACTGTCATCCAAAGGGCTGGCGGACGGGACATCCAAAAACAATGCCCCCCCGGACCATCCGGCCTATGATGCGTTGGACCGGCTCAATGAGGTCCTGGCATCCATGGATATCAAACAGGCCCTGATGTACCACGCCGCAGCCGAAATCCACAACCGAATGGCCGCGGCCAAGGACCGGTTGTCCCGGATGGGATTCAATGATCTGCTGACCCGGCTGGGCCAGGCCCTGACCCGGCCCGGATCCGGCAAAAACCGCCTGGCCAAAGTGATTCGGGAACAGTTTCCCGTCGCCATGATCGACGAGTTCCAGGACACGGACCCGATCCAGTATCAGTCCTTTGGTGCGATTTATCTGAATGCTGAAAACACGGGGCTTTTCATGATCGGTGATCCCAAGCAGGCCATCTATGCCTTCAGAGGCGCCGATATCCATACCTATCTCAAGGCACGGCTGGATACCAGCGGACGGCACTATACCCTGGAGAAAAATTACCGGTCCACCCGGCCCATGGTGGCGGCGGTCAACCAGGTGTTTAGCCGGGCATCCCATCTTGCCCGGGGGGCGTTTTTGTTCAGGGATCAGATCCCTTTTGAGCCGGTTACAGCCCGGGGCAGGCAGGAAACGTTTCTGAAGGAGGACCGGCCTGTTCCGGCCATGACCCTGTGGCAGATGGACCAGGACGGCCCTGTGAAAAAGACCGGGCCGGAAGGCTACATTGTCCGGATGGCAAGGGCAGGTGCCCAGGAGATCACGCGGCTGATCAACCTGGGGAGACAGACCCCCTGCCGGGCCGGATTTGTTGAACCGCAAAGGGAGATCATCCCGCTGAGGCCCTCGGACATTGCCGTTCTGGTCCGGGACAGCAGGGAAGCGGCGGCCATTCGGTCGGCCCTTGCAGAGCGTGGGGTGAAATCCGTGTATCTGTCGGACCGGGAATCGGTGTTCGAAACCCCGGAAGCCCTGTCCCTGCTGTATATTCTCCAGGCCTGCGCCGATCCGTCAAATGATGCCCGGGTCAGAACGGCCTTGGCCACACAAATGCTGGATCTCTCCTTTACAGCCCTGGACCGGCTCAACCAGGATGAACTAGCCCGGGAGGAAATGCTGGAGCGGTTCAAACAGTTCCAGCACATCTGGCACCACCAGGGTGTGCTGCCCATGGTTCGGGCCCTGCTTTTTGCCTTCAACGCAGGGGCCAAAATGCTGGCAGACCCTTTCGGGGAACGACGGCTCACCAATGTGCTCCATCTGGCGGAAATGCTCCAGGCGGCCGCCGCATACCTGGACGGCGAACAGGGCGTGATCCGGTGGCTGGCCGCGCAGATTGAAAACCCACAGGGAGGGGGTGATGATCAGATCCTCCGCCTGGAAAGCGACCAGGCCCTGGTCCGGGTGGTGACCATCCACAAAGCCAAGGGCCTGGAATATCCTTTGGTGTTCCTTCCGTTTATATGTAGTTTCAGAAAGAAGACCGCAAAGAATTCTCCCATGGTAAAAATCCATGATCCGGACGGGACGGTTCGGATGGTGGTGAACCCGGGACCCGAAGACCTTGAGACCGCGGATCAGGAACGGCTAGCCGAGGACCTGCGCATGCTTTATGTGGCCCTGACCCGGGCCTGCCACGCCTGCTGGCTGGGCATGGGGGTCATGGGCAGGGTCACCAAAGCATCCGGGGAGATCTCGGATTTGCACGCGTCCGGCATCGGCTATCTGCTCAAGGGAGGAGAGATGATCCCTGCGGCTGAACTGCCGTCCGTTCTTGCAGAGGTCAAAGGCGATTGTGATGCTGTTTGTGTGACCCCTCTGCCGGATCTGGCCCTGGAGATTGCAGCGCCGGAGCCGGACCATCAGGTGCTTTTGCCTGCCAGAACATTTTTGGGGACCATTCCGAAACACTGGCGGATCACCAGTTATTCCGGGATACTCACCGGGGCTGCCATGCCCGAGGCTGGCGCGGAAATCGGGGCGGACACCGGGGCAGAGGCAGGAATAGATGCAGAGGTAGATGCCTGGGACGAGGGCGGCGTTTCGCTGGATGACACGGCCGAGGTTTCTCCGGACTCTCCGGATTCTCCGGCACAGGACCAGCTCCAGGAAGCCGCAGGAGAAGAACGTTTGTCCCCGGATGTCTTGTTCAAGGCCCGATCCATCCACACGTTTGCCCGGGGCCCTGAGCCGGGAACCTTTCTCCATGATATGCTGGAATGGGCGGCACACACGGGATTTGACCGGGTCGTTCAGGATACTGCCGCCACCCGGGATAAAATCGAATCCCTTTGCAGCCGACGGGGGTGGGATGCCTGGTCCAATGTTCTTTTTAACTGGCTGTTGAAACTGCTGCAAACGCCGCTTTATCTGCCGGAAACCACCCTTACCCTGTCCGGTCTGGGCGCGGATCAATGCCGGGCGGAAATGGAATTTCTCTTTGCCGCCCACCAGGTAGACATCCAGGATCTGGACCGGCTGGTGACGGATGCCGTGCTGCCCGGCATAGTCCGGCCGGTGCTGCGGCAGGACCGGGTGAACGGCATGCTCAAAGGATTCATCGACCTGGTTTTCTGCCATGAGGGCCGGTATTTTGTCCTGGATTACAAGTCCAATTACTTAGGCGAAGATGCCGCGGCCTACGACCCGGATGCCATGGCCCATGCCATGGCAGGACACCGGTATGATCTTCAATCCGTGCTGTATATCCTGGCCCTTCACCGGCTGCTCAGGGCCCGTGTTCAAGATTATGACTACGAGCGGGATGTGGGCGGTGCCGTGTATCTGTTTTTAAGGGGGGTGAATGCATCCGGCACCGGTGTGTATGCGGACAAACCCCCTAAAGCCTTGATCCATGATTTGGATCGATTATTCAAGGAAAAGCAATCCCATGATGCCCCTTGCTGATGTACTGGACCTGATTCATACCTGGACGGACCGGGGGTGGCTCCGGCCCATTGACCGGGCATTTGTGATGTTTTTGCTTCGCAAAGATCCGTTGGCCTCTTCTCTGGTGCTTCTCGGGGCGGCCTTTGCCAGCCACCAGCTGGGGCGGGGCCATATCTGCCTGGATATTGACAAAGCCCTGGCCGATCCCGACGGCACCCTTTCCCTTCCCCCGGAAGGAGAGAGAGGAGAAGACATGCCGGCCAAACCCTCCCGGATTCTCTGTGATCTTGCACCGGCGGCCTGGATGGAACAGTTGGCCGGATCGGCCCTGGTAGGCAAAGACACGGAAACCACCCCCCTGGTGCTGCAGGGGGGACGTCTTTATCTGCGGCGGTACTGGCAGTATACCCGGCAGGTGGCCCGGGAAATTCTCGATCGGGCAAAACAGTCACTCCCCGTGCCCGATGATCTGGAAAACCGCCTGGATGAACTATTTGCTGATTTGAGAACCCCTGAAGAAAAGAACAAACTCGCCATCCACTGGCAGAGCGTGGCAGCGGCGGTCGCGGCCCGTTCCCGGTTCAGCGTGATCTCCGGAGGACCCGGCACGGGCAAGACCACCACTGTGGTCCAGGTGCTGGGACTGCTTCAGGGCATCGCCCTGGCCCGGGGCAAGGGGCTGCGGATCCGGCTGGCCGCCCCCACGGGAAAGGCTGCGGCCCGGCTCACGCAATCCATATCCAGGGCCATGGATCTTGTGCCGACGCACCTCCAGGCCCATATGCCCACCGAAGTCACCACCCTTCACCGGCTGTTGGGCACGCGTCATGATTCCCGGCAGTTTGTCCACAACCAAAACAACCGGCTTCATGTGGATCTCCTGGTTGTGGACGAGGCATCCATGATCGACCTTGAAATGATGGATGCCCTGCTGGGTGCCCTGCCGCCCCATGCCCGGCTGATCCTTCTGGGTGACAAGGATCAGCTGGCCTCTGTGGAAGCCGGGTCCGTGCTCGGGGATATCTGCACCCATGCATCTAAACCCTGCTATCGGCCCGAAACCGTGGATTTCATCAAAAAGGCCACGGGATACGATCTGTCCGCGTTTTCAGGCCTCGGAACCAGCCTGGACCAGCGGATCGTGGTGTTGCGAAAAAGCCACCGGTTCCATGAAAACAGCGGTATCGGGGATCTGGCCCGGGCAGTGAACCAGGGCGATGGCAACCAGGTCGTACGGATATGGGAAAAGGGGTATGCCGATATTTCCCATCCTGTGATCCATTCGTGTGAAGATGCCCGATTCCGCAGCCTGGTGCTGGACGGCAACCCAGAAGCCTTTCCCCATGCTGCGGATCAGCCGGCCGGGTACCGGGCATATCTTGAGATTATGGCCAAAGGAGCCGGGGCCTGGCCGTCGGAAGACGACTGGTTCCGGGCCGTTCTGGGGCGTTTCAACCGGTTTCAGCTGCTGAGCCCGGTTCGCAAAGGAGACTGGGGCGTGGACGGGCTTAACCAGATTGCGGCCCAGATTCTCTACAAAGCCGGACTGATCCGGACCACCCGGGGATGGTATCCGGGCCGGCCCGTGATGGTCACCCGGAACGACTACACACTGGGGCTCATGAACGGGGACATCGGCATTGTATTGGAAGTGGACACTGCCGGCGGCCATAAGGACCATGAAAGCGAAACCACCAGGGGAATGCCCGGCACCGGACCGGTCAGGGACGCGGATGCGTTGTTGAAAAAAAAAAATCTGTCGGAAAAGGCACTGCGGGTGGTCTTTCCCATGGCCGGCGGCTCTTTGAAACAGGTGCTCCCCTCCCGGCTCGGGGCCGTGGAAACCGTGTATGCCATGACCGTTCACAAATCCCAGGGATCGGAGTTCGATCATACGGCCCTGGTTTTGCCCGACACCCTGAGCCCCGTGCTGACCCGGGAACTGGTCTACACCGGCATCACCCGGGCCCGGACCTTTTTCACCCTGGCAGGCCCCTCCACCGACCTTCTGGCTGCTGCCGTGAAGCAGCGGACCCACAGGGCCTCCGGTCTTGGCGATTTGCTCTTACATGATGACAACCAATTGAACCCCGATTCAAAGGCAGACACATGGGATTGTATCACCGATTCATTCTACCAACACTGATGCACCGGGTCTGCGCCCACAATGACATCACGGGCCAGCGCAAAAAAATCATTCCCCAGGCCAGAGGACGGGTTCTGGAAATCGGCATCGGATCCGGCCTGAACCTGCCGTTCTACGATCCAAAGTCTGTGTCATGCGTATGGGGCATCGATCCCAGCCGGACACTGATGGCCATGATCCCGGAATTCCCGGCCCGACAGCCGTTCCCCGTCCATCTGATGACTGGCTCCGGTGAACAGCTTCCCCTGGACTCACACAGTGCCGACACCATCGTGGTGACCTATACCTTATGTTCCATCCCGGATATCCGGCAGGCCCTGGCAGAGATGCGGCGGGTGTTGAAACCTTCGGGCCGGCTGCTTTTCTGTGAGCATGGCCGGGCCCCGGATATCGATGTTTCCCGGTGGCAGGACCGCCTGACCCCGTTGTGGAAACCGGTGTCCGGCGGGTGTCATCTGAACCGGCCCATCCCGGCCTTGATCAGGGACAGCGGATTCGCCATCCAGGGGCTGGATGCCGGGTATGTCAGCCCCATCCGCATATCCGGGTTTCATTACCGGGGAACCGCCGTGACCCGCTGATCCGCAACCATATGGCTGTGGCTAGGCCGGGCAAATGATCTCCCCCTTGTATTCAATGCCCTGACATGTTATTGTACAAAATAATGTATCTAAATATGTAGATATGTAAAAAATCAAATAAGGAATCCGCCGACAGATACTATCCCGGCGGAGGTTGAAAAAAACCCGAAAAAAGGAGACCTATGCAAACCCCGAAAAGACATCGTATTCAATTCCCCCAGGCATCTGCAGGAAGTCTGGCCCAGGATGAAGCCTATTTTTATCTGGTTTCACCGGATAAAGAGAAAAAAAAGATCCGGTTTCATGATTATGACCAGATCTACAATATGCCCGGACTGTATGAACAAATTTTTTATGACCGTCTCAAATGCAGTTCCCCCACAAAAGTGGCACAAATTCTCAAATCCGCCCTCAACCAGACCGATGAAAATTTCAGTGAACTCAGGGTTTTGGATCTGGGGGCCGGAAACGGGCTGATGGGCGATGCCTTTAAACAATTCGGGGTTTCCCGGCTCATCGGCGTGGATATCATCCCTGAAGCCAAAACCGCCACTGAACGGGATCGGCCCCATTTGTACGATGCCTATTATATCAGTGATTTCTGTAATTTGACGGATGATGAAAGAGAAGAGTACCTGTCCTGGTCCCTGAACTGCCTGACCGTGGTGGCGGCTTTAGGTTTCGGAGATATCCCGACCAAAGCGTTCATAGAAGCGTTCAATATGATTCAATCTCCGGGATGGGTGGGATTCAACATCAAGGAAACCTTTCTTAACGAAAGTGATGATGCCGGATTTTCGCGCATGATCCGGGAACTGATTTTCTCCAACTACATGGATATCTATCATCTGGAACGGTACCGGCACCGCCTGTCCATTGAAGGCGAACCTTTGTACTATTACGCCATCGGCGCAAGGAAAAAAGCGGATATTCCGGAATCAATGATCGCCAAATTTGCCTGATAAACCAATAGGCTACCCGGACTCATCCGGGTAGCCGCCCTCCTGGGACGAAAATTTCAGGAACCCGGGCAGAATTGCACCCGATAGAATCAATATGCCAGTCACCACAAACCCGGCGGGAAAATACCCGTTTTCACTTAACATACCGATCATGCCGGGTATTACCCCGCCGCCCACCAGAAAGGCGGCCGGGATCGTAAACGAAACAGCCACGTTGCGGGTCTGACTGGATCCGATGTTGGACAATGCGGCAAAAGCCGGCCTGATCCCCGGTCAGGTGCATATCCGTGAGAATGGTCGGCATCAGCGGTGAAATGCTGATCCGAATGGTGAAATTCATGAAAAAATCAATCCGCTTTTAAAAGTGCACGCATGATCATCTGCTCCACTTCCCTGGATGCGTTAACATGCAGCAGATTGATGTCTTTATTTTTCATTGCAAACACCCGGAATATTTCATCAGCAAACGCTTGCCCTATGGAATCGACTCCCTTAAAATCAAGGATCACAGTTTTAAAACGATCAATTCGTGACAAAAGCCTTTTGGCTTGCGACCGGGATACCAGCATTTCGTTTCCGTATTGCGCCAGACGGACAGGCACTATCGTTTTATTGAAACCATAATCTTCGGAAGTGGTGTATGCGTCAAAAACTTTTTTTACGCTTCTGGAAGAATTGTTTTTCATCTTCATATAAACCCCAGTGCCTTTGCCTGGCTGGTATCTCTCAAGAATCCAATCAGATTCTTCGGTATGTTTATGTGAAAAAAATACGCCCCCAGATAAAATTTCAAAGTCATCGACCATTCTTGAAGAAAAAAAAATGCCCTCTCCTGTATGCCGTGATGGATCAGTTGTGAGCTTTCCTTTGGATAATTCCAAAACAGCATGGCGTTCATCCAGCAACCCCATTTCCCGCTGAATTTTTTTGAATATACCCTCCCCGTCGTCAAGGATATGTATTTCAGTGCTGACAGCATTTCTTTTGAAGCCGATCGTGACCATTTGTCCTGATGAATGATCTATCGCGTTATTGAGAATTTCTGTAAAGCAGTAGTTCCACACTTCAATGACATTGTCTGGGAAACCGGGAAGCAGAACAGATATTTCATTCCGCCAGACCACATCCTCCTGCAGGGTGTTATCCAAAGGAAATGTTTTTGTCACTTCTTTGATTGGAGGAAGCCCATACCTGCGGTCCTTTGTTTGTCCGGCCATAATCAGTGTTTTTTGTTCTATCAGTTGCCGGATATGTTTATTTATTGCCTGTCGCGAAACATCGAACTTTTCTGCAGCTATCTGAACTATATCGGAAGGATGATGTTCAACATTATCAAGGATGAACTGCCGAATCGTTTCCCCACGTTTTCTTAATCTTGCCATCTGGCCCTCTCGTGATTTATTGTCAACCTTAAGCAAAATTATTGTAAACCTAAATACTGATTATTGTCAACCTATGATGGGATAATTTGAATAGTATGTTTGAAAAAAATGGCCCTCTTGTGGCCATCTCTTTAGATTTTGATTTGATTGGCGCGCCTGGCAGGATTCGAACCTGCGGCCTACGGATTAGAAGTCCGTTGCTCTATCCAGCTGAGCTACAGGCGCAACAGTCGATTCTTGTAACAGAATGGCCTGAAAAAGTCCAGAAAAAAAACAGACCCGTCTTTGTCCTTCCCGATAAATAAATTTATTACTTTAATACTCAAAATGATAATGGTATAATATTCTTTTTAATATCTGTTAAGACTGAGAGTTCATTGAATGACAAACACATCCCATCAGAATCAATCTGAGACAGACAACAAACGGTCAACCAAAAAAGATTTTCTTCTTCCGGTGCCCAAAGCCAGAGCTGCCGGCACCAAAGCCCTGGTCAAATCCGATCCCATTCAAAGCTATCTGAATGAAATCAACCGGTACCGGCTGCTGACCCGGGAAGAAGAGATCGATCTGGGCAAACGCATTCAGGAAGAAGGGGATCAGGAAGCCGCGTATATCATGACCACATCCAATCTAAGGCTGGTGGTGAAAATCGCCCTGGAATTCCAGCGGGTATGGATGCAGAATCTGCTGGATCTGATCCAGGAAGGGAATATCGGGCTGGTTCAGGCGGTTAAAAAATTCGATCCCTATAAAAATGTCAAATTCTCCTATTATGCCTCTTTCTGGATCAAGGCGTATATCCTCAAATTTATCATGGACAACTGGCGAATGGTGAAAATCGGGACCACCCAGGGGCAGCGCAAACTGTTTTTCCGGTTGAAAAAAGAAAAACAGCAGCTCATTGAACAGGGATTCGATCCCAAACCCAAACTGTTGTCCGACCGTCTGGGCGTATCTGAAAAAGAAGTGGTGGACATGGACCAGCGCCTGGCCAACTGGGACCTGTCTCTGGATGAACCGTTGAAAAACGACTCCAATACTGAGCGGATTGAATTCATCAATACGGAATCGGATTCATCCGAGGACCAGATGGCCAAAAAGGAAATTGAAGGCATCCTTCACACCAAGGTCAAAAAATTCAAACGCACCCTCAATGACCGGGAAATGGAAATTTTTGAAAAGCGTATTTTTTCCGATTCCCCCCAGACCCTTCAGGAAATCGGGGAAACCTACCATATTTCCCGGGAACGGGTTCGACAGATTGAAAACAATATTTTAAAAAAAATGAAAACATTTTTCAGAAAAGACATGCCTGATTTCGACATGTATGACCATACCTTATAACCCAACCGAGACAGGGTGACTTTTTCCATGACCAAGGCAACGATTCATACGCTTTTAATTTTGTTGATTCTTTTAACTGGATCCGGATGCAGCCGGATCCAACACACCCCGGCAGCCCCGGTCGATGCCTGCCCGGTTGAACCGGCTCCGGATACGCGATTGTCCATCAATTCCTGTCCTGACGACATGTTTGCACCCGGGACTCCGGGCCGGGATCCAGAGATGTCGGCCCGGTACCATTATCTGACGTTTCTGATGCTGCACCGGCAGAACCGGATCGATGATGCCATGGCGGCCCTTAAAAAAGCCATTGACTTGGATCCGGACGCCTCGTTTCTCAAACGGGACCTGATCCGGATATATTTAAGCATGGATCAGGAGGAAACTGCGTTGGCTCTGGCTGAATCCCTGGTGGCTGAGAATCCCGATAATGTGGAAAACCTGCTGTTGCTGGCCCGCCTGAAAAAAGACGACACCCGGGAAAAAAACATGCCCTCGCTGTTGCAGCGGATTCTTGAACTGGCTCCGGACAACCGGGAAACCTATCTGCGGCTGGGCAAAATTTATATGGAAAACCAGCAGATTCCGGACGCTTTGGCGTTGTTCTCCCAAATGGCGGACCGTTTGCCGGACTATTATGTGGCCCATTTCTATCTGGGTGAAGCCCATTTTCTTTCCGGAAATTACACGGAGGCGGCCCAGGCGTTTCAAGCGACCATCGATCTGGAACCGGATCTGATCGAACCCCGATTGCGGCTGGTGGACATCCTTCAGGACCCGGACAACCCGGCAGGCAAACCAGATCCGGACAAACTGCTTGCCATGTATGAACAGATACTGGACATTGAACCTGAAAACGACCGGGCGTTGCTGGAAACTGCACGGTTGTTACATCAAACCGGGCAAACAACGCTTGCAGCACAACAGTTCATGGACCTGGGAGATCAGGCCCGGCATGACAACCGCCTGCTGATGACCGCAGTGGATCTGTATTTGTCGCAAAACCGGTATGCCGATGCGGTGCTTGTATTTTCAGGGATGCTGGCAGCAGATCCGGACAATGACAATTTTAATTTTTTTCTAGGGTTGGCCCATGAATCCAACGGGCAACCAGAGCAGGCCATTGATCACTATCTCAAGGTCTCGCCGGCCCATCCCCAGTATAAAAAAACCCAGCTGACCCTGGCGTTTCTGTACCGGGAGATCGGCCAGACCGAAAAAGCTGTGGCGTTTCTGGAGCAGCATCACCGGCAGGCACCTGACGATATTGATTTCATCACCTATCTGGCGGCGTTTTATGAAAATGAAAATCAGCTGGAAAAAGCCATGGCCCTGCTTTCCAAAGGACTGGAAAACGCACGGGAAAACACGGCGTTGCTGTTCCGCTTAGGTGCGGTCCAGGACAAGGCCGGGCTCAAGGATGAGAGCATCGCCACCATGAAAGAAATCATCCGTCTGGACCCGGAAGATGCCTCAGCACTCAATTATCTGGGCTATACCTATGCAGATCTGGGGATTCACCTGGATGACGCAGAAGTGCTCATCAGAAAAGCACTGGAAATCAAACCCAACGACGGATATATTTTAGACAGCATGGGATGGGTGTATTTTCAACAGGGCAAGTTCGACAAAGCTGTGGGGTATCTGGAACGGGCCGCGGAACTGACCGATTATGAAGCCATTATAGCAGCCCATCTGGCAGATGCCTATCTCAAAACCGGCCAAAAGATCAAAGCCCTCAAGACTTTTCATAAAGCACTGGCCCAGGCTGAAGAATCCGATACGGACCTCATTTCCCGGGTCACAGAAAAAATCATGACACTGGAACAGCAGATACAGAACTCGGATGCGCTGGACTCAAATACTGTGACCCCATGAAATCTCTGCCTGCTCTTTTTTTTGTCTGCCTGCTGTGTTTTGCCTGTCTGTCCGGATGCGGTATGCCGCGGCCCCAGACCGATCCGGCCCTGGATGCTCAAGCCCATGAATCCGCAGAAAAAGTGCGCACTTTGAACCAGGAGATCGTCACCAGCAAAGGAACCGGTCATTTGCGGGTGGCATCCAACACCGGGGTCCAGACGTTTCAAATGGCCTGGGCTGCCCAGTCTCCGGACCGGGTCCGGGTCACGTTCACGGCCCTGGCCAGCCCCGTGGAAACCATTGTTGCAGACGGCAAAACAGTCACGTTTGTTTCTCACACCGGCCGGCACAACCCCCATACCACAACTTCCAGTGATCCGGACCTGGAACCTTTCACGGGTGTGCCGTTAAAGCTGTCTGACCTGGTCCGCGTGCTTTTGGGGCAGATTCCCATCCAGCGGTTCAGCGATGCCTGGTTTTCGTCTGAAGACCGCTTCCGAATTCAACTCCACAAAAAATTTACAACACAATTCCAGGAGTTACTTCTGGCATCAGACCAGCCGCTGAAAGCATTGCGCCTGAAAAACAGACAAGATGAGATCCGCTATGAGATTCAGTACCATGAATTTGACAGGATGGACCACCGGCAGATACCCGTGGATCTGACCATTGCCGACGGCAAGGGGCAGCAGGTCCGCATCTCCATCACGCGATTCTGGCCGGACATCCCGGTGAAAGAATCGGTTTTCCAGTTGACACCCTTTGGATTATGACCATAATAGGTGTTGATTTCAACCACATACCTCTTAAAAGGAGTATTAAGATAAATGATTCACGACAGTGTAGACAAAGCCCAGAAGTCGTCCCAGAACAATGAAATGGCCAGAAAACAGCAGGAACAACAGGCCATGATAAAAGACAATCTGGCCAGGATCAAACACAAGATATTTGTGTTGTCCGGCAAGGGCGGCGTCGGTAAAAGCAGTGTGTCCGCCAATCTGGCGGCCGTGTTGTCCAAAAAAGGATATAAAACCGGTTTGATGGATGTGGATGTGCATGGGCCTTCCATCGCCCAGATGCTGGGCATGACCGAACTGCTGGACATCACCCCGGACCAGCAGCGCCTGGTTCCCAAGCAGGTAAATGAAAATCTCAAGGTCGTATCCGTCCAGGCCCTGATGCAGGACAAAAATCAGGCCATCATATGGCGGGGACCGGCCAAAGCCGGCATGATTCAGCAGTTCGTGGGCATGGTGAACTGGGGGGAGCTGGATTTTCTGATCATCGATGCCCCTCCGGGCACGGGGGATGAACCGCTGACCGTGGTACAGACCATTCCCGAAGCCTTAGGTGTGATCGTGACCACCCCCCAGGAAGTAGCGCTGGCCGATATCCGCAAATCCATTTCATTCTGCAAAACAGTGAAGCTCAAAACCTTAGGGATTGTGGAAAACATGTCCGGATTCAAGTGTCCCCATTGCGGCGAATCCATTGAACTGTTCATGAACGGCGGGGGGGAAAGAACGGCCAAACAATTCGGCCTGACCTTTCTGGGATCCATTCCCTTTGACACCGGGGTGGTCGCATCCGGTGATCAGGGCGTCCCCATTATGTTCCAGGACAAGGAAACCCCGTTCACCCAGGCATTTTCCATAGTGGTGGACAACATCACCAAACAATTGTAATTCAGGGATTGCCTTGAATGACCGCGTGAAAAAAACCAGGGATCTGCAGCCGCTTCTGGACAAAATCGAACAGAATGCCCTGCAATCCCTGGCCTGCCCTTCCAGGGCCGCGGTTCGGCGGCATCCGGAAAACCGGTCTGACAATGAATACCGCCAGGCGTTCAGCCAGGATGCCGACCGGATTCTCAATTCCCTGGCGTTCACCCGCTACATTGACAAAACACAAGTATTTTCCCTGATCCGAAACGATCATCTCACCCACCGGGTCCTGCATGTGCAGCTGCTGTCCCGGGTGGCCCGGACCATCGGCCGGCACCTGCGGCTCAACCAGGATTTGATCGAAGCCGCCGCCTTAGGCCATGACATCGGCCATCCGCCGTTCGGTCATGATGGCGAACGGTTTTTATCCCGGATCACCCACGCCCACCAGGCCGGATACTTTCACCACAATGTCCAGACCATTCAGTTTCTGGACAGAATCGAACGCAATGGGGCCGGATGGAACTTGAGCCTCCAGACCCTGGATGCCATGTTATGCCATGACGGCGAAACCCATGTCCGAAAACTTTTCCCCCATGGTCCCCGCACGTTTGATGATTTAGATGCCATGATTCAGAGGTTTCTTGAAACCGAACACATCGGATTTTCACCCATGACCCTGGAAGGATGTGTGGTGCGCATGGCAGACACCATCAGCTATATCGGCCGGGACCTGGAAGACGGCATCCGTCTGGGCCTGATCACCCGGGACCGGATTCCGGACACCTGCCGCACCCTTCTGGGAACCACCAACGGCACCATTGTGTTTAATCTGGTGACCGACCTGATTGCCACCAGCCTGGATCAGCCGTTCATCGGGTTTTCAGACGAGATAGCTGATGCCCTGGAAACCCTGAAAGCATTCAATTACCGCCATATCTATAAAAACCCGGCTATCAAGCAGCATTTAGGAACCATCAGTATCATTTATGATCATCTGTTTCACCAGTATCTCACGGATCTGGAAACGGACAACCCATCCTCTGTCATTTTTACACAATTTCTGTCCGGCCTGTCCGACACATACCGAAACACCCATTCTTTGCCCCAAATCGTGCGGGATTTCATCTCCGGCATGACGGATTCCTATTTTATCCGCCAGGCACCGGCCCCTTTGCGGCCCCACCCCGTGGACCATGTTTGACAACCGCCGCGTTTACCGGCAGCAGCACCACAAACAGGGACTGACCGCCTTTGAAATCACCGTGCAGGAAACCAACCTGCATATTCAGGCCGACACCGACCTGTCCGACCCGGCCATCCGGGCCGTGACCCGGTGCCGGCAGCAGATTCAGAACTATATTGCAGAAAATCCCGATTTTAAAACATCCCTGGAACCCATGACCGTGCCAGCCACAGCCCCTCCCATCATCCGGAATATGGGAGCTGCGGCACATGCGGCACACGTAGGTCCCATGGCAGCTGTAGCCGGGGCCGTGGCGGAATATACGGGCCGGCATCTGTTGTCTTTTTCTTCCCAGGTGGTGGTGGAAAACGGGGGGGATATTTTCATCCACTCCCGGACCGACACCGTGTTGACCATCTTTGCCGGCAACTCCCCTTTCAGCCTGACCACAGGCATTCATATACCCCGGCAGCCCGCTTCTTTCGGTATCTGCACCTCATCAGGCACTTTCGGGCACTCCAAAAGCTTTGGCCAGGCAGATGCAGTCATGGTCATGGCCCGATCCTGCACGCTTTCGGATGCGGCTGCCACAGGCCTGGCCAATCAGGTCTTCACGGGAGACGATATTGCCGGGGTTCTGGAAACCGGCAAGCAGATATCCGGTATTCAGGGTCTGGTCATTATCAAGGATACACATATCGGGCTGTGGGGAGAGTTACGACTGGTAAAAATCTGACACCCCCCCGACAGGTGGTTTCAACTCTGTAATCCATTCATTGCAAAAACAGCCGGAATCTGGTAAGAAACAGCCTGTCCGTCTTTTTTAACACCCCATTTATCAGGATATCATCACCTATGGAACGACTATTGGTCATATGCATCGCCGCAGCCCTGGGGACCGGTTTCTACTACTGGTTTTCCCGGATGCTGAAAAAAGACCGCATGCAGGACTTTGTTTTTTCACATCAGTGGCTGCTGCACCCCAATGCCATCTGTTACTGGCGGACCGGCATGGCCATGGCCGGTTTTTTTCTGTACTTTGCGACAGACTATCAATCGGCGGCCATCATCATTTTCACCGTTGCCGCTATCATGGACGGCGTGGACGGACTGGTGGCAAGGGGATGCAACCTGGTATCCCGCTTAGGTGAATGGCTGGATCCTTTGTGCGATAAACTGACGTACCTGCCGCCGCTGCTGGGATTTGCCTATACCGGGATTATTTCAATAAAACTGGTGTGGATTCTGGTGGGTATTGAAATATTCGGCCAGTTTGCCGCCCGCAGACTCCTGAACCTGATGAAGAGCTCCGGTGCAGCCAACAATTTCGGCAAGATCAAGGCCATCATCTGTTTCGCCCTGGTGATTTTCTGTGCCCTGGTGGATGCCAACCCCCATATCATACACATGGGGAACCAGATTCTGCTGGCCTGTGTCATTCTCTCGGGTGCGTCCATTGTATTTAAATTCATTCCCAACCGGCTGTATGCGGACATCCTTTCCCTGCTCAATTTCTTGTGCGGTCTGGCCAGTCTGGTGTTGACCTATCAGGGGTTTTTCGGCCGGGCCGTCATCATCATCATCATGGGACAGTTGTTCGACCTGTTTGACGGCCGCATGGCGGAAAAACACGGGGGCACCAAATACGGCCCATACCTGGATGATATCGCGGATTTTGTCAGTTTCGGGATCGCTCCGGCCTATATGCTGCTGAAAATCGGCCATTCCTGGGCCTGGGTGTTTGCGCTGATCTATATCACGGGTGTGGCGTTTCGACTCATCCGGTTTCTGTTTGTGGACAAAAACCGCACCGACCTGCCACCCGGCGTATTCAACGGCCTGCCCTGCCCGGCCGGGGCATTGCTTTTGCTGGGCGCCATCCTGCTGCTGCCCGCCCCGTATGTGTGGCCCATGGTGCTGCTGACCACCGGCCTGATGGTGGGTACCCTCCGGTTCGCCCATCTGGGACGTCTGATCCTGAAACAGGTGCCCAAACCGGCGTTTTACACCATCAGCGCGGCCGTCATCGTGATCATCGCCTTTGTGCTGAAAACCCGGAACGAGGAATTGTTCGGAGGCGTCATTCTGGGATCGGTGTTAATTTACATGGTGATCGGCCGGGTGTGCATCCAGAAAGTCCTGTCAGCGGAATCTACCACCAGGCACTGAACCAGATCACGGCCACATAGCGCAGGCCTTTGCCCACGGCCACCAGAACAATGAACACCTTGAGCCGGACATTCATGATGCCCGCCACCAGGGTTAACGGGTCACCGCCAATCGGCAGCCAGGCCAGCAGCAGGGTCCAGATGCCATATCGTTGAAACCAGGCCTGGGCCCGGGCAATCTGGGTCGGACTGAAATAAAACCAGGCCCGTTGCTGGAACCGCAGCAGATATCGCCCCATCCACCAGTTCACCACAGACCCCAGGGTATTACCGAAAGTGGCCACCCAGAACAACAGATGGGGATCATGCCTCTGGCGCAGCAGGGCAAACAGCAGCACTTCGGAATAAAACGGCAGAATCGTGGCGGCCAGAAACGCGGAACCAAAGAGCAGCAGAACAGAGATCATCCCCATTCCTTCCGGACCAGCCATTGAAACAGGGCGAACTGCGCCGGCAGGTAGAACAGGTACTCGGGATGCCATTGCACCCCGATGATCTTCTGACCGGATCGGGTTTCCACGGCCTGAATAATGCCGTCCAGATCCCGGCCCACCACGTGAAGCCCGTGGCCGGGTTTTCGGATCGCCTGATGATGCAGGCTGTTGACCCGCAGATTGTGTTTGCCGCAAATGCCTGCCAGACGGGCGGCTGGTTCGATTTTCACCTGTTTGGTGGGCAGCAGTCCCGGCCGATTGTAGGTCAGGTGTCTTAAGTTTCGGATGTCCTGATGCAGGTTCCCGCCCAGCACCACATTGATGAGTTGGGCCCCTCTGCAGATGCCCAGCATCGGAATTTTGTGATCCAGGGCATACCGGATCCACCGGATTTCCAGCAGGTCCCGGTCCGGATCATAGAACACGGGGCTGGTGAGATCCCCGTCGTAATGTTCCGGGGAAATATCATTGCCCCCCCCGACAATTAATGCATCCAGGGTTTCATCGGCATTGCCGTGACGGGTGCTGATACGCATGGCAGACGCCCCGGCCAGAGACAGGGCGGTTTTCGTACCCCACCAGGCCGGGGCCCAGCGGCGGACAGACCCGGTTACGCCGACACGTGGTCGATGATCCATCGGTCCATCCAAGCGGTCCATTCACTGCGGTTCACCCCGATCAAGGGCCGGTGCAGGGACAAAAAACGCTCTTTGAGCAGGGTCAGATCCTCCGGGCGCTGTGCCAGTTCCTCCACCACCCACCACAAGTTCCAGGGCCGGGCCAGGGACCAGTCCGGGTGGTCGATCTGGCAATTGGGCAATCGATAATGAAACGCGGGCCGGGGCTTTATTTTTGGATCCGTGACGGCATTTTGAACCCGGTCGGCATGCACACAGGACAACAGGGGCAACATATCCAGGGCCCGGTTCCGGCTGGCGTTATAAATCAGATAATCCGCGGCAATCTGCGTGAAATCGGGTTTATCACAAGAAAAAAGCACTTGCAGATAGGCCTCGGGATACAGGTCCACATAGGGGCTGATGCGCCGTGCCATATCCACCTGATGGGCATCCACCAGCCACCATTGCAGCAATGAAAACGCGTGCAGATACGCCAGCACCACTTGGGCATCCAACGACGGTATCTCGGCGTTGATATGCACGCCATACGCGGCAATCATGGAGTCTTTCGTGCCTTTTGCACCGGCGTCACGCAAGGCGCGAATCAACGGATCCAGACGATCCAGTGCCGTCATATCAATGGGCGGGCACACCACTTCCATGGGCACCAGCCATGTGGCTGCCTGGCTGAGCAGATCGATCCAGTCCCCGGTTCCATCGGATTCCTGTTGTGCCGCTTTTTTTTTCAGAAAATCCCAATCCAGCTCCACCGTGAATTCTCCTGAATCCGGAACATCCACCACACAGGCGGCCGCAGATTCACGGACCCGGGTACCGCCCAGCACCGTTTCCACCACCCGGGTGGTCTGCTCAAGATCCAGGCCTGTGAATTCCAGTTCAAATCCCACTTGTCGCGGGGAACCCTGCCGGGTTCGGGTGACGGTCGGCAATTTAAAAAATAACGGCTGATTCATTGCATCTCTTGTTGGTCAAAGCGTTTTTCAGGTCAAGGGGTTATTCTTTAAAATAGGCAATCCGGTTTTGTCTTGTCAATCAAAACATGAAAGAAACCACTTGTTCATATCCATATCCCGATGATACTATACAGGATCTGTCAAACATCATCAGACCCGAATGGAGGATTTTTTTTATGAAATCATTTGATGAAAAACAACCGGACACCTCCCGCATGGACCGCCGCACGTTTCTGACCCTCTCCGCCGGGGCTGCCGCTTCCCTGGCCATGGCCGGACTGCCCCGGGCCGCATTTGCCACTGCGGCTTCTCCCCATGTGCTGCCGGCCCTGCCCTATGCAGACACGGACCTGGCTCCCGTGATTACCGCCCGGACATTGTCGTTTCACTATGGCAAACACCACCAGGGATATGTGAACAATCTGAACCGCCTGATCACCGGCACCCGGTATGCTGACCTGTCTTTGGATGAAATTGTCACAAACACTGCGGGCAGACCGGGTGACACGGCCATTTTTAACAATGCGGCCCAGGTATGGAACCATACGTTTTACTGGCACAGCCTGAGCCCCGGGGGCGGTGGGGAACCACCGGCCGCGTTGACACGCAAAATGACAGAGGATTTCGGCAGCGTGGATGCATGCAAACATGCACTGCTTGACGCAGCCACCTCCCAGTTCGGCAGTGGCTGGGCCTGGCTGGTTTTAGACAACGGCGTTCTAAAAGCCGTGAATACCGGCAATGCCAACACACCGTTCACCATGGGCATGACCCCGCTGCTCACCATTGATGTGTGGGAACATGCGTATTATCTGGACTATCAGAACCAGCGAAAAGCCTATGTCCAAGCCGTGCTGGACAAACGCATCAACTGGGAATTTGCGCTGAAAAACGCTGCGTTGTAACCTATAAAAAATCAAGTGACCCATGCAACCAATGACACCCATCGGCGTGATCCATACGCCGTTTCAAAACATCGAAGACATGCCCATACAGCCCAAAGGGGCTGCCGGCACCAGCGGACAGATACAGGTGGATGCGGCCTTTCAACCAGGACTTGAAGATCTGGACGGTTTCAGCCACATCTACCTGATCTATTCATTTCACAAGGCAAACCGGACCGAACTGACCGTGGTGCCATTCATGGATACGCAGTCCCGGGGCGTGTATGCCACCCGGTCTCCGCTGCGGCCCAACCACATCGGCATCTCCATTGTCCGGCTGGAAAAAATTGAAGGAAACCGGCTGCATGTGCTGGATATCGATGTGCTGAACGGCACCCCGCTGCTGGATATCAAGCCCTATATGGAAAAATTCGATGCTGTCACAGACAGCTGTTCCGGGTGGATGCAGGCCAGCGAAAAGGAAGTCGTGGAAAAGCGATCGGACAGCCGGTTCAAATAATGGAAACATCCAGATTGTACAAGGGATTTTTGCTGGTGATCCTTGCCGCGGTGCTGTTCGGCACCACGGGCACCTCCCAGGCCCTGGCCCCGGCCGGCATATCCAGCACCACCATCGGGTCCCTGCGCCTGATTATCGGGGGGCCGGCCCTGTTGATGATGGCCCTGATTTTCGGCAACGTCCGGTTATCCGCGTTTCGGCCCCCCGTTTTTCCCACTCTGGTTGCCGCCTCGGGCATCGTGATGTTTCAGCTGTGTTTTTTCGAAGCCGTGGTCCGAACCGGTGTGGCTTTGGGAACCATTGTGGCCATCTGCATGGCACCGGTCATTTCCGGGCTTTTGGGGGCTGTGTTTCAAAAAGAGCGGTTGACCCGGACCTGGTTTATCGCATCCCTTCTGGCCATTTCCGGATGTGTGCTGTTGAGCGTGGCCGGCAGTGAGGTGCAGGTGGACACCACGGGTATTTTTCTGGCATTTGGCGCAGGATTCGGATATGCCGTGTCTCTGGTGGGCAGTAAAGCCGTGGTGGCAGACCATTCCCCCATTTTGGGCATTGCCGTTATCTTGTGCGTGGGCGCGGTGATGGTTCTTCCCCGGCTGCTGCTGTTCGAAGATCTTTCCCCGGTGATGACCGCACATGGCATGACAGTGATCCTGTATCTTGGGCTGGTGGCCACGGCGGCGGCTTACCTGCTCCTGGCCAAAGGGTTGTCCGTGGTGCCGGTGTCCATGACGGCCCTGCTGATGCTGGTGGAGCCCTTGACCGGATGTTTTTTAGGGGTTTTGCTGCTGAATGAGGTGTTTACCCCGGTCACCGGAATCGGGGCATTGCTTATTTTTTCCGGTCTTCTGGTCATCTCGTTTTTCAAGGAAAAACCCGCGCCCGTGGCCCCGCTGGTCACCCACCACAAAAAATCCCGGTTCAGAAACAGACGATAGGGGAATCAAAAAACGCCCACCAGAATCCACGGACAAATGCCTTGGCTTTTTTCACCAGTATGATATTTTATCAGACAATCATCCCTTGTGACAGGAGGCAGTAAAATGAGGCAGACATTCCGGCTATTTTTTTCTTTTTCTTTGATGATCACCTTGATATGCGCCGGGCCGGCCAAGGCCCGGATCGATACAGCCGTGCTGACCGAAACCCGGCAGATCGAGGCCTATATTTACCGCAGCGCGGACTTGACCCTGATCAAAGACACCCGGACCCTTTATTTTGCCAAAGGCATGAATCCGGTCCGGTTTTCCTGGTCCGGCACGCGCATCGACCCCACCTCATTGTCCTTTGATATTTCCGACAGATCCCTGCCTTTAGAAATCACACAGGTCCAGTTTCCGGCCCGGGAAAGAAACCAGGCCATCTGGCATGTGTCGGCCACACAACCCTGCCGGGCGGAAGTGGTCCTTTCTTACTTCACGCCGGGTATTTTTTGGCAGCCCCATTACACGGCGGTTCTGTACCAAGACCGGACCCGAATGACATTAACCGGCCAGGTCCGGGTGGAAAACCGCTCCGGCATGGATTATCCCGATGCAATCGTGCATCTGGTAACAGGCAAAACTCATCTTTTGGACCGGATCGCGGATCTGGCAAACCAGCCGTTTCCCTATGGCCGGCCTGAAACCCGGGGAGCCGACAACCAGCAGCAGGACATGATCGCCCGGGGAAAAGCGTTGCTGGAATCCGCCCCTGCCCTGATGATTCAGTCTGAAAAAGCCGCTTTTCCCGCACCCCGGGCCATCACAAAATCCCGGGCATCCGATTATATGGTGTATACCCTTGACGGCAAAAAATCTCTGTTAAACGGCTGGTCCGACCGGCTGACCTTTGTGGAAGCCGAATCCGTGCCCGTTGACACATTGCATGTATTTGACCCTTCACGGTTCGGCAATGGGGTGATGCAGATGGTTTCCTTTACCAATGACACGGATTCCGGTCTGGGATCGTTCCCGCTTCCCGGCGGTGAGGTCAAGGTGTTTCAGGCCATTGATACAAACGGCGGCATGATCTTTGCCGGATCCGACACGGCGGAATACATCCCTTTGGGCAAACGCCATCATCTCCGTCTGGGGCCTGATCCCCGGATCACCGTGGTCCCTAAGGTCATGAAATATGTCAAAACCCACCTGACATTTGATAAAAAAAACAATCTGTCCGGATTTGACGAGGTACGGACCCGGGTCATTGAGGTGGCCAATTTTTCCGACCACCCGGCCCGGATCGACATGTTCCAGACCCTGCCCCACCCCCATTATGCCATCTCCGGCATCCAGGGTCAGGATGAATTTGAGCGCATCGACCAGAACCGGTTCAAGTTTTCAGTCGTGGTTTCTCCGGCCGGCAAAAAAAATATCCATTACACGATCACCACATATCAAGGAGACAGACAATGGCAGCAAAAACCGGTTCCATCTTCATGAAACCCTGCTCTTTTTGGTTCATGATTTGTTCGGCTCTGGTGACAACCGGGCTGATTCTGCCGGCCCTTTTATCGGCGGACACCCGCTTAGGGATCCTGCCGCAACCGGATGCGGTTCATATCCGGCTGTCGAATCATAATCCGGCCATGGTCCAGGAACATCATCAGATCTCTTTAGGCAAAGGCATCAACCAGGTGGCTTTTTCCTGGTCCGGGGTCCGTCTGGACCCGGATGCTGTGCTGCTGATCCCTTTGTCCGGCCCGGAATCGGTCCGGGTCCTGTCTGCGGCTCTGCCTCCGGATGGTGCCGGCCTGATATGGCAAGTTTACAGCCCCAACGATGCGGTCATGCCCATGACCCTGTCCTATCTGCCGGCCGGTCTGGACAGCCTGGTCACCTATACGGCCACGGTCAATGCCCGGGAAACCGCGCTGGATCTGGATGCGAAACTCATTTTAAGAAATTTTTCCGGACAGCCCTATGAATCCGCCTTGGTCCGGCTGGATTTGGACACGGTTTTTTCCACACAGATCCAGGACCAGGAAACCCGGCAGGTGTCGTTTCCCATTCCCCAAAATCCCGAAATGACAAAAATCCTTCGCTGGGATGGCCAGACCATGCCCCATGATCCGGAAAACCAGGACACGGCTGTGGGAATTCCATTCGGGTATGAGATCACCTTTCCAGCGGATGCGGCCCGGAATACCTTTGATTTACGTCCGGGAAATGTGCGGATTTTTCTTGAAGATGCCCAGGGCCGGACCCTGTTTGCCGGCGAAGACTTTCTGCCGTTTCTGGCCAAAGGAGACTCTTTTTTCCTTGAAACCGGCCGGACCCGGGATGTCATCATCACCAAACGGCGCATGAAAACCGAAGACATTCAGATCCGGCGCAATGACAAAGGCACCATCCAGGTGTTTGATCAAATCATCACCGACCGGTTCATTTTGAAAAACACCCGCACCACCCCGGCCGACATCCGGCTCATTGACCGGATTCCGGGCCACTGGGAACCTGTGGACATGGCACATACCTACACCCTTGAAGACCATGAAACCTTGAGGTTGGACATCCATCTGGATGCAGAGGAAACCCGGACCTTTGACCTGACCTATAAGATACTAAACATTTTTGCAGATAACTTTACTCAATTCAACCAGGTGGCCCACCAATGACGACATGTACAAATACTGAAAAACCACAAAAGACACTCGGGATAAAACGCTTTTTTGCCTGCCCGGCGGCACTGATTGTCTGGATACTGATCCTGGGCCTGTTACCAAGCCCGGTACTGGCCGATACTCCGGCCCTGACACCGGATGACACCCCCCCCAGGCAGACAGCCACCACCCCATTGGCGACACTGGATGAGGCTGCCCTGAAAGCCGGGATCGCCCATCGGCTTCGCACGGCCCGGGGGGATCAGGATGAACGGTTCCAACATTTTTCTTCCGCCCACGTGCGCATTGAAAAAAAAATGCCGGTTCATATCAGCGACACCCTGACCGTGTTTGCCGTCAAACTCAGACTCATGCCCCCGATTTCAGATGCATCACCCGAATTCATCACCCTGGTGGTGGACGACACCGGGACCTTGCAGATCGGGGGCATTCTGCATCTGGCCACGGGCAGCAACCTGGTACAGGAAGCCATGGATCAG
>JAIPDL010000048.1 GCA_021737695.1 Desulfotignum sp. | reverse complement strand
AACGATGCGGTAGACACGGATGCCTATGGTTTTATCCGAACCGATGCCAAAATGCAGACCAGCGTTCCCGGGGTTTTTGCCGCAGGAGATGTGAGAGACACCCCATTGCGGCAGGTGTCCACCGCTGTGGGTGATGGTGCCATAGCAGCTGTTTCCGCTGAACATTATCTTGAGAACGTAATCAAATGAGACCTATAATCTGTCTGATATGTCTGGCTTTTCTGGTGTCTGGATGCGCGTTGTTCGACAGTTCCCGGCAAATGGAAAAAACCGCGGATCAACTGGCGGCCGACGGGGCTTCCGCTTTTATGAACGAAAAGTACAGAGCAGCGATTACCGAATATACGGATCTCAAAGACTGGTATCCGTTTTCCCGATATGCCATTCTGGCGGAGTTGAAAATTGCTGATGCCCATTTTCAACTCAAAGAATATGATCAGGCCATCGCTGCCTATGATCAATTCGAAAGAATGCACCCCAGAAATGACGCCGTTCCTTATGTCATCAATCAAATCGGCCTGTGCTGGTTCAATCAGATGGATACAGTGGACAGGGACATCACTCCGGCAAAGAATGCCATGGCTCAGTTCAAACGGCTCATGGAGCAGTTTCCGGATGACGAATACGCCCAAGAAGCACCGGAACGCATTCAGACCTGCATCGACAAGATTGCCGGTCATGAGCTGTACGTGGCAAAATTCTACATGAAAACCGGACAGTATCACGCCGGATTGAAGCGGCTTGAACACATTGTGGAATTCTATCCCGGGACGGATCAAAGCAAAACCGCATTGAACCTGATCCCGGAATGTGCGGCCCTGGCAGAAGACACAGAAAAAGAGTAATTTTACCTTTACTTTTTTTTTTTGCCGGTGTATAAATTGCAGGTTTTAGTTTTGATAAAATCAATTTTTGGAGTGTAGATAAAATGTCAAAAGAATGTGCTATTTGCGGCAAAAAACCTTTGGTTGGCAACAATGTCAGTCATGCCCACAATCTGAACAAACGGCGTTTCAATCCCAACCTGCAGCGGGTTCGTGCACTGATAAAGCCCGGGTGTGTCAGAAAAATCGATGTGTGTACCCGTTGCATCAAAGCCGGAAAAGTGACAAAAGCTGCCTGAAAATTTATAAAATTTTTGCAGCCAGTTCCGCCAGATCGGATCGTTCCCCTTTTTCCAGATTGACATGGGCATATAGCGGCTGACCTTTCATCTTTTCGATGATATAGGCCAGGCCGTTTGTCTGACTGTCCAGATAGGGATGATCAATCTGGAAAATATCCCCGGTAAAAACAATTTTTGTCCCTTCTCCGGCCCGGGTGATAATGGTTTTCACCTCATGAGGTGTCAGGTTCTGTGCCTCATCCACAATAAAAAAAACCCGCACAATGGATCGCCCCCGGATGTAGGAAATGGGGGTGATCACGATTTTTTCCTCCTCAAGAAGTTCCCGGATCTGTTTGGCCTGTGTATTCTGTTCGTTGAAATGATTCTGAATCACCGTCAGGTTGTCGTATAACGGCTGCATATACGGATCCAGTTTGGAGGCCACATCTCCGGGAAGAAAACCCAAATCCTTGTTACTCAAAGGTACGACTGGTCTGGCAACAAAAATCTGCCGGTAATGTTGTTTTTTTTCCAACGCCGCTGCCAGAGCCAAAAGGGTTTTTCCGGTACCTGCTTTACCTGACACGGTAACCAGCGGGATATCCGGGTGAAGCATGGCATGAAGCGCAAATGTCTGTTCGGCGTTTCTGGGTTTGATGCCGTAACATACCGTTGGCTGAATCAATTGAACAAACTGGCGCTGCCCATCGTAAACTGCCAGTGCTGAGCTGGATCCATTCTTTAAAATAAGATTTTCATTGGTATAAAGTGGGGTATCCATGCCCAGAACGGACACGGGCACTTCAAACGGTTTTTTGTACAACGCATCGAAAACCTGTGGTGAAACATGTTCCACGACCTGAAGCCCCGTATACATGTCCGACAGATTTTCAACGAATTTCGAATTATAATTTTCTGTTTTCAATCCAATGGATCTGGCTCTAAGGCGTAAGTTCACATCCTTGGTAACAAAAATGACATTTTGAAACCGGTGTTTTTTGGCAACCGCATAAGCGATATTCAACATCTTGATATCAGATGTGATTTCCGTGAAGTTATTCTTTATGACCTCATCCAGTGCCATATCCAGACAAATGGAAATCGAGCCTTTCCCGTTGGCAACAGGCACACCCTTGTCAAACATTTTTTCACTGGACAATGCATCCAGCGTTCTCAAAAAATCTCTGGCATTGCAATTAATGATGTTGTTGCCTTTTTTGAATTTATCCAGTTCTTCAATCACCGTGATGGGGATACATATATCATTATCCTTGAACTGGTGAACACACCCGCTGTCATGAAGAATCACATTGGTGTCCAGAATAAAAATCTTCTTCATTCACATCTCCTGAAAAAAGACATCAATCAAGCTAATCATAGCGAACGACCCGTTTGACATCGATCACTTTTTTCACGCGTCTCAAAGCTGACATGATTTTGCGCAGCTGGTTCGAGCTTTCCACCATGATGGTAAAATAAAACATGGCCACACCGGTATCGGATGTATCGGTTTTGGCGTTGAGGATATTGGCATTATTTTTGGTTATCACCAGAGCGATGTCTGCCAGCAGACCGAACCGATCATCCGTTTTGATCCGGATACTGGCGGGATAAGAATCATGATATTCCCCGCTCCATTGCACATCAATCAGCCGCTCCGGGCTCATTTTCAGAATATTGATACAATTTTTCCGGTGAATGGTCACACCCTGTCCCTGGGTGATATATCCGGTGATGGGATCTCCGGGAAGCGGATTACAGCATTTGGAAAATTTCACCAGGACATCGTTGAGCCCTTTGACAATAATCCCTGTATCTGATTTCTGAGGCCGGTTATCTGCACTTTTCGGCAGGACCTCTTCCTCTTTGCTCTCCTTCTCCAAATGAGGCAGGGCCTTGTTCAGAAGCTGCAAAGGGGTCAATTTACCGAACCCCACATGGGCAATGAGATCATCCACGGATTTGAATCCGAATGTGTCCGCAACCTCTTTGATGTGTCCGGATTTGATCAGCGCATTGAAGTTCTGATTTTTTTTCCGGAACAGTTTTTCACACATCTCTCTTCCCAGCGAAAAGGAACGCTCTTTTTCTCGGGCATTGATCAGGGCGCGAATCTTGGTTCTGGCTTTGACTGTTTTGACAAAGGTAAGCCAGTCCGGACTGGGGGTATGCCCTTTGGTGGTAATAATTTCAACGGTATCTCCGGTCTTGAGTTCATGGGCCAGGGGAACAATTTTTCCGTTCACTTTGGCACCGGTACATTCCCCACCCACTTCCGTATGAATCAGATACGCAAAATCCACCGGGGTCGCTCCCCTTGGCAGGGTCTTGATTTCTCCGGCCGGGGTGATCACATAGATTTCATCCGGATACAGATCAATGCGCACATTTTCCAGAAATTCATCCGGATCATTGAAATTTTCCTGATTTTCCACCAGATTCCGAATCCAGGCAAACATTTCCCCGGTGTTCTCATCGATATGAGTTCCTTCTTTGTAACTCCAGTGGGCCGCGATACCGGATTCAGCAATCCGGTCCATCTCCCGGGTCCGTATCTGAATTTCCACCCGCTCCCCTTTGGGGCCGATGACCGTGGTATGGATGGACTGATACATATTGGGTTTGGGATTGCCGATATAATCCTTGATCTTGTAGTAAATGGGCTTCCACATGGAATGAATGGCGCCCATGGCGGCATAACACTGGGGCACAGTGTCCAGAATAATCCGAAAGGCGATGATATCATACACCTCATCAAAATCCAGATTCTGGGAAATCATTTTCTGATAGATGCTGTAATGCTGCTTGTACCGGCCCTTGATGTCACAGGGCAGTTCCATCTCTTCCATTTTATAATGAAGACTGGTGGAAACTTCCTTGATGTATTCTTCTTTTTCATCCTTGGCCCGGTTCACCATGGCATCGATATGTTCATACTCATCGGGCAGGGTGTAGAAAAAAGCGATTTCTTCCAGTTCGTTTTTCACCCAGAATATCCCTAACCGGGCCGCAATGGGCGCATAGATATCCAGTGTCTCCTGGGCGATGGCCGCCTGTTTTTCCGGTTTTTTGTGATATTTCAGGGTCCGCATGTTATGCAGTCGGTCCGCCAGCTTGATAAGCACCACCCGGATGTCATCGGCCATGGCCAGAATCATTTTTCTCAACGATTCCGCCTGCTGGGCCGCTTTATTGGAAAACGGCAGGGCTGATAATTTGGTCACCCCTTCCACAATATGGGCCACACCCGGACCGAACAGGTCCTGAATATCTTCCTTGGTGGCGGGGGTATCTTCAATCACATCATGCAGCAGGGCTGCGGCAATACTTTCCACATCCAGCCGCATATCCGCCAGAATATGGGCCACTTCCAGCGGATGGGACAGATACGGTTCACCGGACAGCCTCACCTGCCCTTCATGGACCCGGGCTGAATACACATAGGCCCGGTCAATGATATCCAGATCCGCATCCGGATTGTACTCTAAAATGGTATCCAGTATGTCCGTGATCCGAATCATGGGCCGTCCTTATCCCGGATATCGCTGATGACTTGATCAATAGGCTTTGGCAAACAATACCCGCTGTTCACTTGGCTTGTCACAACAGATGCATTTGCCGGCTTCTTTGGAAGAATCAAATGGAATACACCGGATGGTAACGGACAGCTCTTTTTTGATGCGCTCTTCGCATTCTTTGGATCCACACCAGTGCGCATAGACAAACGCGCCGTTACGAACCCCTTTGGCATCCTTGTAAATCTCTTCAAACGCCTGCCAGGTATCGACATGAAATGTATTTTCTTTCTGGAATGCCAGTGCCCGGTCAAACAACACCTGCTGAATCTGGTCCAGCGTGTCGGTGATGGTATTGATGAACGTTTCTCTGTCCATATTTTCCTTTTGGCCGGCCTCCCTGTCTCTTCTGGCCACAAACACGGTATTGGCGGCAATGTCCCTGGATCCAAGTTCCACCCGGACGGGGATCCCTTTTTTCACCCAGTCCCATCCCCGGGCGCCACCGATATCCCGGTCGTCAATCTCCACTTCCACGGCCCTGCCATGGTAAAGTTTGTCATTCAGGGCCGCTTTTAATGCATCGGCACTTTCCAGTACTTGTGAATTGTCCTGGTCTTTTTTCACAATCGGCAGAATCACCACATGGGCCGGTGCAATCCGTGGCGGCACCACCAGGCCGTCATCATCGGAATGAACCATGATCATGCCGCCGATCATCCGGGTGGACGTCCCCCAGGACGTGGTCCAGGCAAACTGTTCCTGGCCGTCCTCATTTTGAAACCGGATATCTGATCCTTTGGCGAAATTCTGTCCCAGAAAATGGGAGGTTCCCGCCTGAAGCGCTCTTCTATCCTGCATCATGGCTTCAATACAGGTGGTGTCATCCGCGCCGGGAAACCGTTCCGATTCAGATTTTCGTCCCTTGATCACGGGCATGGCCAGCCGGTCTTGAACAAAGTTTGCATACAAATCCAGCATTTGTAATGTTCTTTTTACAGCTTCCTCTCTAGTGGCGTGGGCCGTATGTCCTTCCTGCCACAGAAATTCGCTGGTGCGCAGAAACATGCGGGTACGCATCTCCCATCTCACCACATTGGCCCACTGGTTGAGCAGAATGGGCAGATCCCGGTACGAGGAGGTCCACCGGGACATGGATTCACCGATAATAGTTTCAGAGGTGGGCCGGACAATCAACGGCTCCGCCAGTTCACCGGCCGGAACCAGCTTTCCGTCCGGTCCTTTTTCCAGTTTATGATGGGTGACCACGGCACATTCCTTGGCAAACCCTTCCACGTGCTCGGCCTCTTTTTCCAGATACGACAACGGGATGAAAAGGGGAAAATAGGCATTTTTAACCCCGGTTTTCTTGAACTCAGCATCCATCTGATTCATGATGTTCTCCCAGATGGCATATCCCCAGGGTTTCATGACCATACACCCTCTGACCGGGGAATTTTCCGCCATATCCGATGCCTTGATGATTTCCTGATACCACTGGGCATAATCTTCTTCCCGGGTCGGGGTAATGGCTGTTTTATTTTTTGCTCCCATTCACATCCTCCGAATTTTTCGTCATTTTATCGATTTCATACAATAACTGGTCCACGAGCTGATCCTGGGCCACTTTTTTAAATATTTTTCCCTTTTTGAACAAAATGCCGGAACCATCGGCTCCGGCGATACCGATATCCGCCTCTCTTGCTTCCCCCGGCCCGTTCACGACACATCCCATAATAGCAACTTTAATCTGAGTATCCCGTTCAAGTAAAGCTTTTTCTACATCTTCGGCAATTTTAAACAGGTTGATCCGGCAACGGCCACAGGTGGGGCACGATATGATCTCCGGGCCCCGTTGACGTAACCCCAGTGCCCGCAGAATTTCATACCCGGTACGGATCTCCTCCACCGGATCCCGGGTCAAAGACACCCGAATGGTGTCCCCTAATCCCTTAGACAACAGCAGACCGATGCCGATGGCGGATTTGGTGATGCCGGCATACAATCCGCCGGCCTCGGTCACCCCCACATGAAACGGTACATCGGTTTTATCCGCCAGCAGGTGGTATGCTTCCACGGTCCTGGCCACATCCGAGGCTTTCAACGACACCTTGATGTCCTCAAATCCCAGATCCTCCAGTATCCGGATGTTGGCCAGCCCGCTTTCCATCATGGCTGCGGCACTGGTTCCCAGTCGCTGCTCAATGTCTTTTTCCAGGGATCCGGCATTCACGCCGATGCGGATGGGGATGCCGTGGGATCTGGCACAGTCCACCACCTGTTTGACTTTATGGCGCGCTCCGATATTGCCGGGATTGATGCGCAGTCCGTCCGCACCGGACTCGGCCGCTGCCAGAGCCAGTCTGAAATCAAAATGAATATCCGCGATCACCGGGATGGTGATCCGGTCCTTGATATGCCGGATGGCCAACGCATCCGCCATTTCCGGCACTGCCACCCGGACGATTTCACACCCGGCTGAAGTCAGCGCATGGATCTGTTGAATGGTGGCTGACGTATCACAGGTCTGTGTGTTGGTCATGGACTGGACTGAAATCGGGGCATCAGACCCCACCATCACCGGTCCCACCCGGATCTGGCGGGTTTTTCTTCGAGGCATCACCAAAGAAGCCATATTCATTCCTTTATCATTTCAGACATATTGTGTGCCTGAACATAGCATATTAGTCACGATTGCTTCAACCCGGCACCGGGGCCGGGATCTCATCAAACACCTCTGACAGAACCGCCAGAGACCGGTTCAGATCCCATCGATTGAATACTTCCAGGCTGACGGTGCCTTCATATGTTTTCAACACATCCATGACCTGGCACAGCTGATCCAAAGGCAGACGATCCAGCCCGACATGGTCACGAATTTTCTGTTTAGATGCCACAACCCCGTGCAGATGCATCACGGCAATGCGTTTTTTGAACATATCCACACTGTGTTGCAGGTCATACCCATACCGGAAATGATGCCCCACATCCAGACAGACCTGCAGATCATAGGCCGCCAGCAACGGCAGCAGATAATCCGGCGGATAATCCAGTGTTTCCACGGACACCATCCCGGAATCCGGCAGATACCGCATCAGCCGGGCCAGGCCGTCCCGGGCCGCCTGCTCCCAGGCTGCCACATCTTCGGGTGTTTCATGACACGCCATTTCCAGATGCAAGGTGTGTGTACAAGGTTTCAGAGGCCGGCACAGATCGATTACCCGGGCAAGGGTCTCTGCGGCATGCTGCCGTGCCTGGGCTGACCTATGGGTCAGACTCACATCCGTGGGCAAATGGATATTATATGTGACATCCATTTGCCCGGACAATTGTGCCAGTTGTGCAATTTCCGTGTCTGTGGGCAGCACGGTATCCGGCATGCTTTCAAATATCAGCAGCTCGATCTCATCGAAAAACCGGCCGATCTTCCGAACATTGGGAAGAATATGATCCGGAAAAATAAAGGATGTAGTACCGAGCCGAAACCGTCTTTTCATTCCTAAAATCCCTTGAAAATATTGAGGTTGAAGGCGATTAGAACCAGGGTCCCCAGAAATCCGGTGATGGATGCTGCCTGCATCAGCCGGCAGGCGGTATGAACCGCTGAAATATCCGGGTCATTAAACGCGCTGCCGATATACGGTTTGTCCACCCGAGTGCCATGGTAGATGCTCGGTCCTCCCAGACGAATTCCTAAGGCCCCGGCAAATGCAGCCTCCGGAAATCCCGCATTGGGACTTTTATGCTGCCGGCCTTCGGACCATCCGGTATGCCATGCCCTTATTCCGGATATTTTGGGCAGACATGCCGCCGCAACCGCAATCACAAAAACCGACAACCGGGCCGGAATAAAATTGGCGGCATCATCCAGGCGGGCCGATGCCCGGCCGAACAACACATAGGTCTCATTTTGATACCCCACCATGGAGTCCAGGGTATTGATCATTTTATAAGCCACTGCGCCGGGCACCCCCAGTACCAGTGCCCAGAAGAGCGGGGCCAGAAATCCATCCACAAAATTTTCCGCCACTGTCTCCACCGCAGCCCGGGTAACCCCAGATTCATCCAGGGTCCGGGTGTCTCTGCCCACAATCAGGCTCAATTTTTTCCGGGCGGTTGTCAGATCTTTAATGGACAAACATGCCGCCACAGCCATGGCTGCATCTTTGAGCCCTTTGATGGAAAAACAGTAAAACAGCAGGACCGCCTGAACACCCGAACCCAGCAGCGGATGAATCCACATGGCCCAACCGGTCAAAATCCAGGCCATCCCATAGGCGGTCCCCACCAGAAAACCTGTGAAAAAAATTCCAGCTGTCAAAGGATTGTTAAACATCTGCCGGAAACGGGGCTCGAAAAAATGAATCGCTTTTCCCATGCCCACCACCAGATGGGGCAGATGCCGGGGATCTCCCAGAAAAAAATCCAGGATAAATGCAGTGATCAGAATATACCCGCCTGGTTCGGTCATTGAGTCAGGGCCTTTTCCAGACTGTCAGCCAGTTTGATATTGGTTGCCCGGTCTTTCAGGGAGAACCGCACAAAGCGTTGATTCAGCCCGTGAAAATTTCCGCAGTCCCGGATTAAAATCCGGTCCTGTCCCACCCGCTGGCACACCTGTAACGCCGTGTGATTATTCAGCCGGGCCAGAATAAATCCGGTATGGCCAGGCACTGGCACCAGCAGGCTGGAAAAATTTTCCTGTTTTTGCAAAAACCATTGTTTTTCCCGGGCGATAAAGGCCCGGGTTGTTTCATAAAAAGGGACAATCTGTTCAGGATGATCAAAAATATCCCGGATCACAACCTGGGCCAGGGCATTGACATGCCAGGGCTGGCTATAGTCTCTCACTTTTTCAATCCAGTCAGGGGCCCCGCTGAGAAATCCGGTACGCAGCCCGGGAATGGCAAAAATTTTAGACATGGACGATAGTACCAGCAGATTGGGAAACGTCCCGGCCTGGATCAAGGACACATCTTCACTATCATCCACAAACGGCAGATAGGATTCATCCACCACAAAACACACCCGGGGATGTCGCTGTAACAACGTGGTGACAAATGCCGGGTCCAGCACCACACCGGTGGGATTGTTGGGGTTACAGATAAACACCAGATCCGCATGGGCCGCCATCTTTGATACCGCTTCCAGATCCGGCACAAATCCATTTTCAAAGTCAGCGATCCAGAACTTGGGTTCAATGTGGTGCATCCGGCAGGCATCGGCGTAATCTGAATAAGTCGGTCCCAGAATCAGCACATTTTGAGCCTGCAATGCCAGCGGCAGGGTGTAAATGAACCAGGTGGTCCCATTGCCCGCAATCACGGTTTCCGGATCAATATCATGGTATCGGGAAAACCCCTGAACCATAGACCGGGCGTCGGGTTCCGGCAGGTGCCCGATGGCGGAAATATTGTTTTGTATGACGGCTTTAATCCGGTCTGGAGGGCCCAAAGGATTGATGTTGGCACTCATGTCGATAATCTCATCCACATGACACCCCAGCTGCTCCGCCAGTGCTGTTTTGTTGCCGCCGTGACCGATAATCATGATACCATCCTTATTTCACACAAGAGCGGCTCCGCAGGCAAGAAACAATATCGCTTCCATAAATTCGGTCATGGCACCGAGCATATCCCCTGTGATGCCGTTCATTTTTTTTTTGTAAAACCATAAAATACCCGGACAGGTGATGACAAACGCCAGGTTTAAAACCAGGCCCGTATATCCCAGAAACACAGACAAACACAAGGGAATAAGACAATAAATGAAATTTTTCGCACCCAGAGGCGCGGCAAACAGGTCCAGACCGGTACCGGCATTTTTTCGGCCATAGGGAAGAAACCGGATGCCGAAAATCATGCTGGCCCGGGCATACGCCGGCACCAGCAGCAAAACCAGCAACATATCACCCGGCCCTGCATTGCGTTTTAATGCATAAATGCCTGCCAGTTTCACGGCCAGTACCCCGACAACTGTGACCAGGCCCATCATTCCAATGCGGCTGTCTTTCATGATTTCCAGAACCCGTTCTCTGGGCCGGTGGCTGAAAATACCGTCCGCCGTGTCGCCCAACCCGTCCATATGAAACGCACCGGTAAGAATCAGCAGACAGAGCAGATCCATCAATGCCGCAACCGGCATAGGCCACAGCCGGGATGCAATCATATCCGTCACCACCACCAGACTGCCTAAAATCAGCCCGATTATCGGAAAAAACCGGATCATGCCCATGGGGGAATATGCGGCATCCCGGCCGGCCGGCAGAATTGTCAGAAACAGCAGCCCGGCCCGCAGATCGGTAAAAAACTGGGTTGATTTAAAAAAAGATGTCATGATGGGCCGTTCATGGTGAGATACGGTTTCCACCCGGTTTGATCTGAAGGGCCTGGCCGGCCACGGTGAGCACCACCCGGTCCGCCGTGTCTGCCATGAACTGATTCATATGACCGGCCAGATCACGAAATTTCCGGGCCAGAGGATTTTCCGGCACAATCCCGGACCCCACTTCATTGCTGACCAGAAAGACCGGACATGGGGTGCAGGAAGCGGCTTGCGCCGTTTTTTTCAGCCGGTTTTCAATCTCTTTGTCATCCATATGAGCAGCCATCATATTTGAAAGCCACAAAGTCAGGCAATCCACCAGAATCACATCTGCCGTATCTGCATGGTCGGAAATACACGCATGGATGTTTACCGGTTCTTCCACCGTTATCCAGTCGTTTCCCCGCTCCGCCTGATGGGCCTGCACCCGTTTTGTCATTTCCAGGTCCCGGGGAACGGAGGTGGCCAGAAAAATTTTTCGCCGTCCGAGAACGGCATTGGCGGCGGTCAATGCAAATCGGCTTTTACCGCTTCTGCAACCACCGATAACCAGCGTGATAAAAGATCTGTCTTCCAAAATATCTGTTTCTTTCATTTTGCTCCAATGGGTTGAAAACAATACAAGATAACGTATCCATGGTAAAAGATGCAACCCCAAAATCCAAGAAATTTTTCGGTTTACAATTAAAAGGGTTTCATGTAAACAGGAACAGTTTATTCATTACACGATGGTGTTAGGTTTAAAGGAGGCAGGTATGATCAGCAGGAGTACGGTCAGTATACTGAATCTGAAACCCGTGACCCGCAGCATGTGTTACGATTTTTACAAAACAATAAACTTGGAACTCCACAGTCCTGAAGCCATCAGAGAATCGGTTTCCTGGTGGCAGGACAATAAGGATAAACTCAACGAACTGTGGTGGGTTCTCAATTATTATTCGGAATCCCTTGATCCGGAAAGGGAACTCAGGGCTCATGTGGAACATCAGCTGGACACTCTGGCCCTTGAAAAAACCGCTGCACAGGAATCACCTTATGCCTCGGACTCAACCACGGAACTGGAACTGTCCTGACCCCGGCCCGGCCATCCTGTTCTCCCTCTGCCGGGAAAATCCCATATGAAATCCATTGAAGAAATCTCTTTGCTGTATGAAATCAGCGAAGCTTTGAACCAGCACATGGACATGAAAAAATCATTGTTCAAGGTGTTGACGGTTCTGGCTGAATCCATGAACCTGGTCCGGGGAATTATTTTTCTCACCAACCGGGAAAACGGAGAAATCCGCATAGAAATCGCCCACGGTATTTCTCAGGAAACCACGCAGAAAATCAAATACCTTCCCGGAGAAGGCATCATCGGGAAAGTGGTTGAGACCGGCAAACCCGCTGTGGTTCCCCGCATCAGCAAAGAGCCGTTGTTTTTAGACAAAACCCATTCCCGGAACATGACGCAGGCCCAGGAGTATTCCTTTATCTGTGTACCCATAAAAAAAGAAAATCAGGTGGTGGGAGCCATCAGTGCGGACCGGCCGTTTGAGGGAAAACAATCGTTGCACCAGGGCGAAAAAATTTTATCCGTGGTAGCGGCCATGCTGGCCCACCATGTCATCAACATTGAACGGGTCAGACAGGAAAAAGAACTCCTTAAAACGGAAAACCTGCGTCTCAAATCCGAACTGGAAAACCGGTACAGTTTTTCCAATATCATCGGCAATTCCAATAAAATGCGGGAAGTGCTCCAGATGATCTCCCAGGTCGCTTTTTCTTCAGCCACGGTGTTGATCCGCGGGGAAAGCGGCACCGGAAAAGAACTGGTGGCCAACGCCATCCACTACAATTCAGAACGGCATCACAAACCGTTCATCAAAATCAACTGTGCCGCCATTCCGGAGAATCTGATTGAAAGTGAACTGTTCGGCCATGAAAAAGGTGCGTTTACCGGCGCGTCTCACCTGAAAAAAGGCAAATTTGAACTGGCGGATCAGGGCACGATTTTTCTGGATGAAATCGGCACCATGGCACCGGGTGCTCAGGTCAAGTTGTTGCGGGTCCTCCAGGAAAAGGAATTTGAACGCGTAGGCGGATACAAACCCATCCAGACGGATGTCCGCATTGTGGCCGCCACCAACGCCAATCTTGAAGAAATGGTCCAGCAGGGGCGGTTCAGAGATGATCTGTATTTTCGGCTCAATGTGTTTCCCATATACATTCCCAGCCTGCGCATGCGAAAAACAGATATCATTCTTCTGGCCGACCATTTTCTGGAAAAATACCGGAAAACCCATGGCAAGGATATCAAACGGATCACCACCCCGGCCATTGATATGATGATGGAATACCACTGGCCCGGCAATGTCCGGGAACTGGAGAACTGCATCGAACGGGCCGTGATCCTTTGCAACGACGGTGCCATCCATTCTTATCACCTGCCGGCCACCCTCCAGACCGGCACCGAATCCAAGACCCTGCCTTTGTCACTGGAAGCGGCTGTGGAAAGCCTGGAAAAGGAAATCCTCATGGATGCGTTGAAAAACACCAAAGGAAACATCAAACAGGCAGCCCGGCAGATTCAAATCACTGTACGGAAATTCTCCTATAAAGCCACCAAATATGGTATCAATTACAAAGAATTCCGATAATCCATCCCCGCACAGGCCTTCATCATTCCCATGAAACCGCTGCATCCTGATTGATGCGGTATTCAGACTGGTTGGCCAGTTTATTGAAAGGATCGCCTTCTTGAACCATTTGGTTCAGCAACTTTTTTTCGTCTTCAAGGGGCAGTCGGCCGGTCATGGCGGCCAGGGCGACCTGACGTCCGTCCTGGTTGGTGAACTCGGCTCTGGCTTCTGCCCGGCCATTTTTCTCCAAACGGGTCAATGTGATCCTGCACTGAATGCTATCGTCAAAATATACCGGGTGCAGAAATCTGAAATTCATTCCCGTGGCAAGCCATCCCACCTGACCCCCGAATTCGCAGATCATACCTCCCACTAGAAGCCCGTGGCAGATCCGGCCTTTGAAACCTTTGGAACGGGTCCATCTCGATTCATAATGCACGGGATTATAGTCCCGGGTCAGATCTCCGAACGCATGGGTTTCCTCTCTTGAAAACCGCCGGGAAAAGCAGAAGGTATCCCCCGGCTGCAATTGTTTGATCGTGCGCTCCCGAAGTGGATTTCCCATATATTCTCCGTTTAGGGCGTGGACAGGGCCACGGACTGGCCGTCTGTCAATTTTTCCACATATTCGGCCACCCTGTTTTCAAACCGGTCCATCTCTTCCACGGGTATCGGCTCCACCCGGATCTTCGGCGTATCCAGGGGATTGATGTGCCGGCCGTTTTTGGTCATTCTGAAATCCAGATGGTATCCCGTGGCCAGGCCGGTTTTTCCCACATACCCGATCACATCTCCCTGGGAAACGGCACCGCCTTTTTTTGTGCCCTTGGCAAAGTTGTTCATATGTAAATAGCTGGTTTCATATCCGTTGACATGCTCGATGGTTATATATCTGCCCATGGTTTTGTTGTAGGCAATTTCCCTGATCACACCGTCGGCCACCGTTTTAATCGGTGTGTTTTTCGGGGCTGAATAATCAATTCCCGGATGAGGCCGCTTCACTTTCAGGATGGGATGAAGACGGCTGTTGGAAAAATAGGAACTGATCCTGGAATAATTCACCGGCGATTTTAAAAATGATTTTTGAAGGGACTGTCCTTGTTCATCGTAATATCCGGCACGTCCTTTCGTATCTGTGTAACGAAATGCCCTGTACGGGTTACCGTTATTTACAAATACCGCAGCCAGAACCTGACCGTACCCTTTGTATTCACCCTGTCTGAATTGTTTTTCCACCAGGAACTCAACCCGGTCTCCCGTCTGAATATCTTTTGCAAAATCAATATCCCAGGCAAAAATATCAGAGAGTTTCCAGGCCAGAGACGGACAATATCCCTCTTTTTTCAACGCGGTGCTGATATTAGAGTCAATATCCAGCCGTATGGTCTCTTCTTTGACCTCATAGCGGATCGGCATTTTGATGATTTCAAATTGATTCCCGGTCTTCTGAATCACCAGCCGGGACCGGGCATCGATCTCATACTCAAAATCTGAAAATTCACCCTGATGAAGCGTCACACTAAAGGGTCGGCCCGCTTTGAACCGTGTAAATGGAAATATGGGCCGGCTCTGTTTTTCAAGCCGAAAAATGGTTTTCAACGGCAGATACGGCGTGAGAACCGTGGATGCGGTATCCCCGGTTTTGAAAACACCCGCTATTTTTTTTTTATCAACCGGATGTATCTGATTTGTTTCATTGGGATCAATGAGATACCCCTGTAATTTCGGTGTCAGGGACAACGCGCTGGTACAAAAAAAAATCAGTATCATTCCGCATATACCAAGCACCTGGACGAGAGTCTCCCATGGCTGCTTTTTATAATCTGTCTTTTTCAATATCAAATATCCTGTAACAAGGTTTCGTTTATAATTTTTCCTCTGTAATTCTGAATTTTGAAAAACCATACCCAAAGAGCCAGAGATAGTAAAGCGGTTTATTGTGATCAGGGCCTTTTTTGGATGGCTGCTGTCAACTCTCTGGCTGTGGCAGCGGCATCTCCCATCAACAGAATGGTTTTGGGATCATCATACAGGGTATTGTTCACACCCGAGTAACCGGGCTGAGCATCATAGTTGCAGACCACAATGGTTTTCGCCTCATGGGCGTTAAGAATAGGCATGCCTGATATGGGTGTGCCTTCCACATGGATGGCCGCAGGATTCACCACGTCGCAGGCCCCAAATACCAGGGCCACATCGGTTTGTGAAAATTCGGGATTGATCTCATCCATTTCTATCAGTTTGTCATAATCCACTTCCGCCTCGGCCAACAGCACATTCATGTGTCCGGGCATGCGCCCGGCCACCGGATGGATGGCAAAAACCACTTGTTTGCCCGTAGATTCCAGCAGATCAGCCAGTTCTTTCACCGGATGCTGGGCCTGGGCCTGGGCCAAACCGTAGCCGGGGATGATGATGATTTTTTCACCAGACATCAACCGGTCAACCGCTTCTTCCATCGGGGATGTTTCCAGCGATTCTTGAACCGCTGTTTCTTCCTGATCTGTTACTTCTTCTTGAACCGCTGCCGGTTTTTCAGTCAACGCCTCCAGCATCTGTCCCAGGGTCTGTTTGGCATTGCCCAAAAGCATCAGGGTGTTGCTGTTTCGATACAACGCGTTTTCCACCCCGGAATATCCGGGCTTGTCGTCCAGATTGCAGCATATCACCTGTTTTGCCTCATGGGCGTTTAAAATCGGCATGCCGGATATGGGAGACCCGTCGGTTTCCATGGCCGCCGGATTCACCACGTCGCAGGCCCCGATCACCAGACACAGATCTGTACTTGCAAATGTCGGGTTCACCTCATCCATTTCCTTGAGCATGTCATAATCCACGCCCGCCTCGGCCAGCAGCACGTTCATATGCCCGGGCATGCGCCCGGCCACGGGATGGATGGCAAACATCACCGGTTTGCCCATATCCATCAGCAGGCGGGTCAGTTCAATCACCTCAAACTGAGCCTGGGCCACTGCCATGCCGTAACCCGGCACAATAACGACGGTATCAGCGTTTTGAACCTGATGAACCGCGGTTTCCAAAGGATCTGCGTCAGGTGTTTTTGTTTCTTTTTCTGGTTCAGGCATCTCTTCATGGATATTTTGTTCCGGCTCAGTCATCTGACTGCCGGCTGAAAACAACTTGTTTTCAGCATTTTCATCCATGGTGGACACCGGTTTTTCGGGTGTTTTTTCCGGTATAAACACATGATAAAGGCTGCGGTTCATGGCCCGGCACATCATATGGGTGAGAATGGACCCGGACGCAGCCACGGTGGCGCCGCAGGCAATCAGCAGCTGGTTTTCGATGATCAAGCCGCACAAGGCGGCGGCCAGACCGGTGGTGGCGTTTAAAAAAGAGATGAGCACCGGCATATCCGCCCCGCCCACACGCATGGAAAACAAAATGCCGAACCCGATGGACAGGGCAAAGATGATCAGATAAAAAACAACCGCTGCCGTTGTGGGCAGGAAAAAAGCGATGATCATCAACAGGATCACGAACCCCAGATTGATCTGCACCAGCCGGGTATGGTTGGGCAGAATCGTGGGGGTCTGTCCGATCATACCCGCCAGTTTGCCGGCTGCCACCATACTGCCTGAAAAGGTCAATGATCCCACGGCCAGATTCAGAAGGCCGGATATCTCATTGAGCGCCCCCATATGGCCCGCCCCTCTCATTAATTCCACAAAAGAAAGAAAAAATGCGGCAATCCCACCGGCACCATTTTGAAACGCCACCATGGCGGGTATCTGGATCATGGTGATTTTCCGGGCCACCCAGATGCCTATCACCCCTCCGACCAGAAGACAGATCACCACCACAAAAGGATGCATGATCCCGTGTCTGTAAATCACCAGCCCCATGGCACACGCCAGGGCAGCGGCGGCGGTCAGGTTGCCGTATTTTGCCTCAGCCGGCCGGTGGAACAGCCAGATCCCGACAATCAGTACACCGATCAGACAAAAATCCAGTACCAGAGTCATGGGTTATTTCCTTCCTGCTTTTTTTTGAACATGCGCAGCATCCGGTCGGTGATGGTGAATCCGCCCACCAGGTTGAACGTGACCATGATCAAAGCCACGGAACCAATCATTTGTTCAAACCTTGTGGAAGGCACGGAAAACAGAATCAACACCCCTAAAATGGTAACCGCGGATATGGCGTTGGTCATGGACATCAGCGGGGTGTGCAACAGTGTGGGCACCCGTGAAATCAGAAAATATCCCACCACAAATGAAAAAACAAACACCCCGACCATCAATACAAGATTGCTCATGAATCACTCCCGATGGAAATAATGATTAATCCGACAGACCCATGGCTTTTCTGGCGCCCTGGTGATACAGTTCGCCCTGATGGGTCACCAGAGCATCTTTGATGATCTCATCGGTCATGTCAAATTCAGTCGTCTTGTTTTTAAACAGATTTTCCACAAAATAGTACAGATTGTTGGCATACAGCCACGAGGCATGCACCGGCAGAGATCCGGGAATGTTCTTGATGCCGCAGATATAAACACCGTCGTGCATCCGCTCTTTCCCCGGATCGGTCATTTCACAGTTTCCGCCCTGGTCGATGGACACATCCACGATTACGGATCCGGGCTTCATGGTTTCCACCATTTCCCGGGTGATGATCGTCTGGGCTACCTCTCCGGGCACCAATGCGCTTAACACAATAATATCTGCATCCGCCACCAGGGGCGCCAGTGCCTGATGCTCTTTTTCCAGCCATTCTTCAGGCAGGGCTTTGGCATACCCGCCCTTGCCGATGACCAGTTCCGGGGGGGCATCAAATCCCACCACTTTGACCCCTAAGCTCTCCGCTTCTTTTCGGGCGTCCGGCCGGATGTCCACGGCCTTGACCACACCGCCCAGGCGCTTGCCCGTGGCAATGGCCTGAAGCCCCACCACACCAGTGCCCACCACCAGAATATTGGCCGGCTTGATCATGCCGATGGAAGTCCCGATCATGGGAATAAATTTCGGGAAATGACCGGCCGCAATAATAATGGCCTTGTAACCGGTGATGGCACTCATGGAGGTCAACGGATCCATGCGCTGGGCCCGGGATATCCGGGGAATGCCGTCCATGGTGAATGCGGTGATCTGCTTTTCCTGCAATTTTTTTACCCCGGCGTGATTGGACGGGGTAGCTGGATGCAGAAACGTGATCAGCATGGTGTTTTTCTTCATCATATCGATCTCATGGGTGGTGAACTGCTCGTTGAACAGCGGTTCTTTCACCTTGAGTATGATATCGGATTTGTCATACACCTCCATGGCATCCGTGCCAATGACGGCACCCGCACTTTGGTACTGGTCATCGGTCACAAACACCCCGGCACCGGCACCTGACTCCACCATCACCCCAAACCCGATTTTGACGAACTTTTCCACGGTTTCCGGGAGTGCGGCCACCCTGTTTTCCTGGACCATGATCTCTTTGGGAATTCCGATTAACATCATTTGGCTCCTTTTCAATTATTATAACCTGCATGTCATAAAAACAGATAAAGGACCCGGCATATATCGCACACCGGCTGGAACCGAATCCGGTTCCAGCCGGTTATGTCAGGTTATTTATCCTCTGATTTTCCAATATCCGCCATCATTTTAAGCATATGATACCGGTCCATGACTTCCTGCTCGATCTTTTTACGCAACCGATGGGATTCCTCCGGAAAACTTTTTTCCAGGGCCGCAAACCGCACTTCCCCGCTCAAAAATTCCTGGAGGCTGCCGTCCGGTTCTTTGGAATCCAGAATAAAGGGATTCTTGCCTTGTTTGATCAGCTCCGGATTGTACCGATACAATGGCCAGTAACCGGATTCCACAGCCAGTTTCCCCTCTTCCTGGGATTTTCCCATGCCTTTGCGGATCCCCTGGTTGATACAGGGGGCGTAACAGATGATCAACGAGGGACCGGGATAGTTTTCCGCTTCCACCAGGGCTTTCATGGTCTGGTTCTTGTTGGCGCCCATGGAAATGGATGCCACATAGATATAACCGTAACTCATCATCATGCGGCCCATGTCTTTTTTACCGATTTTTTTGCCGGATGCCGCATATTTGGCAATGGCACCGGTGGGGGTTGCCTTGGAAGACTGGCCCCCGGTGTTGGAGTACACTTCCGTGTCCATCACCAGGATATTGATGTCTTCCCCGGATGCCAGCACGTGGTCCAGGCCCCCGAATCCGATGTCATAGGCCCAGCCGTCTCCACCAAACACCCAGTGGGATTTTTTGGTGAACACGTCTTTTTCTTCATAGATCTCTTTTAAAATGCCCTCATTCACATCCTTGAGCAAGGTCTTGAGGGCAAATCCATACTTGCTGGATTCCTGGACATCGTCTTTGCCGGCCACCCAGCCTTCCAGGGCCTCTTTCACCTCCGGGGCCAAATCGGTTTCCAGGGCCTGTTTCATTTTTGAAGCCAGGGTCTTGCGACGGCTCTGGGTGGCCAGCATCATGCCGTACCCGAATTCTGCCGCATCTTCAAACAACGAACTGGCCCAGGCCGGACCATGCCCGTCCGCATTGGTGCAGTATGGCGTAGACGGGGCTGATCCCCCCCAGATGGAGGAACATCCCGTGGCATTGGCAATGGTCATTCTCTCGCCAAACAGCTGGGTGATCACCTTGACATACGGGGTTTCCCCGCATCCGGCACACGCACCCGAAAACTCCAGCAAGGGTTGATACAGCTGGCTGCCCTTGACGGTTTCTCTTTTGAGAATATCGGTCTTGAATGAAATGCCTGTGGAAAACTGGTGGTTTATTTTCTGTTCATCCACCTGGGTGGACAAATGTTTCATCACCAACGCCTTGGTCTTGGCCGGACAGATATCAGCACAGTTGCCGCATCCCTGGCAGTCCAGGGGATTGACCTGAATTCTGAACTGAAACTCCTCCATGCCCTTGCCTTTGCCGTCAATGGTGACAAAGGATTTCGGAGCACCGTTCAGTTCTTCGGGTTTTGCCACGATAGGAATGATGGCGGCATGGGGGCACACAAACGCACACTGGTTGCACTGGATGCAGTTTTCCGGTATCCATTCCGGCACATTGATGGCCACCCCGCGTTTTTCATATTTCGAGGTACCCTGTTCAAATACGCCGTCCACTGAAAATGCGGACACCGGCAGGTCATCTCCGCCCTGGGCATTGATTTTGCGCATCACGTTTTCCACAAACGGGGTGGCCGGTTCTGCGGATGTGTCTTTTCCGACCGCGTCTTTCCAGGACTCAGGCACATCCACTTTGATCAGGTTGTCCAGGGTCTGGTCCACAGCCTCAATATTCATGTTCACCACGGCATCCCCTTTTTTACCGAACATCACCTTGATATCGTCTTTAAGGAGCTGGATAGCCTGTTCCACGGGCAGGACGTTGGACAGCTTGAAAAAACAGGTCTGCATGATCATGTTGATGCGGTTGCCCAAACCGATTTTTTCGGCAATGGCCACAGCATCGATGTTGTAGAAATTGAGTTTTTTGTCATAAATGGTTTTGCGCACATCCCCGGGAATCTGTTTTTCCATGTCCTTGACAGACCACTGGGAATTGAGCAAAAAGGTACCGCCTTCCTTGATACCCTTGAGCACATCATAAATCTGCACATAATTGGATTTATGGCAGGCTACGAAATCCGGGTTTTCAATCAGATAGGTGGATTTGATTTTCACGTCCCCGAACCGCAGATGGGACACGGTCAGACCCCCGGATTTTTTGGAGTCATAGGCAAAATACCCCTGGGCGTACTTGTCCGTGTTATCTCCAATGATCTTGATGGCGGACTGGTTGGCCCCCACGGTCCCATCAGATCCCAGACCCCAGAACTTGGCGGAAATGGTGCCTTCAGGAGCGGGATCAAACCCTTTGGTCACTTCCAGGGACGTCTGAGTGATATCATCGTCAATGCCCACGGTGAAATGATTTTTCGGAGCAATGGCATTCATGTTGTCATACACTGCCTTGATCATGGATGGATTGAACTCCTTGGAGGACAAGCCATATCTTCCACCGATGATTTTCGGGCCTTCACCGTATTCCATGAATGCGGTACACACATCTGTGTAAAGGGGTTCACCGATGGCACCGGGTTCTTTGGTTCTGTCCAGCACGGTCACGGCTTCCACCGTGGACGGAATGGCCTGTAAAAATGCCTGGGTGTCAAAGGGTCGGTAAAGCCGGACCTTGACCAGGCCCAGGCGGTGTCCTTGCGCATTGAGGCAGTCAATGGCTTCTTCAATGGCTTCGCAGGCAGATCCCATGGCCACGATGATATGATCCGCCTGGGGATCCCCTACATAATCAAAGGCATTGTACCGGCGGCCGGTCAGATCTCCCACCTTTTTCATACAGGCTTTGACGATGGCCGGCACTTTGAGATAGTATTTATTGGTCGCTTCCCGGCCCTGAAAATAGATGTCCGGATTCTGGGCCGTTCCCCGGGTGTCCGGATGTTCCGGATTCACAGCCCGGGACTTGAAGGCCTTGTACGCTTCAAAATTAAACAACGAAGCCATGTCATCATATTCGATCATTTCAATTTTCTGGATCTCATGGGAGGTGCGGAACCCATCATAAAAATGCATAAACGGCACCCGGGCTTCCACCGTGGCCAGATGGGCCACCAGGGCCAAATCCTGGGCCTCCTGAACCGAAGCGGATGAAATCATGGCAAACCCGGTCTGCCGGGCCGCCATTACATCCTGGTGGTCACCAAAAATAGACAGGGCATGGGCGGAAATGGACCGGGCCGTGACGTGAAATACCGACGGCAGCAGTTCACCGGATATTTTGTACATATTGGGGATTTTAAGCAGCAGTCCCTGGGAAGCGGTGAATGTGGTGGTCAATGCCCCGGCAGCCAGAGATCCATGGACGGCACCGGCGGCCCCTGCTTCCGACTGCATCTGTTTGACATCCAGCACCTGGCCGAAAATATTTTTCCGGCCCTTGGATGCCCATCCGTCGGCAATCTCCCCCAGCGGGCTGGATGGGGTAATGGGATATATGGCAGCCACTTCACTCATGGCATAAGCCACATGGGTTGCAGCAGTATTTCCATCAATGGTCTGCATTCTTTTTTTCATGTTTTTCACCTCTCGTGGTTTGATGCGAACAAATAAAATTTCCGATATAACCTGTTAGTCTTACAATAAATAATTAAATTTGTAAATGATGTATCCATCCAGAGTCTGTCCTTTTTCAAGGATATGTGTTAGGATTTATAAATTATTTTAATATTTTCTTTTCAATAAAAATAACAGGTTACATAAAATTAACCAAGGAGAATATATGGGGTTTTTATCTGCTACCCAATCCATAAGCCGGTATCATATCTTAGACACATTTGATACCGAACCCATGGAACAGGTTCGCAACGGGCTGATTCAACACGCGATCCCGAAAATGGAAAATGAATACGAAGAGATATCCGCTGGATGGACGCCTTTTGAAAGCCCATATCTACCAGATTTCAATAAATTTTCTTTTGTGTTTGGCAGCTATTTTCTCTTTTCGCTGCGCATTGACAAAAAAACGATTCCAGCCAAACTGGTGCACAAACAGATGGCCATTGAAATCGAGAAAAAAAAAGCGGATTCCGGCCGGGATTTCATCTCCAAAAATGAAAAATCGGAAATCAAGGAAACGATCATGGATGTGCTGATGCACAAAATGCCGTCCATTCCCAATGTGTACGATGTGCTGTGGGACTATGACGCAAAAACCCTGTTTTTACTCACCACCCAGAAGGCAGCCAACGAGTTTTTTGAAACCATTTTTTTCAAATCCTTTCAACTGAAACCGGTCCGGTTGTTTCCTTATACCCTGGTTGAAACAAAATCAGCGTTTTCTTCGGCACAAAAAGACCGCATTCTGACTTTGACCCCATTACATTTTTCGAGGTGACCCATGCTGGATATCGCCACTGCATATAATAAATACTCATTTTTGGGCAATGAATTTCTCACCTGGCTGTGGTTCATGGTGGAAACCGGCCAGGACATCACACAGGCCATAGAATCCAGGGATCCGGTATCCCTGGACATCGGCAATTCCCTGGTGCTGGAAAACAGCTTGGGAGACAAGGCCAGGGAAAAGATCACCATTAAAGGAGACCAGGCCGGGCTGGAAGAAGGCACCACGGCCCTGAAAAAAGGGGCCAAAGTCACGGAAATAAACCTGATATGCAAACTGGGACCCGAAGAGGAATACCATTTCACCCTCAAAGGAGACAGTTTCAACATCACCGGGTTGAAAACCCCGGCTGCGGCCGGAGACGGGTCTGATGACGAAATCGAAGGCCGAATCATTGAAAAAGCCCTGCTGCTTTTCAGGATCACACAGGTTATTGACACCCTGTTTTTCACCTTTCTGAAACAACGCACGGATGATGACTGGAAACACAAGGGGTTTGATCCGATGCGCACCTGGATATACAATGATTAAAAAAATGATGAAAAGATGTTCAAAACAGACCCGGTTTTGAACATCTTTTGGATCATGTGTTGAAAACCCGGTGTGGGTTAATGAACTACCAACCTTATTTTCAACCCAAATTTTTAAATTTATATTTTTAATTCCAGGTAATTATACCGTTTTGAACATATGAACACCCCTTATTGTTATTATTATTTTAAATCTATAATCCATAAATAAATATGTTTCCGATTTATCATTTGATAAAAGACCTGTTTTGATATAAATATTTCAGGAATAATCCTTAATAAAAAAGAAAGAATAAAAAGGAACCGGAATGAGATTTTCATTTGATAAAAAAGAAGTCTTGGAAATTCTTTCTAAAATCCAGGGCATCACCGGTAGAAAAACCAATTTATCCATCACCTCGGATGTGCTGATCAAAGCCATGGGAGACCAGATCATTCTCACTGCCAATGATCTGGAAACCGTGTTTATCGGTACTTATGACGCGGTTGTAGAAAAAGAAGGCATTATTTCCATCAGCGCCAAAAAATTCTTTGAAATCGTCAGAGAATATCCGGACAATACAATTCCGGTCAATGAAGTGGAAAACAGATGGGTGGAAATCGGTAAAGGAGACAGCCTGTTTCATATTGTGTCATCGGATTATGAAAATTTTCCGGAAACACCGGTCATTGAAAATGTGGATTTCATTGAAATCAATGCAAAAGATTTAAGGAAAATGCTGGAATCCGCTGCGGTGATCTCTTATGCAGGAGATGAAAAACGCACCTATGTGCTAGGGGCCTTGATTGAAAAAATTGAAAAAAACGATGTGCCGCACTTAAGAATGGTATCCACCGATTCCCGACGTCTCAACTGTTTTGATGCCTTATACACCGGGGATCTGGTGTTACCGGATGAGCCCGTGATCATTCCTAAAAAAGGACTGAGCGAACTGCACAAATTTATCGACAACACCTCGGAATCCATCCGGGTGGGAATCAAAGCCAATCATTTTGTGTTTCAGCGGGCCAATGAATCCATCATGATCAAACTGCTCAGCGGGGAATATCCCAATTACCCGCCCATCATCCAGACCGATACCATGACCGGCATGGAAGTGGACCGCAGCATGTTTTACACACTCATGAAACGGGTTTCCATTCTCACTTCCGATGATTACAAGAGCGTGATTCTGAATTTCAAAGAAAACGAACTCACGGTTACCATCACCAACCCGGAGATCGGGGAATCCAAAGAACGCATGATGATCGGGTATTCAGGAGACGAGATAAAAAGTGCTTTCAATCCCAGATATTTCATGGATGCCTTGAACCTGTTCGACCAGGCGACCGTGGTGGTCTACATAAAAGAAGCAAAAACGCCGTGCATCATCAAAGCCATGGATGATGACAACCTTATCTGTGCCATCATGGCAATGCATATCTCATGAAAGAAGACAACGTGACAAAAGAATACAACGCAGGCAGCATCAAAATTCTGGAAGGACTGGAAGCGGTCAGAAAACGGCCGTCCATGTATATCGGCAATGTGGACATGGAAGGACTCCATCACCTGGTCTATGAGGTGGTGGACAACAGTATCGATGAAGCCATGGCCGGCCATTGCGATACCATCAATGTCACCATTCACCCGGACATGAGCGTGAGTGTGGAGGACAACGGCCGGGGGATTCCCATTGAGATGCATGACACCGAGCATGTGCCGGCCTGTGAAGTGGTCATGACCAAACTGCATGCCGGCGGCAAGTTTGACAAGGATTCCTACAAGGTGTCCGGCGGACTTCACGGCGTGGGAATTTCCGTGGTCAACGCCCTGTCCAGCAATCTGGAAATGGACGTCTATAAAAAGGGAAAGATCTATCACCAGGTGTATTCCCGGGGTCACAAGATCACGGAGTTGGCCGTCACGGGTGATACCGTGAAAAAAGGAACAAAAATCAGATTCACCCCTGATTTCACGGTCATGAATGAAAATGAATTTGATTATGAAATTCTGTCCCGGCGCATGCGGGAACTGGCCTTTCTGAACAAGGGGGTCCGGATCATTATCGAAGACGAGCGGTCCGCCCAGAAAGATGATTTTTTCTATGAAGGCGGGCTTGTGTCGTTTGTGGAATATCTGAACCGCTCCTGTACGCCTTTGCATGATCCCATCCACATCGAGGGGGACAAAAAGGATGTGCAGGTGGAAGTGGCCATCCAGTATAATGACACATTCAAGGAAAAACTGTATTCCTATGCCAACAACATCCGCACCATCGAGGGCGGGTTCCATGTGTCCGGGTTCAAGGCAGCCATGACCCGCACGGTGAACGCCTATATCACCGGGGCTAAAAATTTGCCTAAAAACATGCAGAATATCAAGCTGTCCGGCGATGACATGAGAGAAGGCCTGGCCGTGATCATTTCCGTGAAGATCATGGAGCCCCAGTTCGAAGGCCAGACCAAGACCAAACTGGGCAACAATGAAGTCAAGGGTATTGTGGAATCTTTGCTCAACGAAAAACTGGCCTGGTTTCTGGAAGAAAACCCCACCGTGGCCAGACAGATCATCTCCAAGGCCGTGGATGCGGCCAGGGCCAGGGATGCAGCCAAACGAGCCCGGGAACTGGCAAGAAAAAAAGGCACCCTCATGGATTCCACCCTGCCGGGCAAGCTGGCGGAATGTCAGTTTGCCGATCCCGCGGAAAGAGAACTGTTTCTGGTGGAGGGAGATTCTGCCGGCGGGTCGGCCAAACAGGGAAGAGACCGAAGGTTCCAGGCCATCCTGCCTTTGAAAGGCAAGATCCTGAATGTGGAAAAAGCCCGGTTTGACAAGATTCTGAGAAGTGACGAGATCAAAAACATCATCACTGTGCTGGGCACAGGGGCCGGCAAAGAGGAATATGATGTGGAAAAAATCCGGTATCACAAGGTGGTGATCATGACGGACGCGGATGTGGACGGTTCTCATATCCGGACTCTGCTGCTCACTTTTTTCTACCGCCAGATGCCTGAGATGATATCCAGAGGATACTTGTATATTGCCCAACCGCCTTTGTTCCGGGTGGGTTCTAGAAAGAGCGGTCTGTATCTGAAAAACGAGGAGGAATACTCCTTGTATCTGATCCAGCGCATTGCCTCGCAAAAAGATCTGTATATCAACAATCAGACAGACCCGATTCCTGAGGAAAAATTTCAGCAGTTCATGCAGAATATGACCTGGTATTTTAATGCAGTGTCATTGCTTCGAAAGCGGGATTTTGACACCAAAATGCTGCTCAATGTGATTCATCACGGGGTCAGAGACAAGTTTTTTCTGGAAAAGAGAAGCAATTTCGAGGCATTGTCCCAGGATTTGAAACATTCCGGGTATCAGCCCAAAGATATTGAATATGACCCGGAGCGCAAAATCTATGAAATGGATATCTATGACAAGGAAGGCAAGCAGTTCCTGCTACGGGTGGGTCGGGAGATCCTGGCCACCAGTGACTACAAGCAGATGCTCAAAAGCTATGAAAGAATCGCTGAATTCAACCAGCCGCCGTTTGCTGTGATGTCCAAACAGGAAGATGCCAAAATTCGAAATGAATTTGCCACTATTGATGAATTATACGCTTTTATAATGGCGGAAGCCAAAAAAGGGATTGCCATCCAGCGGTACAAAGGTCTGGGGGAGATGAACGCGGAACAGCTGTGGGAAACCACCATGAACCCGGAAAAACGCATGATGCTCCAGGTGAATATCGAGGATGCGGAAAAAGCGGACGAGATTTTCACCCTGCTCATGGGAGAAGAGGTGGAACCCCGCCGCAATTTCATTCAAAAACATGCCCTGGAGGTGACGTCCCTGGATTATTGAACCGCCATGGCATCCATGGCTTTTTTCATCTGCCGCATGGCCTGGCGCAGCCGTTCCTCGTTTTCCACCAAAGCCAGGCGCAGGTATCCCTCACCTTCTTCACTGAACCCGGTGCCCGGGGCCACAGCCACATTGGCCCGGTTCATCATTTCAACGGCAAACTGCAAGGCCCCCATCTTGTCGAAAGGTGCAGGGATTTTGGCCCACACAAACATGCCCGCCTTGGGAGGGGTAATGTCCCATCCCATGCGGGACAGGCCGGAACATAACACGTCTCTTCGGGTCTCGTAAGTTTTGGCCAGCACGGGGATGGTGTCGTCACAATCTCTCAACGCAATGATGCCCGCCACCTGGATGGCGGAAAAAATGCCATAGTCAAAATATCCCTTGATCTGGCCCAGTGCTTTGACAATCTGTTCATTGCCTACGCAGTAGCCGATGCGCCAGCCCGCCATGTTGTAGGATTTGGAAAATGAGCCGAATTCCACGCCCACATCCTTGGCGCCCGGGGCTTCCAGAAAACTGGGGGCCTTGTACCCGTCAAAGGTGATCATGGAATAGGCAAAGTCATTGATCACCATGAATTTGAACCGTTTGGCCAGGGCCACGATCTCTTCAAAAAATGCAATGTCTGTGACCACGCCTGTGGGGTTGTGGGGATAATTGAGCATCAGCACTTTCGGGGCCGGGTAGCAGGACTCGCAGATTTTGCTGATCCGGTCTAAAAATCCCTGCTCCGGGGCAATGGGAATTCGCATGACATTGGCCCCGGCAATGACGGCGGCATAGATGTGGATGGGAAAGGCCGGTGCCGGCACCAGCACGGAATCCCCGGGTCCCATGATGGCCAGGCACAGATGGGAAATCCCCTCTTTGGAACCGATGGTGAAATAGGTTTCCTTTTCCGCATCCAGGTCAATGTTGTAATGACGCTGGTAGTATTTGGCGATCTCTTTTTTCAGATGCGGCATACCTGAACTTTCCGGATACCGGTGGGATTTTGGGTCCTTGGCCACCTCCACCAGCTTCTCGATCACCGCATCCGGGGTGGAATCCATGGGATTGCCCATGCCAAGATCGATGACATCATCTCCGTTGCGCCTTTTTTCCATTTTCATCTTGTTGATCATGCCGAACAGATAGGGCGGCAGCTGATCCATGCGGCTGGCAAAACGAATGATATTTTCTTCCACGGCCATGACTCCTTGTAAAAACAATAAATAAATGAAAAATAAAATTTGAACTATATCAGATTCATATTT
>JAIPDL010000047.1 GCA_021737695.1 Desulfotignum sp. | reverse complement strand
GCGGACATGGTGGATCCCAGAACCTTTTCCCCGTCCCAGGTGGAAACCCGGATCGATGCGTTCATGGAAATCATCAGACACAAGGCGGGCCGGATATGATCTTTGCCGGCATCGATATCGGTTCCAACACGGCCAAGGCAGCCCTGATCCAGGACCGGGCCATTATAGGCGTCCGGGTGATTCCCACGGGATACCATCACCTGAAGGCCGGCACCCGGGTGTTTGAAGATCTGCTGGATCAAACCGGACTGTCCCGGTCCGACATCCGGGCCATTGTGTCCACGGGATACGGTCGGGCCAGCATCGACTTTGCCGACAAAGCCATGACCGAAATCCTCTGCCACGGGGCCGGGGCCTTTTTTCTGAATCCGGATATCCGCGGCGTCATCGATGTGGGGGGCCAGGACAGCAAGGCCATTGCCCTGGATGACCAGGGACAGGTGGACAATTTTGCCATGAACGACAAATGTGCGGCCGGCACGGGCCGGTTTCTGGAAGTGATGGCCAATGCCCTGGAAGTGGCACTGGACCAGATGGGAGAGGTGAGTCTGACCGCAGACCATCCTTCAAAAATCAGCAGCATCTGCACGGTGTTTGCCGAATCCGAGGTCATCTCCATGATCGCCCGCCAGGAAAAAAGAAAAAATATCATCGCGGGCATCCATCAGGCCGCCGCAGCCCGGGTGGCGATTCTGGCTGCAAAGATCCGCATCCAGCGTCCTGTCATGATGACCGGGGGTGTGGCCAAAAATCCCGGCATGATCGCAGCCCTGGAAACACAGCTGAACCAGGCTTTGATCCTCTCCCCATACTGCCAGGAAACCGGGGCCATCGGCGCGGCCGTGCTGGCATCCCGGCTGCCGGCATGATGCCGGCTCCCAAAAAATTTTGATCTGGAGCTAACCGAACCGGCCGGTGATATAATCCTGGGTTAGCTGGTGCAGGGGATTGAGAAAAATCTGTTCCGTGGGACCGATTTCGATGAGATCTCCCAGGTGAAAATAGGCCGTGCGCTGGGAAATCCGGGAGGCCTGCTGCATGGAATGGGTGACGATGGCAATGGAGTATTCCTGTCTGAGTTCCTCGATGAGTTCTTCAATAATGGCCGTGGCAATGGGATCCAGGGCCGAACAGGGTTCATCCATGAGGATCACCTCCGGATTGACTGCAATGGTTCTGGCAATGCACAGCCGCTGCTGCTGTCCGCCGGAAAGCCCGGTGCCGGGCTGATTCAGGCGGTCTTTGACCTCGTTCCACAGACCGGCCCGGACCAGGGATTTTTCCACCAGTTCCTCGGTCTCACTTTTATTGGTCACCAGCCCGTGAATCCGGGGCGCATACGCCACATTGTCAAAAATGGATTTGGGAAACGGATTGGGTTTCTGAAACACCATGCCCACCCGGGCCCGCAAAGGCACCACATCCACATCTTTGTCATAGATATTTTTGCCGTCCAGATAGATGCGGCCCTCCACCTTACAGCCTTCGATGGTGTCGTTCATGCGATTGAGGCACCGGATGAACGTGGATTTTCCGCATCCGGACGGCCCGATCATGGCAATGACCTCGTTGTCTCCGATGTCCAGGGACACGGAATTGATGGCTTTGGTGGCGCCGTTGTCATAAAAGACACTGACCTGTTCACACCGCATTTTAAAATTGTCCACCTGATTTTCCCCCACCGTGTTCCGGTTGTCCTTGGGAACCAGCCGGTGGGAGCGCTTGGGAGCGGCGTTTTTTTCCATATGTTTTACATCCATCACAGGGTTTTTTATGTTAATCTTTATCTTGAAACGACCGGTCGATCTTTACCAGCTGATTGTAATTGCCTGCTGCTCAACAGTGACGAGTGTGACTATAAATGATCTGCGTTAGATTGTTTTTAATTTTCTGTTAGGAACAGGTTAGGACCTGCAACCAGTTGTAACGTGTGGATACAAGTACGTTTGTGTCTGCCTGGTATATGGATCTGGAGATGGGATTTGTGGAAAGAAGCGATCTGACCGGTTTTTATCACGCCAAAGCGGTCCGGTCAGGCATTTGACGCCGGCTTGCGCTTTTTCTTGATCCTGGACCAGGCCACCCGCAAAAAAATATACATCAGGATAAACGGGGCCGTGAAACTCAGTTCCACCCCCCCGGCCCAGGCCGGCAAGGTAAAACCGATACTCCCGAACCGCTGGTCCAGCCATGCCACGGCAAAAAACGCCGGCCACAGGGCTGCCATGCCCATGGCCATCAGCAGGAAAAAAGATTTGCCATAGGCTTCATTGGCCAGTTTATTGATGCCTTTATAGGCTTTTTCATCCCCGGCCTGCTTGGCTTTCATGGACTGCTCATGATAATACATGGTCTCATCCAGGTTGGTGGACACGGCAGACCGGTTGATCCGGCCGGCAACGGCCATGGTGATCTCCCCGATGAGCACGGCCCAGGCCGCCAGGCAGAAGGTCCCCACCCACCACCCGGCCATGGGATTGTCAAACACCCGGTAAGGATAAATCAGCACCGGATCGATAAACGTCAGTATGCCCTGTATGGAATCCATATCCCTCGCAAAAAATGGCCCTGTCAGGCCCATGGCAAAAAATAACAACGGGTGATCAGAGACCGGAAAACCGCCGTTCCCTGAACACCCGTTGAAACAATCCTTGTGTATCTTCTAAATGTCAGACATACACAGATCGCTGACCGTTAGAACGGCGGCAGCAGGCTGAAGCCCAGAAACCCTTTGGAGGTATACCGGATACCCACGTAAAAGGCAAGAACGATGAAGATCCATTTGAGCACTTTTTCCGGGATGAATTTAGAGGTCCGGGGGCCGATCATGGAGCCGATGAAGATACCGATCAGCTCAACCCCGATGAAACCCCAGGCAATGACCACGCCCTTGCCCACCATGTAGGAAAAGATAGATACGATCATGCCGATCAGCACGACCAGGGCCGAGGTGCCGGCCACCAGGAACATGGGCAGGCCTGCCACGGAGGTCAGAAACGGTACAAAGAGAAACCCGCCGCCAATACCCAGAAACGAGGCAAGGGCTGCGATCACGATACCACCGATCATGGGGACATAAGCTTTGAACGAAAATTCCTGCCCGTAAAAGGTAAACCGGATATTGCCGATCTTAAAGGCCGTGCCCCAGCCCATCAGCACCAGAACATAGGCGACCCACTTGGCTACAGGAATCAGGTTGATCCACAAGGCGGACAGCACCACCAGGCCAACAGCCACCCACATGAAAGTCCAGGAACCCTCGATGACCTTGACACCCTGCTCCGAGGTGTCGGTTTTTTGCTTGGCCGCTTTTTCAAAGGCCTGGGCTGCTGCCTTGGCCTGTTTTTTACCGGCCGATCCTTTCGGTGTCATTTCATAAATCAGGAAAAATCCCAGCACAAACACGATCAGCCCGAAAAATCCGATGTAATCTTTCAAAGAAATTTTACCGGCCGTCAGCTCCGGTATGAGCCAGGAACCACCAACCCCCCCGATGGCCAAACAGACACCCAGGGGCAGCACCAGACGTCCCATGCGGTAATAGTTCAGCGAGGAGATCAGTCCGCTGATTCCCACCAGCCACTGGTTGGATACCCTGATGGAGTCGGTAAGCAGGTTGTTCACGGGGTTGCCCCGGCCAAAGGATTTGGCATAATCAGCCAGGCCGAAGATCGTGATATGGCCCACGCCGGCCATGATGCCGCCAAACGCCCCGACCGTGGAAAAGATCCAGCCCACCCAGATGGCCCACAACAGGCCCAGGATCAGGCTGGGGTCCGGGGCACCCGGAATGCCCAGGAATCCCGGGGCTTCTTCGGGGTTTATCGCTTCCATGGTTTTGGGTGCCAGCTCCGGATCCTGGAGACTGGTTTCAATCGCCACCTTCATTTTTTCCGGCATGTCCGGTGTGGTCAGGCCGGCACCTGTCTGGGCCATGGCCACGGCCACAAACGAGAACAGAATCATCAGCGCGGTTGCCAGAAAAAACCGGGTTCGGTTTACCATCATTTTCCCTCCTTGAATTAGGTACAAATAAAAATATTATTGGTTTTTTTTAAACACGGACACAGGATTGTGTTTTCCGGTTTAATAAATTCACATTGGCGTATTATGTCAGCAATATTGATGCCAGTTGATTAAAACACGATCTTTTGATTTATAACCCGATGAAATCATGATTATTTTATACCATATCCATGTGATTGGCCGCCCCTGGTTTCCGGGTGTCCCACCCGAAGGTGGGCGCAATAAAAAACATGCAGCGCCTGAATAATACTGCACACCCGGCAGGATTACCGGAAATCATCCGGATCAATGCCGAAGCGTTTCATGACCTGCTGAAGGGCCTGCCGGTCCAGCCCGCACCGCCGGGCCGCCTGGGTGATGTTTCCATTGGATGTCGACAGCCGGGCGCCCACATATTCGTGATTGAACCGGGTGAGCATGGTTTCCTTGGCCTGTTTATAGGGCAGATCCATGATATGGGCATCCAGGCTGTTATCCGGGCAGATGTGCTTTCTTGCATCGGAGATGGGGATATCCGCTTCCTGAATTTCTTCGTTCCGGCAGTAAAGAATCCCTTGAACCAGGGCATTTTCCAGTTCCCTGACATTGCCCTGCCAGGGATGCTTGAGCAGCAGCTCCATCACATGGCTGGAAATCGTTTTCAGGGGCTGGTTCAGTTTTTTACAATTCTTGGCCACCAGATGTTCCGCCAGCAGCGGGATATCCTCAATCCGGTCCCGCAGGGGGGGCAGTTCGATGGTAATCACGGACAACCGGTAAAACAGGTCTTCTCTGAACTCTTTTTGCGCAATTTTTGCCCGCAGATCCTGGTTGGTGGAGGCAATGATTCGGACATCCACATTCCGGACCCGGTTGTCGCCTAATGGTTTGATCTCTTTTTCCTGGATCACCCGCAACAGCTTGGTCTGGATGGACAACCCGATATCCCCGATTTCATCCAGAAAAATGGTGCCTTTGTCCGCTTCCTGAAACAACCCGGTTTTGTCCTGAAACGCACTGGTAAACGCCCCTTTTTTATGGCCGAACAACTCGCTTTCCAGAATATGTTCCGGAATGGTGGGACAGTTGATCGGAATAAAGGCGGCTTTGCTTCGCTGACTGTGGCGGTGAATGGATCGGGCAGTCAGGTCTTTGCCCGTGCCGGATTCCCCGGTGATCAGCACGGTGACATCCGATGACGCCACCAGGCTGATTTTTTCAAACACTTTTTCCATGGCCGGGCTCTGGCCCACCAGGGGGGAGAAATCTTTGTTCCGGGCCTTGAGCAGTTGTTTGTTTTCCAGAAGCAGCCGGCTTCGTTCCAGGGCTTTGCGAATCTTGAAAATCAGTTCATCCTGTTCAAACGGTTTGGCAATAAAATCATAGGCCCCGCTTTTAATGGCCGTGACAACGGAATCGATATTGCCGAAGGCCGTAATCATGACCACGGTCAGGTCAGGCAGGCGTTTCCGGATCTGATCCAGCAGTTCAAACCCATCCATGCCCGGCATGCGGATATCACAGATCACCAGATCCCAGTCATCGTTTTCAAGAATATTCAATGCCATCTCCCCGGAAAAGGCCATGGAAACCGTGCAGTCGATTTCCGATTCCAGGGTCCGCTTCAGCAGACGGGTCATGTCTTTTTCATCGTCTACAGCCAGGATTCGAGTGGTCATTTGTTCATCTCCTCACGGGTGGGGGTGTCATGGGAAGAACCCAGCGACGGCAGGGTAATGGTAAAGGCGGCCCCTTTGTCTGTTCTGTTTCGGACCCGGATGTCTCCCCCGTGCCGGCGGATAATGCCGTATCCCACAGACAGTCCGAGACCGGTCCCCTCGCCCACGGGCTTGGTGGTGAAAAACGGGTCAAAAATCCGGGAAAAATTTTTTTTCGGAATACCCGTGCCATTGTCCTTGACGCTGATATGAATCCACTGGTCATCATTGCGGAAAATTTCCACCTGAATACAGCCTTTTTTTTCCACGGCATGACAGGCATTGATCATCAGGTTGATGATCACCTGGGACAGTTCCTGTTCATTGCCATAAACCATCAACGCCCGGGAACAGGGATCCGGCGCCACCAACGCCACATCCCTGAAATCCGAATGGTTTTGCAGAAAACTGATCACATCATCCACCACTTTGCACACATCGATGGGATGCATTTGGGAGGACCCTTTGCGGGAAAAAGTCAACAGATCCGAGACCACGGTCTTGCAGTTTTTGACGTGTTTTTCAATGGTTTTGAGATCGTCTTCATGTTCTCCGGGATTTTTGAGCATCAGCTGGGTATAGCCCAGGATGATCCCTAAGGGATTGTTGATTTCATGGGCCACCCCGGCGGACAGCTCGCCTAAGGCAGCCAGCTTGTCCGCCCGGGCAATCTGCTGTTCCATCTTTTTTTTGTCATTGATATTTTTGATGATGAAATGAAAGGTCTTGCCGCAGCCAAATGCCCCATAATCCAAGCCGCCCGTGATGAGAACCCGGACCGAAACCTGGTCTGAACGCAGAAAATCGACTTCTTCATTCAGGATATATTCATCGGTTTCCAGAAGGTTCAGAATTTTTTCCTTATCAGACGGGACTGTCAGAAAATCCGGCAACCCCATTTTGCGATCCAGAATCTCTGATTTATGGTATCCGGTCAGCGTTACGCCGGCCCGGTTGATTTCCGCGATTAAAAACGCCGGGTCCGTCACCACAATGGTATCCAGGGAATGCTCAAAAATCCGCCGGGCTTTATGCTCGGAGCTGGTGAGCATTTCGGTCCGCTCCACCACCTTCTGCTCCAGGGTCTGATTGAGTTCGAGCAGCTTGATGCTGGTATCTTCCTGCTTCTGTTTGGCGGACAGAATTTTTTCATTGATGCCCCAGCTCTGATTGAAAAACAGGGTCACCGTACCCACCAGCATAAAAGAGATGGTGTTGATGGCACCGGTATAGGGACCAATGGTATGCCAGACATCGACACTGCCGGTCAGCACCAGAAACTGACGCAGAATATGGCTCAAAGACCGGGACACCGCAAATAGGGTGAACCCCACACAAATCCACAGCAAATACAGGAACACGGCATTGTCCGGATGAAGATCCCGCAGGGATTTGGCCTTGAAAATGGACAGGACTCCTAAGGCCACCATGATCACAGACCCCAGAATATCCACCAGCAGAATCGGCAGGTTGGCAGTCATGTTCATCCTTCTGACCGGCCCTGCCGGGGCGTGCGATCCTTGAGCAGCCGGTCCAGGCCCTTGTATAAAAACGCCATGGCCGGCACACACCACAAATGATCCAGTTTCAGAAAATAATACACGACTGCCAGAAGGCTGGAATCCGAGGTTGTGACCACCTGCATCCGGGTAAAACTCAAGGTATCAATCCGCACCACTTCAATCTGGTTATCCAGAAAATGAGCGGTCAGTGTGTCCAGGTTCCAGAAGATGAAAAACAGGGCTGCATACTGAATCAGGCGCCACCCTTTCTGCTGGTTCATGTGTTTGATATTGATGGTGAACATCAGACCTACCATGGAAAAAAGGAAGAAAAGGTGCCCCAGCTGGTGAACGATAATGCCTTCGTTGCCCATGTGCAGTTGAATGGCAAACGCCGGAGCCGGCAGACTCCAAGCCAGCGCCACCAGGCTGAAAAGACACCCCGGACGTGTCATTTTTTTAAATGGGCCTTTTCCGTCATGGCCCGGGTGGACATCAGCTTGATACATGCCGGGCACAGGTTGTGATGTTCCTTGGTATCCGGATGTTTTGGATTGATGTGGGATACCCGGTCCAGAAAATCGGCCGTGGCAAACATCCGTCCGCAGGCTTCACACCTTGCCAGGGGCAGCTGCCCGATGGTTTCTCCCTGAATGGACACGGTCCTTACATTGTCCTTGTCCGTCACTTTGATCACATCCGTGGGGCAGATATTGGCACAGGTGCCGCAGCCGATGCATTGCCCGTCTCCCTTGACCACCCGGCCGCCTGCCGGGGTTTTCTCCATTTTCAGGGCCCCGGCTTTCACGATTTCATGGCAGACCCGAATGCACAGCCGGCACCGGATACATTCGTCCGGCTCCGGCGGCAATTCCACATGATACCTTTGGGCCAGCTCCCGAATCCGGCGGGCATGGGGTGCCAGCTGAATCAAGCGTTCAAACGCCGTCTGACGATGGGCGTTGACCATGGGCGAATCCGTGAGCACCTTCAGGCCCGGCTTGACCTTGAGCAGGCACGACAGCATCACGGTCTGACGGCCACTGGGAGAGGTGGCTTCCACCCCGCAGACCCGGCAGGCCCCGGAGGGTTTCAATGCCGGGTGGTAACACAGGTGCGGAATTTCAATGCCGTTGCTTCGGGCTGCTTCCAGCACGGTCTGTTTTTCCTTACAGGCAATGGGGTTCCCGTTGATAAAAATCTCTATCATGACGGCTCACCCTGTCTGTCGTCCAGAACCCTCATACAGTCCTGGGGCAGGCGATGGGTGCCTTTCCCCTGAAGGCTCACCTCGATGAGATCATCCGGATCATTGATGGAGGTATCCGGGTCCGTTACCACCCCGTGGGCACCGATAAAATCATTCATATACGGTTCCCAGGCTTCATCGGATGATGCCTGAAACACTTCCACACGGCTGCCGCGTCTGAATTCCATAACGCTTCTCCTTTATTTGTTTTTAACCGGCCGGGTTGACACATGAATCCTGGCAGACTGCTTGCGCTGGCAGTTGTTGCACAAGAGCCGCTGATCCGATTTTTTCGTGACATCCGCTGTTTTATCGGAAATAAATGCCATATACTGGGCGGACGGCAGTTTGGCGCCACAGGCCTCGCAATGCTGGATATCCTGCTCATTCAAAATGGTCCCGCACAGCTTGAGCATGCGTTTGCCGTCCCGTTCTTCGATCACCATGGCGTTGTTTTCACAATTGGCGGCACAGGCCCCGCAGGTGATGCATTTTTCAGACGTCAGCCGGAAATCGGTTTTCACGGGATGATCAAAATCCAGGTATCCCAGGTGCAGCGCGTCAATGCCCATCTTGTCCCGGCACACTTCCACGCATTTGCCGCACCGCCGGCACACATCGCACCGCAGGCATCTTTTGGCTTCCTTTCTGACCACATCTTCATCATACCCCAGCTCCACCTGCTGGAACGTGGTCCGCCGCCGGTCCACATTGAGCATGGACATGGACGGCCTTGTCAGGCGCATTTTTTCCGATGCCGTCATTTCGATCATGGGGCGTTTGTGCCGGCGCACGGGTATTTTGGGCATTCTGGGCTGGGGAATATGGTTGAGATGCCGGTGGATGGCATCGGCCGCCCGTTTCCCCCCGCCGATGGCCTCGATGACCGTGGCCGGCCCGGACACGGCATCTCCGGCGGCGAACACGCCCGGCATACTGGTTTCCATGGAGGCATGGTTCACCTCGATGGTGCCCCTGCGGGTCCAGCGGATCTTATCAAAGGCGGTCATGCCGGAATCATCCACATACTGCCCGATGGCGGAGATGACGGCATCGGCGGGAATCACGAAATCCTTGCCCAGGATGGGCACGGGTGCCAGCCGGTCCGTGCCTTTTTTGGCGATCAGTTCCGCTTTGTTGCAGGCAAGCCCCGTGATGACATCCCCCTCCCCCCGGATCTCCGTGGGAATGGTGAGGAACGCGAATTCAATGCCTTCCTCTTCGGCCTGTTCCACTTCCTCGATATCTGCGGGCATCTGTTCCCTGGACCGGCGATAGGCAATGGTCACTTTTTCCGCCCCCAGGCGTAAACTGGTCCGGGCCGCGTCAATGGCAACATTCCCCCCACCGATGATCACCACCCGTTTGCCCGGTGCATGACGATCCCCCAGGGCCACATTCTTCAAAAAAGCAATGGCCTCGATCACCCTGGGAAAATCGGTTTCCCCTTTGATTCCCATATCCCAGGCTTTGTGGGCCCCGATGGCCAGGAAAAACGCATCGGTCCCTTGGGCAGTCATCTGCTCATAGGTGACATCCGTGCCAAACCGGGTATTAAATAAAATTGTTACCCCGAGATCCTCGATCATGGCCACTTCCCGATCGATCACCTCTCTGGGAAGCCGGTATCTGGGAATCCCCACCATGAGCATCCCGCCGGCAAAGGGCAGTGATTCGATCACTTTGACGGCATACCCCATGAGCGCCAGGTAATAGGCACAGGACAGCCCGCCGGGACCGGCCCCCACCACACACACTTTCTTGCCGTTGGGCGGGGCCGGTTCCGGGTTTTTGTACCGGCGGTCGGACAGGGCCCGTTCCGCGGCAAACGCCTTGAGAAACTTGATGGAGATGGGGGTATCGATCCGGCCCCGGACACACATCATCTCACAGGGCCGGGTACACACCAGGCCGCACACCCAGGGCAATGGATTGTCTTCCCGGATCACGGCAATGGCCTCGGCATCCTTGCCCTCGGCAATCAAAGCCAGATAGGTGGGCACATCGATCCCTGCCGGACACGCCATCTGGCAGGGAGACGGGGCAATAACCCCGCAGTCATGGGTCGGGCAGTTTCGGGATTCAATGTGGCTGACAAACATTTCCCGATGGTCTGTCAACATCCGGTTCAGAAATTCCCGGGTCTGAACGGCCGTGTCATCCGGACGTCTGGTTTCAAATTCAGCCATCAGCTCGTCAATGGCCGGCATATGGCCATCTCCGGCCTCTCCCAGGGATATTTCCTCCACGAGCATTCGGATGGAGTCACATATCCGCCGCACCTTGGGGTCTGTCAGCACACGGGAATCAATACGCTCAGACAGGTATTGCAGGGTGGACTGAACCGGACAGGTGTTTTGAGCCATGGATCACGCTCCTTTCAAAAACTGCTGTTCTCAAGAGATGCCACGGCTTGGGCATGGCGCTGCCGACGGATCTGGGTCATGTCCTCGACTTTTCCGAATTTCAGGCACCCCGTGGTACAGGTGGTGACACAGGCCGGTTCCAGGCCCTGGTCCAGCCGATCCATGCAGTAATCACATTTCACCACTTTTCCCGTGCTCGGATTCCACTGGGGCGCGCCCCACGGGCAGGCGGAGATGCAGGTTTTGCATCCCACACACAGGTCTTGCTGCACAAACACGATGCCGTCCGAAGACCGCTGCTGCATGGCCCCCGTGGGGCAGGCAGATACGCACCATGGATCTTCACAGTGAAAGCAGGGCATGAAGATGAACGACATCTTTGGCAGATTATTGATAAACTTGGGTCCCACCTGGATAATCTGGCAGGGTTTGGGACCTTCGGGAAGATCTTTATTGGCTTTGCACTGAATCTCACACGCGTGACACCCAATACATTTTCTACTGTCCTGGAACAGGAAATACTGACTCATTCATTGCCTCCTTAAGGGATGATAATTACACCGGTGTCACGGTGACAAACGTGTCATGATATGCCGGGCTGCCGCCCACTTTGTCATAGACATTTTCCTGGAGCACGGCATCGGACAGCCCCCGATTGTATGACCGGGCCGCCCGTTTGGCTTCATGGCCGAATCCATGGGCCATGAAAACCGCCTCAGGATGAATCAAGTCAGTGACAAACGCCTTGATCCGCCCTTTACCGCAGGCGGAAGTCACTTCCACGGTGGCGCCCTCTTGAATGCCCAGACTGGATGCTTTTTCTTTGTTGATCCACAGCACGTTTTCATGCATCAGTTCATTGAGATACGGCACATTCTGGGTGGAGATATGGGTATGAAGGGCGGTCCGCCCCACCACCAGGCGAAACTGCTTATCCGGATCCGCCGGTTTTGACGGGGATTCATACGGAGGAAATGACGGAAATCCGGCATCTTCCAGCAACGATGATTTGAATTCAATTTTTCCGGACGGGGTTTTAAAGGGAATAGCGTTTCTGTCCCAGAAAATCTGGGATTTGCCGTAACTGACAAATCCTTTTTCTTTGAAATCCCCCCGGGTGAAATCCGTGCCTTCCAATTGCCAGTCCACCAGTTCGTCCATGGTTTCATAGGGAAAATAGTCGCCGATCCCCAGCCGCTCTCCCAGACGTTTAAGAATGATGGGGCCTTCCAGGGTATCATACCGGGGTTCCACGGCTTTTTCCCGCAGAAACATCATGGGTTTGAGCCCGTTCATCTGCTGGACGGAGTCGGTCCGTTCCAGATAGGTGGATTCCGGCAGAATCACATCCGAGTACCAGGCAATATCCGAATAATTGATATCGATGGTCACGATGAGATCCAGCTTGTCCAGGGCTTTTTTGGTGGTATTGGTATCTGCGATGGACATGAGGGTTTCCAGGCGATAATTAATCAACGCCTTGATGGGGTATGGGTCTTCATTGAGAATGGCATACGGCAGGATCTGCGGCGCGCCATGGGCCGGGTCCGGCAGCGGAAAATCCGGGGTTCCCACCTTGTCGAACCGGGAGACCGTGATTTCAGGAAATGTCTGTTCCGTCAGCTTTCTGGCGGGTTTGCCGCCTTCTGCGCCCGGCCCTTTTTTAAAAAAGATACCGCCTTTGGCTTCCACGGATCCCATGAGCGCGTTCAGCATGAGAATCGACCGGCGCATATAGATTTCATTCTGATGGCTGGCACACCGATATCCATAATGGAAAATCACGCCGGGTTTGACTTTACTGATTTCCCGGGCCAGAGATTTGATTTCATTGGCCGGAATTCCGGTTTCCTGTTCCGCCCATTCCGGGGTGAGATCTTTGACAAAATCCTGCAACTCGTTGAACCCATGGACCCATTTATCCACATAGGACGTATCGTAAAGCCGCTCTTTGATAATCACGTTCATCAGCGCATAGTTCAGGGCCAGGTCGGTTCCCGGCCGGATCATCCAGTACCGGTGGGCCTTGCCGGCGGTCACATTGACCCGGGGGTCGATATAGGTGAGTCTGGCCCCTTTTTCCAGGGCATCCATCAGGGTGTTCACCTCTTTGACATTGATGGACTCGAAAATATTTCTGCCATACAGGACAATATGTTTGGTATTTCCATAATTAATGCCCATCTGGCCGTCCGTGTATCCGAACATGGACCGGCAGGCCGTGTTCATGGACCCTTTGCACAGGGCATCATGGGTAAAATGGTTGGGAGATCCCAATGCTTTTAAAAAGGTTTTGCTCACATGGGTACTCAACTGGGCCCGCTCTCCCAGGGCAATGGCGTGTCCCCCATGGGTATCTTTGATTTCCGCAAGCCGGGTTCCCACATAGTCCAGGGCTTCGTCCCAGGACGCTTTGCGCCAGTTGCCGGAGCCCCTGTCTCCCACCCGGATCAAGGGTGTCTGAGGCCGCTGGTCATCCATCAACATGGATTTGCCGGCCGACCCCCGGGGGCACAAACTGCCGTCAATACCCGGTACATGCGGGTTGCCCTGAATCCAGTCCACATGTCCGTCTTTCACACCGACTTTGATGGGGCATCTGACCGAGCACATGAAACATAAACTGAACACATCTTTATTCATAATTCACTGTCTCCTTATAACTGACAATTTAAACTTGAGGCGATTTACTTGCCATAACCGTGCCAAAGAATCTTTTTTGAAAAAAAAACACGGGAAGAGAAACATCATATCCTGGAATCGCCCCGGATCAAGCGATTATTTTTTGTCAATCATGCCAAGTAAATCATTAAAATGTCATGAGGTCAAGCAAATAGCCATGTCCGCATCTGATCCTGAAATCCCTGGGCAGCCGGAACCCCGGGCCGGGGTGTGCAATAAAAAAGCTGCGGTGCAACACTTATATGGCACCTCCTTTTCCCGGGGCATTTTATGGACACCCCAACCCTGTTGTTGACAATTTTTTCTTTTTATGCCTTTCTAATGGGGACCCTGGGTCATTTTATCCGAATCAACCCATAAAAAAAGAAAAATACCAACCACCCATGACCAAACGCTACCAGGCACCCATTGTTAAAAAAGCCTTTGATATTCTCACCGCCATTTCCAGGTCCGGGAAAGGACTGCGCATCAGTGATATTTCCGCTTGTCTGGACATCAGCAAAAGCACGGTCCACGGGATTACGGCCGCACTGGAAGAACAGGGCGCCATCCGCCGGGATCCCGTATCCAAACGCTACACCATCGGGCTGACCCTGATGGAACTGGGCAAAGCCGCGTATGAGCGGGTGGATATTATTCAAACGGCCCGGCCCGTCATGGCGCATCTGATGGAACAATGCAATGAATCCGTGTTCTTAGGAATCCGGAATCAGGACCGTGTCACAGTCATTGATATTGTCGAATCCCGAAAGGATTTCAAGATCAGCTCTCCCATTGGTACGCCCCTTCCGCTGCTGGCCGGGGCCGTGGGAAAAGCGTTTTTAGCCTGCATGCCCCCGGCAGATGCAGCCGATTATCTGAAAGCCCATCCCATCCGCCGATTCACGGCCCGGACCATCATAAACCCGGACGACTTTCTTGAAGAAATTCACACCGTCAAATCCAGAGGATATGCATTGGATGATGAGGAATATTTAGTGGGGGTCCGGGCCGTGGCCGTGTGTCTGTCGCCTTTTTCCGACCAGCTGCCCGCCCTGTGGGTCGTGGGATTCAAGGCCGGGATGCCCGACGATCAGATGCCGCGCATCATCGATCAGACCCTGGATGCGGCCCGGCGGATCAACCGGGCCCTGCGCTGACACTTGTTTTGACATTTTTTGACTTGACCGCTGCTGGTTTTTATTTCAGTCCGTTTCAGCGGGGGCAGGATATTTCTCCGTAAACAGCTTCTCCGCCTGGGCATTCCCGATCAGCACCAGTTCATCTTTCTTTTCCAGCACAATGGCCGGATCCGGGTTGATGATCAAATCCCCCCCTTTTTTCACGGCCACGACGCTGCATCCGGTTTTTCCGCGGATCTTTACATCCCGCAACACCTGGTTTTCCAGCCGGGGGCTCAATGCCATGCGGAACACATTCAAGCCTTCCGACAGCATGAGCACTTTCTGGGGGTGGATCAGGTTCATAATGGTCGTGGTCAGCAGGGAACTGAAGGACATCACCAGGTTGGCACCGGCCCGGTGCAGGGTATTGATATTCCGGTCCAGGCTGGCCCGGCTGATGATCTGGACATCGGGCCTCAGACGGCGGCAGTAAATGGCGAGATAGATGTTGAGGCTGTCGTCATGGGTGGTGATAATAATACAGGGAGCCCGTTCGATGCCGGCCTGGATCAGAATGTTCCGGTCCGCAGCGCTGCCATGGATGAAATGATCATGTCTCTCGGCAATGCCCGTTCTTTTTTCCACCACCCGGAAATCGATTTTCCTGCTTTCCAGCGCATCTGCCACGGCCTGACCCACCCGGCCGCCGCCCAGAACCACCACAGGGCCGTCTGATACATTTCCATTTTTATCTGTTTCCCGGGCAATGGCCCGGTCGAACTGCGCCAGCTGGTCACTGGTGCCTGCCAGCACCAGGACGGTGGTTTCCAGAATCCGGGTGTCAGCGGTGGGAATATAAAACATGCCCTGCTCCCAGACCCCCACCGCAGTTACGCCGCATTTTTCCCGAAGCCGGCTTTCCGCCATGGTTTTGCCCTGAAGCCAGGTGCGCATGGCCGGAACTTCCGCGATGAGCAGTTCATCGAACCGGCCGACAATATTGGACTGCATCTTGACCCCCAGCACCCGCCGCGACAGGGCCCGGCCCAGCAGTCGGGTGAACTGGAACACATGGGTGCTGCCGGCCAGTTGCAGGATGTCCAGGGAGTCGTCCAGATCGGCGTTAGTGACTGTGATCACCCGGTCGCTGATTTCCCGGATGGTGTAGATGATGTTGGTGCTCGCGATATCATCGTTCAACACCACCACCATCGCGGCCTGCTCAATATTCAGATGTCGGTAGGTCTCCGGGTCATCCAGTTCCCCCACCACCACCCGGTATCCCCGGTCATGGAGATCCAGGGCCTGCTGAAGTTCCGAAACCAGGACCACATATGTGATGCCGTATTGTTTCAGCTTTTCGATGAGCGTCGCTGCCACCTCATCAAAATAGGTCAGAATCACATGATCGGCTGTGGTCTCCGGAATGGATCGGGGGGCCCGGGATTTATTCTGCGCTTCCAGCCACGGGGCGTAAAAAAACTGGATAAATGTGAACGGCAGCATCACCAGCAGAAAAACAATCCCGCTGAACAGTACCACAATGGAAAACAGGCGCCCCAAATCACTGTGAAAGGTGATGTCGCCAAACCCCAGGGTGGACATGGTGGTCAACGTCCAGTAAAATCCGGTGATCCAGGAATACTGACGACCTTCATACAACATCAGCACATGGAACAACACAGAGAACAATGAAAAAAGAAACAACAGCATCAATACGAATTTCAGCAGAATCCAGCCGTTACTTCGGCTGCTGCCGGTCTTGAGCAGCAGTGTCATCTGAGCTGCCATGGTTTTCAACATCGCTGTTTCCTTTTCACCAGAAGCAAACAGGGGACCGGAAATATTTTCCTGGTCCCCTGGTCGGTTTCTTGGTAGGCACGAGCGGACTTGAACCGCTGACTTCTACCGTGTCGAGGTAGCACTCTACCAACTGAGTTACGCGCCTTTAAATGATCTGGTCTTATTATCAGACCCGGGGGGGTCCTGTCAAGAAAAACTGCCGGATCATTGCGGTATTTTTTCATTGTCTGCCCGGGGAATGGGTGACTCATCGGGTTCCCCGGTATCTGTCTCATCAATGAAACGAATCCTCACGTCCGTCTCTGTCAATTCAGCGATTTCAATGGCAAATCCATCAAAGGTCTTGCGCATGATATGCCGGGCAAACTGCTGGGTGCTTCCCTTATAGACCATCTCAAGGACGGCTTGATCCGATCCGATCTCCCGGGGCACCACATTCTGTATGCCTGGCAATTTTGCAAACTGTTTTTCCAATGCAATGAATCGGGGCAGAAACTGATTCCCCTGGATCTGGATTGTGAACGTAACCGGTTCCCTTTTTTTCGGTATCCAGGACTGATCCAGCTGTGCTGACAGATCTGCATACGCCAGGTCCACGGCCCGGGCAATGGCCCGAAGATCCCCGGGCTGATCGGCATTTGCTTTGGCGGCCGCCTGATGCTCACAGTCTGCAACGGGTTTTCCCGTGGTGACATCCAGCATGGTCAGGCGAACAACGGCATCAAACACCGTGTCATCATCCATGGGGTTGCCGGATTCCGTGGCACCGGCCCGGCCCAGCACGACCAGGTCGACATCCAGTTCCTGTGCCAGAGCCACGGCAGCCCCTGAGTCATAAATGGACCTGAACTGGATCCCATAGTCCCTGGGATCCGGGCGATGTTCCCCCAACGCCAACACATTGAACCCGTTTTGCGTCATCTTGTCCGTTATCTGAATTTCCGCATGGGAATGATAGGGTTCCGGGTTATTTCCCCACCAGTATCGGGGCAGCAGATCTGACGCCGTTTGTTCGGCAATGAGCAGCAAAATCCGGGGCCGGTCCGCATCTGCATCGAAAATGCCCGCTGTTGCAAGCACCTGGGCCAGCAGTCCCGACTGAACATGGGATTCCACCCCCACCAGATAGGTGTCATCATAAGTCGCCTCCCCTAACACCCGGAAGGTGCTGATATAATCCTCGGCTGCCGGCAGAATCCGGGCGTGGAGGAATTCCAGATTGGCGGCAAAAGTCCGGGGCGGCACCAACCGTACAAAGGCCAGGGAAACCGCCTGTTTGAGCGCGTCAGACACGGCGGCCTGGCGGGCTTCCGGGATCTCTTTGCCGGTGATGGATTGAACCCCCGTGGTCCAAATCTGTAGCTCATCGGTGGTTGCCCCGGCGCCACCCGGCCCCAGAAACAATAATGCCAGCATTGCGGCCCAGACAACGGCCTGTTTTCTGATACCCATGATTACACCTTTCTGTGAACCGCATAGTTCGCAATTAAGGTTAAAATGGTTTTTGAGGCGGATGCATCAAAAATGGCCAGGGCTTGTTCCGCCTTTGCCACATCCTGTTTTGCCTTGTTTTGAGTATAGGAAATTCCGTTAAGAGACTCAAGTTTTTCCTTCAGGGCCTGGAACTGCACAGGATCAACCGCTGTTTCCGACAGCATCTGTGCCATCCATTTCCGGTCTCTGGCACCGGCATGGGCCAGGCTGTAAATCATGGGCAGCGTCAATTTGCCTTCCCTGAGATCCGCCCCCGGATTTTTTCCCAGCTGGGTGGCCGTGGCCGTATAATCCAGCAGATCATCCGCCATCTGAAAGGCCATGCCCAGGTGATAGCCGAACGCTGCCAGCGCATTTTCCTCTGTTTCGGGCGCGTGAGCCAGTATCGCCCCGCACCGGCAGGCCCCCTGGATCAGCACGGCGGTTTTACGTTCGATAATTGTCATATACTGGGCTTCGGTCAGATCGATTCGGCCTTTTTTATCCAGCTGGTCGATTTCTCCTTCAGACATCTCCCGGGTGATGTCCGCCACCACGGCAATCACCCGGGAATTGTTTGTCCGGGCCGCAATATCCAGGGCCCTTGCCAGAAGAAAATCTCCGGTAAGCACCACCTGGGCCGCCGGCCAAAGGGTGTGTGCCGCGGCTCGTCCCCGGCGCAGGGCGGATCCATCCACCACATCATCATGCAGCAGGGTGGCGGCATGCAGGTATTCAAACATGGTGGAAAACATCACCTCATGGCCGCCCCGGTATCCGCACATGCGGGCCGCATGGATGAACAGCAGGGGCCGCAGACGCTTGCCGCCGCTGAACAAAAGGTGCGCGGCAATCTGCTTCACCCGGTCCAGGCGGGGGGCCAGATTCTCTTCCAGGGCCTGCTCCACCTGATTTAAATCCGGTGTGACCTGGGCCATGATCTGTGTTTTCAAGTCTGTTTTCATGCCTTCTCCCCGGCGATATCATATTCATATCCATCCGTTATCTTTACCTGAACCCGGGAGCCGATGGCAAGCCCATCCGAATAAATAAACGTGACCCCGTCCACTTCCGGGGCCTGGAACATGGTCCGGCCGGTGAACAGGCCGGGTTCCGGATTTTCTTCCACCAGCACGGGGTAGGTTTTTCCCACATGCGTCTGGTTGATCTGTCCGGAAATATCTGCCTGGGCCGCCATCAGGGTGTCGTGACGGACCTGGGCCACATCTTCGGACACATGCCCCGTCAACGCATGGGAAGGCAGATCCCGGGCATCGGAATAAGTGAATACCCCCAAATGATCGAATCGAATCGCTTGAATAAACTGCAGCAGGGCATCAAACATCTCATCTGTTTCCCCGGGAAATCCCGTGATCACCGTGGTGCGCAGCGCCGCATCCGGGTCTGTCTGCCGGATCATGGTAAACAGGTCTTTGAGCTGAGTGCAGGAATAGGGCCGGCCCATGCGCCGGAGCATCGTGGGGTCCGCGTGCTGAATGGGCACGTCATAATAGGCGCAGATATTGTCATGGGCTTTGACGGTGGTAACGATCTGCCGGGTCAAAGACTCCGGATGGGTATACAGCATCCGGATCCAGACGGTCGGATCCACGGCCGCTGTCTGCCGGGACAAGGTGTCCAGCACATCCGCCAACCCGGTGCCGTCTTTCAAATCCTGGCCGTAGTCCGTGGTGTTTTCCGCCGTGAGAATAATCTCTTTCACCCCTTGTGTGACCAGCGACAGGGCATCCGTACAGATATCATCCAGAGGCCTTGACCGCTGCCGGCCCCGCAGGGTAGGAATGATACAGTAAGTGCAGTGCCGGTTGCACCCTTCCGACACCTTGACAAACGCATACGGGTCTCCGGACAGGGCCCGGGCCACGGACAGATCGGCAAAGGAGCGGGTGTTGGGGTCCGGGAACAGGATCAAGGGGGACACCGTTTTATCTTCCACTGCAGTCACAATCTGTTCACATGCCCCCGTTCCCAGGAATGCATCCACCTCGGGCAGGCTGTCGGTCAATCCCGGGTCATCCTTGTACCGCTGGGCCAGGCACCCCGTGACGATCAGGCGGCGGCACGCGCCCTGTTTCTTGTATGCCGCCATCTCCAGGATGGTATCCACGGCCTCGTCCGCTGCCGTTGCAATAAAGCCGCAGGTGTTGACCACAATGACCCGGGCCTGGGCCGGGTCATGGGTTCGGGTGTGCCCGGCCGCCAGGAGCTTTCCCAGCATGACGTCACTGTCCACCTGGTTCCGGGAACACCCTAAGGTTTCAACATAAATGATCATATGGCTTTGGCCATCAGATCCCCCATGAGTTTGGAGAACCGGGACGGGTTGTCCAGCTTGCCCCCCTCACTGATCACGGCAATGTCAAACAGCAGATCCGCGTAATCCGTGAGCACGGGATTGGTGGTATCCGTCTCGAATATCTGTTTGATTTTTTCCATGACCGGATGGTTGACATTGACCTCCATCACCCGTTTCTGTTCCGGGGTTTTCTGGCCCGATGCCTTGAGGATCTTTTCCATGTAGGCGCTCATGCCCCAGTCATCCCCGGACAGGCAGGACACGGAATCTTTCAGGCGGTTGGACACCACCACATCTTTGACCTGGCTCTCCAGCTTGCCCTTGAGAAAAGACAGCAGGGCCGAGTATTCGTTTTTCTTGTCATCATCCACCTTTTCCACATCCAGATCGCCTTTTTCCGCGCTCTTGAGCTTCTTGTCCTTGTATTCCGTCAAAGACTGGGTCACCCATTCGTCAATGGGATCCACCATGAGCAGTACTTCATAGTCTTTGGCTTTCAAAGACTCCAGCAGCGGGGAGTTCATCAAAGAGTTCAGATTTTCACCCGTGATATAATAAATATCTTTCTGATCCTCTTTCATGTTCTCGATATACTGATCCAGGGTCACGTATTTGCCGTCGGATTTGGTGGTCTTGTACCGCAGGAGCGCCGCAATCCGTTCCTTGTTGGTGAAGTCCGTGGGAATACCCGCCTTCAGCGCCTGGCCGAATTCGTTATAAAATTCCTCATATTTTTCCGGGTCCATCTCCTCTAAGGTACTGAACACCCGTTTCACCAGATTTTTGCGGATATTTCTCACCAGCCGGTCCTCCTGGAGGATCTCCCGGCTCACGTTCAGGTTCAGGTCCGGGGCATCCACCACCCCTTGGACAAACCCCAGATATTCAGGCAGCAGTTCCTTGCAGTCATCCATGATAAACACCCGCTTGCAGTACAGCTGCATGCCGTGCTTGCGCTCGGGCCGGAACAGATCCAGCGGGGCCTTGGACGGGATGTACATGAGCACGTCATATTCAGTGACCCCTTCGAACTTGTTGTGGATCACGGCCAACGGCTTGTCCCAGTTATGACTGATATGTTTGTAGAACTCTTCATGCTCTTGTTCAGTAACCTCATCTTTGGGCTGGGCCCAGATGGCTTTCATGGAGTTGAGGGTTTCGTCTTTGCGCACCTTTTTAAAGGTGTCTCCGATGGGCTTGCCGTCCTTGTCCTTGATGATCTCATTTTCAGGGAGGGGCTCGCTTTTTTCTAAGTTCATGATCACAGGATAGGTCACAAAATCGGAATGTTTTTTCACAATGTGCTGGATAGTATATTCATCCGTGAAATCCTGGTCCTCTTCTTCCGGTTTTTTCAAATACAGGGTAATGGTGGTGCCCCGCTCTTGTTTGTCGATCTCTTCAATGCTGTAGGTGCCCTGGCCGTCCGATTCCCACCGCACCCCTTTGTCAGCACCTGCGGCCTTTGTTTCCAGGCAGATTTTTTCGGCCACGATAAAGGCGGAATAAAATCCCACACCGAACTGACCGATGAGTTCCGGGGTCAGGGTGGTTTCTTTTTTGGATTTTTCCAACGCTTCCATGAACGCGGCCGTGCCGGACTTGGCAATGGTACCGATGTTTTCGTTGACTTCATCCAGAGTCATGCCGATGCCGTTGTCCGTGATGGTGAAGGTCTTTTCTTCCGGATCCACGGCCAGGCGGATCTGGAAATCCGTGTCATCGCTGAACAGGTCCGGTTCGGTCTGTTCCTTGAACCGGGCCTTGTCAATGGCGTCCGAGGCATTGGATATCAGTTCTCTGACAAAAATCTCCTTGTTGGAATACAACGAGTTGATGATCAGGCGCAGCAGCTGCTGAACTTCGGTTTTAAACTGGTGTGTCTGTTTTTCTCCCATGGTAACTCCTGTGTTGATTTTAAAAGGGTTAATCGTTTCGGTAAAATAAATTTTTCTAATTATTGTGGCAAAAACCGGATTGTCAAGGTCAGGGGGTGGGCCGGGCCCCCAATCCGGCTGAAAAAACCGCCTTGCCATTCTTTTTCAAAGATATTACAGTAACCGATGGTTTTTCATATCAAATCACCAAGGAGTCCGCTTATGGAACAAAAAGCATTTCAAGACTATTATTCGGAAGAATTCAGCCATTGTTACGGCTGCGGCCGGCTCAACAAACACGGGCACCAGATCAAAAGTTATTGGGACGGAGAGGAAAGCGTGGCCGTTTTCACCCCCGAACCCTATCACATTGCCATTCCCGGATTTGTCTACGGCGGGTTGATCGCCTCTTTAGTGGACTGTCACGGCACGGGCACGGCTGCCGCCGCCACATATAAAGCCCAGGACCGGGCCATGGATACTGAACCGGCGTTGCGGTTTGTCACGGGTTCCATTCATGTGGATTATCTGGCCCCCACCCCCCTGGGCGTGCCCCTGGAACTGCGGGGCACGGTATCGGAAATGGGTCCTAAAAAAGTGGTGGTGGACATCCGGGTTTCCGCAGAAGGCACATTGTGCGCCAAAGGCCGGGTTATTGCCGTGAAAATGCCGGACACCATGATGGCAAAAAAATAAAATAAGGAGAGACCCATGGTTGAAACAAACAGTGATCCCAAACAAAAAACAGTCCTGTTCGCCTTCAGGGGCGATCCTTTGTGCTTTGTCCATGTGCTGCTCAACGGCCTGGACCTGCACGCCAACGGACAGGAAGGAAAAATCGTCCTGGAAGGAGAATCCGTCACCCTGGTGGAAAAGATGAGCCAGCCCGGCCATTTTCTGTCAGACCTTTATCAGAAAGCCATGTCCGCCGGCATCATTCACGGGGCCTGCAAAGCGTGCAGCGCCAAGCTCAAGGCCACAAAAGCCATAGAAAACGCAGGCATCCCCCTGATCGGGGACATGAGCGGCCACCCGGCCATGTCCGCATTTCTGGCACAAGGGTATCAGGTCATCACGTTTTAACCGGGACAAGGCCCTGCCGGCACTGGCTAAACACTTAAAACTGTCATATAAAACGGAGACCACCCCCTGGATTGATCATGCCCGGTATCAGCAGACAAATAGCGTTCATCCGCCTGTTCATCTGTGTCATTCTGTGCTTTTTTTTCAGCCAGATCTGTCTGTGTGCTGCAGCCCAGGCCCCAGATTCTTTGACCATCACTCTGACGGAACAGGAAAACGCCTTTATCAAAGAACACCCCGTGATCCGGGTGAGCAACGAGATGGACTGGCCCCCGTTTGATTTTACCATTGGAAACCAGCCCTTTGGCCTGAGTATCGATGTGATGGCCCTGCTGGGGGCCCGTCTGGGCATTGCGTTTGAGTACATCAACGGATACCGGTGGAGCGAATTGGTCACCCTGTTCCGGGAAAACCGGGTGGATCTGCTCCAGTCTGCCTATAAAACACCGGCCCGGGAACAGTTCGGCCGGTTCACTTCTCCTTATTACAAGGACAAGACCGTGTTTGTGGTGCCTTCCCACTCGCCGGGGATATCCGACATCACGGACATGAGCGGCAAAATCGTTGCCATTCCCAAGGGATGGGCCTATGAAACCTATCTGACGGACCATTATCCCGACATCCAGGTATTGACCGTCAAAAATACGGAAGACGCATTTCATGCCGTGATCAACCAGAAAGCGGATGCCGCCATCGAGCTGTCTGCCGTGGCCCGATACCTGATTAAAAAAAATTATCTCACGGGTCTTAAAATCTCGGGATGGTTCAACGAATATGACAACAATGACCACAAAGCCCTGCATATCATGGTCCGAAAGGACTGGCCCATCCTGCACCAGATGCTGGAAAAAGCGCTGTTGACCCTCACACCCGGCGACATTGCCGCCCTGGAATATAAATGGCTGAGAGAAATCCGGCCCGGCACGGCCGGGGCCCTGAACCTGACCCCGGAAGAAAACGCGTTTCTGGACACCCATGCCAAGATCCGGGTGGCCAACGAGACGGACTGGCCCCCGTTCGATTTTTTACTGAACGGTGAACCCGCCGGGTTTGCCATCGACTATGTCCGGCTGCTGGCAGAGATTGTTGGACTTGATCTGGAGTTTATCAACGGCTACACCTGGTCCCAGCTGCTGGAAAAGGGCCGCAAAAAAGAGATCGACCTGTTTCCGGGTTTGTGGAAAAGCCCGGACAGGGAAGAATTTCTGGCTTTTTCCCGCCCCTACATTCAATTAATCAACGTGCTGGTTACCCAAAAAGACGCGCCCCCGGTCCATTCCCTGGCGGAAATGACAGATCAAAAAATCGCGCTGCCCGCCGGATATACGCTCACAGAAATGGTCATGGACCAGTTTCCGGGCCTGGATTATGTCATGGTCAAAAATCCGGCCGAAGGCATCAAATTGGTATCTCTCGGTCGGGCCGACGGCTTTGTCGGTGCCCTGGGCATTGTCAATTATATCATCAAACAGCAGTTCATCAACAATGTGCATGTGGCTGGGGAAATCGAACTGGATCAGGACCTGCCCCTTCACATGGCCGTCAGAAAAGACTGGGAACGCCTTGCCACAATCCTTGACAAGGCCATGAAACAGGTGGACCCGCTGCAATATGATGCCATTGTCCAGAAATGGGTCGGCTCCATGGACCCGGCCGGCGAACTGACCACCCTCACCCGGGAGGAAAAAGCCTATCTGTCCGCCAAAAAACAGATTTCCCTGTGTGTGCGACCCGATGCCCCGCCCTTTGAATTCATGGACAGCAACAATGAATACAGCGGCATTGTGGCGGATTTTTATCAGCTGCTGAGCCGGAAAATCGGGGTCCCCATCCAGGTCGCCGGCAAAAATGTGCCCGCTGGCGGATGTGACATCACGGCCGTGATGACAGACCATGAGGCTGACCCGTCCTTCATGCAGCCCGGCTCTGCGTATGCCGGCTATCCCCTGGTCGTTGCCACGGACCGCAATGCCCTGTACATCAACACCCTGGAGGCTGTGGGCGACAAACCCATTGCCGTGTGCACCCGGGCCCCTTTTTTCACGGACATCCAGACCCGGTATCCGGATGTGACGGTCATCCCCGTGGACTCTGTGGTGCAAGGGCTGGAAAAAGTTCAAAAAGGCGAGGTTTTCGGTCTGGTGGACACGGCCCCGGCCATCGGGCATTACATTCAGGAAAACAACCTGTTCGACCTGAAAATCTCAGGAGAACTGCCCTATCAGGTCCGCCTGCATCCGGGCATCCGGGCGGATGATCCCGTGCTGTTCCAGATTGTGGAAAAAGCGATCCTTTCCCTGACCCCGGAAGAAAAAAAACAGATTTTCCAGAACTGGATGACCCTCAACTATGAGCAGGGATTTGATTACACCCTGTTATGGCAGATACTGGCGGTCCTGGCCATCATCGGATCTTTTGCCGTGTACCGCCACATCTCCGTCACCCGGTACAATCTGAAACTCGGCCGCCTGAACCGGGACCTGGTTGACGCCAACAAAAAACTGGAAGCTATCTCTTACCTGGACGGACTCACGGGGATACCCAACCGGCGGAAATTCGATGACGTCCTTGAAACCGAGTGGAAACGGTGCGAACGGAACCACATGACCTTAACGCTGATGATGATTGACATTGACTATTTCAAACCGTTCAACGACCGGTACGGCCACCTGGAAGGCGATGACTGCCTGAAAAAAGTGGCCCAGACCCTTGAATCCTTATTGCGCCGGCCCGGGGATTTCGTGGCCCGGTACGGCGGGGAAGAGTTCAGCATCGTTTTGCCGGGCATCGATCCGGCCGGCACCGAAAACCTGGCCCGAAAAATTCTGGACAAAGTGCAGGCCCTCAAAATCCCCAACCAGGACTCGGATGTTTCCCCTTACCTCACCGTGAGTCTCGGCGGCATCAGCTCGGTTCCCACCCGATCATTACCCGCCCACTGGTTCATCAACCAGGCCGATCAACTGCTCTACCGGGCCAAGGAAAGCGGCCGGAACCAGTACCGGCTCGAGGCGTACTGACCCATCTGGCGCAAACATGTGACCTGACAATCAAAGACTGAAAAAAAGGGGGAGACATGCAGAAAAAAATAGATGACATTGACGTTCGCTGGGCAAGACAGCTGCAAAAAGAACATCGCGATATCTGTTATCAGCAGCGCGTTTCTCTGCCCACGCCCGTCATCAGCATCGTTGCCGGTAAAAACCGGCTGGGATACTGGACCCCGGGTAATCAGACCATTTCCATTTCCAGGCATTTGATCGAAAACAATCCCTGGGAAATCGTACTGGAAATTTTCAAACATGAAATGGCCCATCAATATGTCAGCGAACACTTTGACAATGCCGATGCTCATGGCACCGGGTTTAAAACGGCCTGTGACATACTGGGGGTCCACCCGGCGTTTGCGGGAACCGGCCGCCATGGAGAAGAACATATTGCGGCTTTCAAGGGAACCCTGCCGGAAAAGGCACAAACCCTGTTGCGGCGGGTGGAAAAACTGCTGGCACTGGGACAGTCCAGCAATGAATCCGAAGCCCGGGCCGCCTCCAGAAAAGCCAGTTATCTGCTGAACAAGTACAATCTGGACCGCATTGCCCAAGAGGACACGGATACGTCAGACATCCGGTATCTGTATCTTCACAGCGGAAAAAAACGCATGGAAACCATTGAAAAACTGATCCTGAATTTCCTGGAGACGTTCTATTTTGTCAATTGCGTGATCGCTGATATCTATGATGCCCAAACCGATGAAGAATACAGGGCCGGGGTCCTGATCGGCAAACAAGAAGCCCTGGTGGTGGCTGAATATGTGTACCGGTTTCTTTTGGATACCTCCAGAAAATTATGGCAGGATTTCCGGAAAAAACACGCCGGCCAGCGCACAGGAAAAGTGGCGTTTGATTCAGGATTCATGGATGGTATCCGGTCCAACCATGAAATGATGTTCCAGGCACAGGAAGATGCCGCCCCCCCTGGCGACACCTCCCTGCCCATCGCGGCCGTCACAGCATTGCGGGTCCAGTGCCGGGCTGAAAACACCCTTGAAAAAAACCGGTTGTTTCCCCGGTTGATCAGAGACCGGTCCTCTTTCCGGATGGATGAAAACGCGTTCCGCCAGGGCATGGAACAGGGCAGAAAAACCCATATCCACCGGCCCGTGGCACATAAAACAACCGGAATCACGGCATTGCTGAACCGGTAAAAACAAGCCTCCCTGCCGACGATAATCAGCTTTTTTCTGGCCCGGGTCATGGCGACATCAAGCCGGTTGAGGATCTCGTTGGTATAGGCCCTGGGTGGGATTTAAGAGTTGAAAAAGATTTTTTTTTGGAATATCATTATTCCAAAACAGGAACTCTTAAAAAGGAACGTCTCGTAATGGAGTCTTTTCTCAAACAGATACAGCGTATTAAAAGCGGCCTGCCGATAACCTTCTTCAATCGGATCAGCAAAGATATCGGGTTGCCTGAAAAACATCTGGCCCGAATCATCAATACGTCAACCAGCACCCTGGCAGTCCGAAAAAAAACCGGGGTATTTTCTTTTTCCGAATCTGAACGATTGTTCCGAATCCGGCGGATTTACAACCGGGCCATGGAAATTTTCCAAGACAGGGAACTGACAAAAAAATGGTTGAAAGAACCGAACTGGCAACTGGGAGGAACCGCACCTATTGATTTCATCGATACTGAAATCGGTGCAAGAGAGGTGGAAAATCTTCTGGGACGTCTGGAACATGGCATTTTTTCATGACTGTCACTGCCTGGAGAATCGTAACGGCTTGCCGCGTCCAAAATGCCTTTGATGGTGAAGGGGCCAGACTGTATGGGGGCCGGTGGAATCCACCCGGAATCGCCGTCGTCTATACAGCCGGCAGCCTGTCTTTGGCCGCCCTCGAAATGCTGGCCGGCTTGAATTCGATGCAGCTGTTGTCTCTTTTCACTGGTATTCCTGTCACCATTGAATCCCGGCACATCCAACCGATACCGGCATTGCCGGACGGATGGGACATCATTCCCGCAGGCAGTGTATCCAGAAAAACAGGTGCTGAATGGATACAGTCCGCAGATTCTCCTGTTTTGGAAGTACCAAGCGTTATCATCCCATCAGAAAAAAATTATCTGTTAAATCCGGCACATCCGGATTTCAAACACTTGAAAATCGGCGATCCCCGGGATTTTACCTTTGACACCAGGCTGCTGAAAAAAGGCGGATGACCTAAAAAGGAACCATGGCAACCAAACAACTCACTTTCCAGGACCTGTGGGGATAATCACCCATGCTTTCTGAAATGTAATTCTCACAATGGCTGAACCAGCCGCAACATTTCGGCCAGATAAAAAAAATGGCTGCCGGGATTCAAAAACGGCTGGCCGTTGCCAACCTGCGCCTGCCGGGGACGGATGCCGGGTGCCACCCACATCGATGTGGTGATTATCACCCTGGACCAGATGGAACCGATCCTGTATGCGGCCCAAATGGCCATCGGTCCCATCGGTTACATCAACTGGGAATTCCCCAGGACCGGATTACCAAAAGACTGGGGGTGCCCCCGCAGACCATATCACGGTATTTACCCAAAATGTTAGAATTTACCAAATGGGTAAATACGGATTTATCGAAGGGTTTTACCGTCCCGCAGGTGGCGCAAAAGCACGGCTGGCCTGACTCTCTGGTCTGATCACAGGCGTTGGTAAACGCCGATGATGTTGACCGGTTCAAGGCACTTCAATGGGGCATCCGGACCTGGGATGTGTGGAATTTCATGGAATGCGACCCCCGGTTCTGCGATGACTGGCCCGGCCGTATCCCGGCCCAGCTGGTGGCGCATATCCTGTATTTTTTCTCAGAGCCCGGTGACCTGGTGCTGGATCCCATGGCCGGGGGCTGAGGAGCTGTTTTCCGGTATATCTGGTTGCTGCACACCTGGAGCGGATCTGCCGGTCCTGGCATCCAATTTCGATTTGGAGGACAAGGACAGGTGACATCATGAATTGCCGGCTGTAGCGTTTTGAAAATACTTGACATGACGGTTAAATTTCTCAACTATGAATGATAGTTGATTTGGAAATTAAGCCAAGCAATTTTAGCAGACTCAGAGGAGAAAATGATATGAACATGGCTGATATTAAAAAGATGAGTACTTCTGAACGGCTGCAGACTATGGAGGCGCTTTGGGATTCTTTGTTATACGAAAATGGTGAGATTGAAAGTCCACAATGGCATGAAACAATACTCGAAAAAAGAAA
>JAIPDL010000046.1 GCA_021737695.1 Desulfotignum sp. | reverse complement strand
TTTACAAATTTTTATTAATTATAAATATTTTGAGACTTTTAAAGATTAAAATGTCCAATTTTGGTGCCTAATCGTGCAGCGCCCTATCAAATGGACTTCTGCCTTTCTGCTCATTTTATGAGTAACGAGGTCTGGTTTTGTGGTAAAGCGCCACCTGGATAGCCATAGATTGTTCTCCATTTTAAAAATTGAGATTAAAAGGCTTCATCATTTCAGGCATCAGTTTTGTGCGGACATTACCTTGAAAAAGGCCTCATGAATGTGGGCGCCCACGGTATTGATCTTGACCTGAAGACCATCCAGATATTCGTGCATCCCCGTGTCGATCACCTCACCGATGTCGGAATAATCGATATCCGCACACAACCGTCCCAGGCTCCTTTCCGCCAGGTTGGACACCGTTCCCACGGGGCTGTCCGATATTTTGTGCAGCGACTGATCCGCCATTTTCAGGCAATACCGGATGGACCTGGGAAACTCGCCGTCAAAGATGAGAAACTCGCACACCTGCCGGGGGCTGATCCGGTGAAACCGTTTGCGGTACATCTCCAGGGCGCTGGCGGATTTGAGGACCGCGGCCCACTGGATGGAGTCATAGGGGCTGTTCACCTCCCCGCCTTTGGGAAGCAGCATGAAATATTTCACATCCAGGATTCGGGACGTTTTGTCCGCCCGCTCCAGCATCAGGCCGGTCAGGGCGAACCGGAAGGCCTCACCGTGGGACATGGTGGAATAGAGCAGTCCCGTGAACATATGTCCCCGCATGGTGATGATCTTGAAGAACTTGTGGGGATTGCGGCTGGGAAAGTCGGTTCGGGCGGCATCCCGCAGTTCGATGTAAAAGCGGTTGACCTGTTCCCACATCTCCGAAGAGATGATTTCTCTGACGGACCGGGCGTTTTCCCGGGCTGCCCGCAGACACGACAGAATGGAATTGCCGTACTCCGGGTCCAGGGCCAGAAAACGGATGACATTTTCAGAGGAATAATTCGAACCATATTTTTTTTCAAACAGGGCATGATCCCCCGTGGTCATGACAATGGGCTGCCACTGGCGGCTGGATTCACTGGGAAAATCCAGGGTGAGATTGAGGTTCACGCTGATGAAACGGGCAATGTTCTCCGCCCTTTCAATGTAACGGGTCATCCAGTAAACCGAACTGGCAACACGGCTAAGCATGAGCACCTCCCTGGCTGGTTTCAAGGTTCATGAACTGAGACTGGGACCCCGCCCTGTTCTGCTGCTGGCGTGATTTCTCAGTTTGTCTGCCTGTTTCATTTGTTCCACCCGCCCTGGCCGTTCCATCCGTCCCGGTCGTATCTGTTTCAGCTGCGCCATCTTCCTCGGCATCGATGACCCAGGTGTCTTTGGTTCCGCCTCCCTGGGAGGAGTTGACTACCAGAGACCCCTTTTTGAGCGCCACCCGGGTGAGCCCCCCGGGAAGCACGTAAATCTCTTCGCCATACAGGATATACGGCCTTAAATCCACATGCCGCCCCTCGATCCGGTCCCCCACAATCGTCGGCACCCTGGAAAGAGAGATGGTGGGCTGGGCAATATAGTTCCTGGGGTTTTTCTGGATCAGCAAAGCAAACGCTTCCCTCTCCTTCACCGTCGCATGGGGGCCGATGAGCATGCCGTACCCCCCGGATTCATTGGCCGCCTTCACCACCAGCTTGTCCAGGTTTTCCAGCACATGTTTCCGGTCTTTGTCATCCCGGCAGATAAAGGTAGGCACATTGGGCAGGATCGCATCCTCATCCAGATAGTATTTGATGATTTTCGGCACATAGGCATATACGGCCTTGTCATCGGCAATGCCCGTGCCAGGGGCGTTGGCCATGGCCACCTTTCCTTTCCGGTAGACATCCATGATGCCGGGAACCCCCAGCATGGAATCGGGCCGGAAAGCGGTCGGGTCCATGAAATCATCATCCAGCCGCCGGTAGATCACATCGATGCGCTGAAGTCCCCTTGTGGTGCGCATATACACAAATCCGTCCGAGACGACCAGATCCTGGCCCTCCACCAGCTCCACCCCCATCTGCTGGGCCAGAAACGAGTGTTCGAAATACGCAGAGTTGTACATCCCGGGGGTCAGTACCCCGATTTTCGGAGAGGGCACATTTTCAGGCACCAGGGATTCCAGGGTGGCCAGGAGCTTGTTGGGATAATCATCCACGGGCCGGACTCTTGAATCGGCAAACACATAAGGAAACGTGCGTTTGAGCACCTGCCGGTTTTCCAGCACATAAGACACGCCCGAAGGGCACCGCATGTTGTCTTCCAGCACATAGAACCTCCCGTCAATGTCCCGGATCAGGTCTGTACCCGTGACATGGCACCACACGCCTTTGGGGGGATGAAGTCCTTCACACTGCTTGCGGTAGGTGGCGCAGGACATCACCAGATCTTCCGGCACCACCTTGTCTTTGAGAATTTTTCTGTCATGGTACACATCATGGATAAACCGGTTGAGGGCATATATCCGCTGTTTCAAGCCTTTTTCCAGCACCTGCCAGTCTGTGTTGTTGATAATTCTGGGGATGATATCAAAAGGCAGGATCTTTTCGGTTCCCTCTTCGCTGCCGTAGACGGCGAATGTGTTTCCCAGCTGGAGCAAGGCTGTTTCAGCAGATCGCTGTTTGTGCAGCAGGTCCTTTTCCGGCAGGGACCCGATTTTGTTGACCAGCAGTTCCGTGCCGGGCCGGGGGGTTTGATTTTCATCGAAAAGTTCGTCATAAAATCCCTGGGTTTGGTAGTTGGAAAATTTCATGGCAGCTCCTCTCATGGGTGGTATGAAATCCACGGGCAGTCATTTCTTCTGATCATGGGTCTGCATTGCAACTATTTCAGCTGTTCACTATAGGAATCACAATCGGGTTCTTTCAACCTGATTATGATTCTGTTATTTTGATCTGAAAGGGACCGGCCTAAAAGCGCTCTATCAATCTGAAGCGGGATAGGACGTTACATATCTCAGCGCTTGGCAATAATCCAGACAGCATGCACGATGCCGGGGATATACCCCAGGAGTGTCAAAAGGATGTTCAGCCAGAAGGCTCCCTTAAATCCCACCTGAAGAAAAACCCCGAGAGGCGGTAAAAGTATTGCAACCAAAATCCGAAGCAAATCCATATTCTTTCTCCTTATGTTCCGTTTTGCTGTCTGCTGATATCCAATCGAACCTTTCAGGCATCACCAGGATAATTTTTCTGTGGTTAAATCCCCTCTACTCAACTGCTAAAGTTGATACAACTTCCCGGACAACCCGGTGGATAAAATCCAGTTTTTTCAGAACCAGGGGCGAAAGGACAAATGGATAGGCATGGTCATGGCCCATGCTCCGGTTCAGGCTGTTCAGGGCAAAGCTGACGGGCAGCCAGTGCCCGGTCAGGACCTCAAACCGGTCTTGCTGATAGGGATCAAAGTCCAGACTGACATCCAGTTCATCATTACCCTTCACCATGGGGTCCACCTGGATACCAAATTGATGGGCCGTTTCCAGCGTATCCATAATATGCAGATAATGGGCCCAGGTCTCTGCCCAGTCCTCCCAGGGATGACTGGCGGCATAGGCACTGACGAACCGCTCCTGCCAGTCCGGAGGCGGGCCTGCCTGGTAATGCAGTTCCAGTGCCGTTGAATAATCCAGGGTATCGTCACCGAACAATTCCCGGCAGGGACCGAGCCATTCCGTGTCTCTGATCAGCCGGTTCCAGTAATAATGACCGCTTTCATGGCGAAAATGTCCCAGGATGGTGCGGTAATGTTCATCCATGGCCGCCTGCATTTGTTCCCTGGTCACAGGATCGGCTTCTGCGATATTGATGGTGATCAATCCCTCATCATGACCCGTGATCACCCTGCCCCGATCACTGAAGACAGGATCGGAATCCGCCAGAAAATCAAACTCCAGACCGTTGGCATGTGAGCTGAGGGGTTCCACCGGCAGCCTCAGTCGCAAAAGACTGAACACCAGCCGCCGCTTTTCGATCTCCAGTCTGTGCCAGAGGGTCAGGTTGTCTTCGGTCTCCAGATTGGGGATCGTTCTGTTCAACCGGCAGGCCACGCAGAGAGACTCTTCAGATTCCGCCGGCACCATCCAGTTGCAGACATTGTATTCCGTATAATTGGCACATTTGCGAAAGACTGATAGACGGCCGGGATCCGACAGCCGGTTACAGTCGTGATCATCCGGTACGGAGATGACTGACAGGTGCATGGCATCCGTTAAAAAACCCAGCTGTGCCCCACAGCGCACGCAGGTGGTATTTTCAAAATACAGCAGATTGCCGCAGCAGTCACAGGTAAAAAGCTTCATGATACCCTCTTTCCAATCGATATCCACACACGCCCAGAGGGAAATCCTTTTGGGGTCAACCATCGGTTTTACAATATCCAACAATTATATGAATCAGAATCAGTTTCTGTCAACTTGAATATAAAACTGGGAATTGATCTAAGCAGTCTGCCTGGTCTTCCTTCAGGCGAGTGTCTGTTTTATTGTGTTTTTGTACATTGCTGGCAGCGTATGGTTGGAATTATGCTGTTTTGTGGAGAACAATTTTTATATGCTTTGAAAACAGCTCAAAATCTTTATCTGTCGTGAATATTGAAAATTTATTTCTGTTGGCCATGGCGCAAATTAAAAAATCAGTATTTGAGCCTTGAATCCCTTTTGAGCGGCAGCGATTAAAATACCTGGCGGCTGTAACATAATCCTCGGTGAGGGCGGGGAGGTCGGGAAAGCTTTCAAGATGTTTTTGAAGTTTTTTGAACTGAACGTCTCTGCTCTTTATAGTCATATTCCGGATCGTATTCCACAGACCCGAACATCGAAAGGATCTTTTCCTGCTCTAAATTTTGTACATATTCAATGAGCGCTTTTGATACAGCGGCCTTTTTTGTTTTATGACGTCCGAGCCTGACCGCCTTTTGAATTAGTTCGTCATCGATTTGTAAGTTTGTCGCCATAATGATTACCTCCTTTAAACTCACACATAAGATTACACATTAATTTGTGTGATTTCAAGGCCATATTATGGCCAACAGGTTTTCCCGTCTGAATTCCAATTCCAGACAGGCCAGGATTGTATTGGAATCAACAGGGCGCCATGGCCCGGCCCGATATAAAGAATATCTGTGAAAACCCGCCGGCCTCCGGTTAACGCCTATTTTTCAACGGTCACGGGGGTGTATCCTTTGGGCAGGTGAGCCGTGCCCAATACACAGGGCAGTTCAGCAGCCCGGGCAATGTCTTGGGCAATTGTTTCAATATGGTCACAAAATCCGCCCTGGCTGTTGTCCCAGCCTTTTTCTGTTTTTTTGGCAAAGCTGCATGTACACAGGTGAATGACGTCGGCCCCCTTGGACTTTAAAATTTTACCTAAGTTGGCCACATTGTCTCCCGGGCATCTGCAGGTAAATACCCCGGCCGGGGTGCATTCATCATAGGCGCTGAAGCCCTGGGCCGTGCTCATCATCGTATTAAAACAACTGGTCAGGGGACATGTTTTTTCATTTTTTTCGCATCGGATAATCCCAATTCTGGTCATCTGAACCTCCTGGTTATTCATCTTAATCAATCATCAAAATAATGGGTCGGAAATTTTTTCGATAAAAAAGAGAGCAAAGTTTATACCAGAAAAAAATATCCAACAATGACATATACTTACACACCGGCAACCGGATTAACCTTCTATAATTCTCCTTTAATGGTCGCAAAAATGCATCGAAAAACAACGGCCGCTGTTTGAGATCCGGCACGGTTTTATTCTAACATATTGAAATAATATCAAAATAAATATAAGCAGCATGATCACGACTCTGGCACAGGGATTGCTTTGACAGGTGGGCCATGATTAAAGGATTTCTGATAACCTGAACTGTATAAGAAATAAAGGAGAATCTGATGCGCGTTACAGATCTGTACAAGAAAAAAAAGAATGTCATTTCAATGGAATTTTTCCCTCCCAGAAACGAAGCGGCCACAGAGAAGTTCAGTGCCACTGTGGATACCCTGGCGGATCTCTCTCCGGATTACCTGTCTGTCACCTTCGGGGCCGGCGGATCCACCCGGGATGGGTCCTATCAGACGGTAAAAAATCTGGTTCAATCAAAAAAACTGCCCACGGTGGCCTATATTGCCGGGTACGGCCTGGGGCCGGATGAGATCTGCCGGGTGTTGGATGCCTATGAGGCCCTGGGGGTGGAGACCATTTTTGTAATCCGGGGAGACAAACCTGCCGATGACACGTTTACCCCCCATCCCGACAGTTTTTCTTATGCCGGTGATATGATCCGTTTTATTAAATCCCGGTACGGATTTACCCTGGGGTGTGCCGGTTACCCTGAGGGACATCTGGAGGCCGAAAGTCTGGACAGCGACATCAGACATCTCAAGGAAAAGGTCGACGCAGGGGCTGAGTATGTCGTGTGTCAATATTTTTACGACAACCGCTTCTTCTTTTATTTTGTGGACAAATGCCGGGACCAGGGTATCCAGGTACCCATTCTTCCGGGGATTATGCCGGTATACACGGTCAAATTAACCCGGATGCTGTCCAGGGTCTGCGGCTCCACCATCCCTGCCTGGCTGGATGAAAAATTATCGGCCCTGGACCCGGAGGATAAGGCAGGAGCGGCGCAACTGGGTGTTGAAGTCGCCACGGATCAATGCCGCAAACTTCTGGAAAAAGGGGTGGACGGCCTTCATTTCTACACCATGAACCGGGCAAAAAGCACCTCGGAAATTATAAAACAGCTCAAACGGGAAAATGTCTGCGTTCCTGAATGAACCGTCTGGTGATTTGACCACCGGTTCGACAAAAAAATCACACCGGTAAAAAACCGCGGGCTTCCAGTTTCAGTGCCGTGTCGGCAATGCGGGATACCTGGTCCAGGTAATGGGATACCACGATCAGGGTACATCGTTCTTTGAGACGGACCAGCAGGTCTTCAATCACGGAGGCGGCCCCGGCATCCAGGGATGAGGTGGGCTCGTCCAGAAGAAGTATTTCAGGCTGTGAAACCAGGGCCCTGGCAATGCACAGCCGCTGCTGCTGCCCTCCGGAAAGACCAAAGGCGCTGTCATGCAGGCGGTCTTTCACCTCATCCCATAAAAATGCCTGCCGGAGTGCGGCCGTGATTTTGGCATCCACCAGGGCCTTTTCCGTCATACCGGTCAGCTTCAAAGGAAACGCCATATTTTTATAGATACTCATGGGCAGCGGATTCGGGGTCTGGAACACCATGCCCACTTTTCTTCTCAGGTCCGGTTTGCTCAGGGTTTTCCCATAGATATCAACCCACTGCCCGTCCAGAAGGATCCAGACCTTTCCTTCCATTTTCGCAAAGGGCTGGGATTCCCACAACCGGTTCAAAAGGGATAAAAACGTGGATTTTCCCCTGCCCGAAGGCCCGGTGATGGCCGTGATGGCATGGGCATTAAAATCCAGATTGATATGCTCGAAAACCGGTGTCTGGTGATATGAAAAGGTCAGATTTTCCACCCGGATCTTGACAGGATTATCCATGGAATCTTCCCCGTGCCGGCCCGGCAGGACCGGCCACATGTCTTTTGATGAGAAACGCCAGGAAAAAGAGAACCGCGCACACGCCCAGCAAAATGATCGCAGCCCCGTATCCGGACATCAGTTCTGCGGCATCTGTGTACTGGGATGAAATATAATAGATATAAAACGGCAGGGCCTCGTAACTGCCCAGAAGGGATCCGGGAATCCCGGCCGTGGCCACGACTCCCGTGAGCATGATAACGGCCGTATCTTCGGCACAGCGGCCGATGGCCAGAATGATGCCGGACAGGATGCCTGAAACCGAGCGCGGCAGCAGCACATAAAAAATATTCTGCACCCGGGTGGCCCCCAGGGCCAGGGCTGCCTGCCGGGTTTGGTCACCAAGCCCCTGCAAGGCGGCCTGGGTGGTCCGCGTGATATATGGCAGCACCAGGAATGCCAGGGCCACCACAGACACGGCCAGACACGGCCTGAAATCTTTGGAGATATATTTGTGGATGAAAATGGCGCCGGAAAACCCGAACAGCCCGATCACAATGGACGGGATCCCTGCCAGAATGTCAAACATCAGTCCGAACACCCGCTGTTGAAAAACCGTGGCAAATTCACTCATGTAAATGCCGGCACAGACCCCCACGGGAATGGCAAGTCCCACGGACAGAACCACCACACTCAGGGTGCCGGCGATGGCCGGAAACAGCCCGTCAAATACCCGCTTTTTCAACAGCACGGCATCCAGGACATCCACCTGCCCGAAGATGAGGTCCCGGCCCAGGGACGGCACCCCCTTGACCAGCAGATACCCCAGCAGCATCAGGACGGAACCGGTCAGCACCAGCACCGCCCCCCAGGAAAACACCCGCAGGCACCCGCCCAGAATCCGGATATTCATCTGACCGGCCCTCTTTTTCTGCCCAGCCGTCTCACCGCGATCACGGCAAAAGCATTCAACACATACAGGGTCAGGCCGCAGGCAAAAATGGATTTAAACGCCAGGCTGTCGTAATCCGATGCCGAGACCAGCGCGATATGAGAGGTCAGGGTCCGGGCGGAATCCAGGATCGATCCCGGCACATGCACGGCATTTCCGGCGATCATCAACGCGATCAGGGTATCGCCCATGGCACGGCCCAGTCCCATGATGATCCCGGTGACTATGCCCGGCCATGCCTCCGGCAGGATCACGTAGATCAGCCGCTGCACGCTGTCCGCCCCCAGGGCATCCGCCGCCTGGATATAGCGGACATCCACGGAATCAAACCCGTCCTTGAAAAAAATGATCATGGTGGGGCTGACCAGCAAAGAGAGCATCAGGGAGGCGGACAGAATGCACATGCCGGACCCGGCGGAAGTGAACAGGGTTCTGACCACAGGCACCAGCAGAAAAATACCTAAAAACCCATAAATCACCGTGGGGATGCCCGTCATGAACCGGACAAATCCGTCCACAAGCCGGCTGATCCGGGCCGGACCCAGCCCGCCCATGAAACACACTGTGCCCAGGCTCAAAGGCAATGCAAACACAATGCTCAAAAACGAGATGGCCGCCGTTCCCGTGATCATGGGCAGAAACCCGTACAGCCCCTGTCCCGGGGACCAGGGCCGGGCCAGCAGAGAGAAAAACTCCCCTCCGCCGATCAGGGGGAACCCGAACACCAGAAGAAAGCCAAACACCAGTGCCGCAGCCATGGCACTGACTGCGGCACTCAAAAAAAATACGATCCGGGCCGTCTGTTGGGTTACGCGGGTCAATTTACGGGCACAAATCCTTTCTGAACAACGATCCGCTGTCCTTCAGGACTCAGCAGATACGCGATGAACAATTGGGTCAATCCGGAAGGATCTCCTTTGGTGTTACTGTAAAGCCCCCGGGCCACCGTGTATTCACCGGATTTGACCGTATCGATGGTGGGGGAAACCCCGTCCAGGGCCACGCCGGCCACACTGGCATCCATGTGTCCCACAGACACATAACCGATGGCATTGGGATCATTGGCAATGGCAGTTTTCATGGCCCCATTGGATACCACAAAATTGGCACTGGACACAATATCTCCTTTGCCCAGGGCTTTTTTCCAGAAAACCGACCGGGTTCCGCTGGATTCATCCCGGGTGTAGACCGTGATGGGCGCATCCTTGCCGCCAAGATTTTTCCAGTCCGTGATCTTTCCGCTGTAAATATCCTTGAGCTGGGCTTTGGTCAGGGCGGTGACCGGATTGTCCGGATTCACGGCAACGCCGACCCCGTCAATGGCCCACTTGAACAGCTTCAGGCCATATTTTTCCACCTCCGCATCCGTTGCGGCACGGCCTGAATTACCAATGTCCACAATCCCTTCTCCCACCTGCTTGATCCCCACGCCGGACCCACCGCCGGCAATGCTGATGGAAATCTCGGGATTGGCGCGCATGATCTGTTTGGCCGCTTCCTTCATCACCGGAATATGGGCGGTCCCGCCGGAGATCCGGATCTCTCCGGACAGGCCGCTGAACGGGTCCATGGCCCCGGCCTGGGCCGATATCAAAAAAAAGGGGCATGCTGCCATCAGAACAACTATCAATATACTACGTTTCAAAGCCATCTGGGATCTCCTTGTTTTTTAATTTGTTGCTGTCCACCTCAGTTTATTATATTCTGGCCGGAAAAATGTAAAATTGATTCTGTTAATAGATCCTGGCTGTGATATTGATATCATCAATAATCCCAAAAGTTTTCAGAGGAACAAAAAAGATTAACGCCCGGATCGTCATATGCTCAAAGCACTTTTTGATGCGTTTATCAAAAAACACCCGTTTGAAGCACTGGCAATGAAATAGCGAGGTATTTAAGATGGAACCGCAAAACATAAATAATGACATATCAACCCTGCCGCCTGAAGCACAACGACAGATCATTGATTTTATAGCGTTTTTAAAGGTACGCTATAGAAAAATTCGCCCGGGTAAAAAAACTGCCTGCAACAAAATATCCAATGAACCCTTTATCGGGATCTGGGAAGGCCGCAAGGACATGAAAGAAAGCAGCCAATGGGTTCGCAGCACCAGGGAATCAGAATGGGGCGTGGGCTGATATGATCATGGTTGATACGGATATTCTGATTGATGCTGCCCGGTGCCTTGATGATGCCCTGATTAAAGAACCGTCCCCATGTGTCGTTATGTCTGCTGGGCCATTCTTTTCTCTGTCCATGCGACCAGCCTGCTAAAAGGTATGGTTAACATGAGATAGAGCGCTGCAACCATGATCCATATCTCGAATGGTCGAAAACTCTGGCCTGCTGCGATTGTGCCTTTGAAAAGGAGTTCTTGCATGGAGATGACCGACACCATGGATGAATCCTTTAGCATGGAAATAAATACATTTCCAAGTGGCGGTAGAACCCGGCGAAATGCCTGGGGCAGTATAACTTTACGAAGCGTTTGGGCAAACGTCATACCCAATGACAAAGCGGCTTCATTTTGTCCGGGATCAATGGATTCAATGCCACCTCTAAAAATCTCTGCAATGTAAGCACTGCAATTGATGGACAGCGTGAGTATTGCATCGAATAATACGTTGGGTGAATAATGAAAGATTTGTGGTAACCCATAATGGATAAAAAATATCTGGGCAAGCAAGGGCGTGCCTCTGATAAAATCAATATAAATAGATGTGACAATTCTCAACAGCTTTATATGGGAAAGCTTGCCCAAGCTGACAAATAAACCTATAATAATCCCGATACAAACTGCAGCAACTGTCAGACCAAGGGTCAGACCGACACCGGCAAACAAAAATTGAAAATACTCATAAAATATCTGTACATTGATTTCCATCTGTGTCTGATTTCTACCCTTGTTTAATTTTTTATTTGATTATTTCCAAAAATGGGGTAAAGGCTTATGTAATAGCCTTTACCCCTAACTTGGACAAGCCAGAACCAAAAAGGCTTTCTGTTTCTCCTGCCAAAATTTGGTATAATTTCGTCCACTTTATTTTATCTGCGGTCCTAAACTTATTATTTAGGAAAATATTTTGTTATTAATTTATCATATACACCGTTTTCTTTGATGGTTGATAATCCTTGGTTAATTTTGTCTACCAGTTCAGTATCATCTTTGCGGAAACCCATTCCAAAATTGCAGGAAGCAAATGGCAAATTCAGTTTAAAAGTTGAATTGGGGTTATTCGTCATATAGTAAGCAGCCATGGGGTAATCAATGGCTACCGCTTGTACGCCTTTGATTTGTAATTCAGCGATTGCATCTGACATGCTTTTAAACATTTTGAAATTTATAGGTGCTTTCCCCTCGTTTTTTAACTGCTGACTGATTTCCTCCAAGGCATAATGCGTTGAACTATTCGCCTGGACTCCAGCACTTTTTCCGGATAAATCTTCGGGGCCGGTGATGGTCTGATCGTCCCAGTACATTAAAGAATCTCCTGATTGAAAGTAAGGATCGGAAAAAGTAATGACTTCTTTTCTTTTTTCCGTAATCGTCAGTCCACAGGCAATGACATCAATTTCTGTTGATTGCAGAGCGGGAATTAAGCCATCAAAGGCAATAATTTTGTATTCCGGCTGGAGTCCTGCTTCTAAACAGACTGCATTCATCAGGTCAATATCAAAACCAATCAACTTATTGGACTTCACATCAACCCATTCCATCGGCGGGTAACATCCGGCGGTACCTATAACAATGGTATTCTCTGCATTGTCTTTGTTTTTTGCGTACCCGATGGTAGAAACCGAAAGAATTATTCCTAAAATAAAAATTACCCCGATTTTTTTCTTCATTTTTGCTCCTCTCCTTATTCGTTTTATTGTTTTATATTATGCCGATATGGCTGTGAGGCCATACCAAGCCGACCCCTTCCCGGATGAACATTTTATTGACCGAAATGATTATCAAGGCCCAAGACTTTAAGGTCTGCAGATTCAGAAGGCCTGGCACACTCATAATCGATTTCCAGTTCGCGGAGTTTAGCTTTTGAAATTCGTCCTTTTTCATCCCAACCCATTAAGAAATAGAATTCGTTAAGCATTTGGTTTAGATGAACCACTGACCCTTTACAAGGACCTTGTTGAATCGGTTCAGTAAGAAATTTCTCCGGAAGATTATCGTCTTTACTGGTAGCACCATATTTAAAATTAAATAATCGCTCGGTATTTACAATACGTTCCCCGATTTTCAACAATTGCTCTCCAGTGACTGAAGATTCAGTAATAGCTGAAACGATTTCGGCAATAATGGTGAGGTCAAAATCTCCCAGTATGCCGAATTCTGGAATTTTACATACCCCCAGTGAATCAATGACAGCATTTGCGCACATGCAACTTTTGACCATTGCGGGTTTACCTTCTTCAGAAAGTCTGTCTGCGGCCTTCATGGTACCAAACGCCTTAAACGCTTTTTCTGGGGTATAACTAAATTCGGGTTTGGCGTAAATATAGGTAAAGTCTGCACCACGGTTTCCTACAGCATACCCGAGTGCGGAACCTTTAAATCCTCTGGGGTCCATGATGGTTAAACTCATGCCTTTTACATGGTAGGCATATTTTTGAGCGCTATTGCCAATAGCTTCTGCTGCCCCTTTCATGCCCAGACTTAATATCTTCCCAAGAGGAGTACTTTTGGTTGATATTTGTCTAATTAATGCTTCCATAGCATTCACATTGCCCCAGGTTAAGGGAAGTTCGCCCGTATCTTCAAGGGTAAGAATTCCTTTTTGATAAAGCGCCATGGCAAATGCAACCAGATTCCCGGCCGAGATGCTGTCAACCCCGTAATCATTACACAGGTTACAAAAATAGATGCTTTCCATGCTATCGGCATTACCACATCTGGGACCCCATGCAGACAGCGTTTCATATTCAGGGCGGTCCCCTACAAAACCTTTATGCCGGCCTCTGTCTATTTGCACATCGGCCTTGCAATGTATCGGGCAGTTGTAACATGCCTTGTGTTTCACAACATTTTCTTTAAACGATACCCCACAGGCAGTGTTGGTCCCCTCAAAACTAATGTCTTGATAATTGCGAGTTGCCAGTGCACCCTTTTCTTGAGTCCAGGATACATCACAAGATGACCCAACCGTTGTCCAGACATTCCAATCAGGCTGACTTTTTAGGCTTTTAATATATTGCCTGATCAGGCTGCGTGTTTCAGGGGTTTGATGATTTCGTTGATTTGATGTTTTTCGCACGGCGATGGCTTTTAAATTTTTGGAGCCCATCACGCTTCCCATACCCGTTCGACCCGCAAAATGCCCATCTCCGGTCATGATGCTACCGATGTTGGTTTGGTTTTCGCCTGCGGGTCCTATCAAGGCGACTTGTGTGCGAGAATCGTTCAATCGCAATTTAAGCTGTTTTTCTGCTTCCGTCGTTGACAGTCCCCATAAATCAGAGGCATTTTGAATGCTAATATCTTCTCCTGTGATATTAATAAAAACCGGTTTTACAGCTTTACCCGTTATGATAAGCGTTATAATGTTACAGGCACGTAGTTCAGATGCCAGTTTACCTCCACCATTTGACGTTCCAATAAACCCAGTCAAAGGAGAACGCGAAGAGAAGTGTAATCTTCCAGAGGTAACCATTTCCGTACCGGTTAGCAATCCGCAGGCAATAATAAGAATGTTTTCCGGATCAAGCGGCCCAGTGTTTTGATCTAAATATTTTAACAGTAAATAATCACTTAGCCCCCGGCCCCCCAGATATTTTTTTAACAGTTCATCTGGGCAGGGCTCACAATCAATTTCACCCGTGGTGAGATTGATGTAAACGATGTTATCATTATCTTTACGCATCGTCATAACTCCTTGTGCAGGCAGTACAAAAGCTGTTCAGCCTTTGGATTCCATAGCGTCCGGTTGCTTTCCCACAAAGGTTCAGAATTCATCCAATCAATAAGGATCATTTTTTCACGCAACCACTATGCCCCGGCTTCCGCTGCCAGAAGGGCGGCCCCATAGGCCCCGGCCAGCTGGGGATCGGACGGAATCCGGATCTCCCGGTCCAGTTTCCCGGCCAGCAGCTGCACCATGCAGGGGTTTTTGGCCACCCCGCCCGTGAACACGATGGGCCCGTCCGAAGATACCCGGTTGATCATGCCCGCAGCCCGCCGGATCACGCTGGTGTGCAAGCCCCGGGCGATCTCTTTGCGGTCTTCGCCCCTGGCGATCAGGGAGGTCACTTCAGATTCGGCAAACACCGTGCACATGCTGGAGATCAGCAGGTCTTTTTCAGCGGCCAAAGCCTGGGCTCCGAAGTCTTCCAGATCAAATCCCAGGGTGGCGGCCATGATTTCCAGGAACTTGCCCGTGCCGGCGGCACACCGGTCGTTCATTTCAAATTTTTTCACTTTGCCTGTGTCAAACAGGGCAATGGCCTTGCTATCCTGACCTCCGATGTCCAGAACCGTGCGGGCATCGGGAAATTCCGTCCAGGCGCCCCGGGCATGGGCCTTGATCTCCGTGACAGTGGGCGCGTCAAAGGACAGTTCAAACAGGTTCCGCCCGTATCCCGTGGCCATGATTTTGTCGAATGATACCTTGGCAATGAGTGCAGTGGCAGTGGTCATGGGATCGAATCCCGTGTCGGCTTGAAAGGTTTCCAGGACGGCGCCGGTCCCATCAACCACCACCAGTTTGATGGTGCGGGAGCCGATATCGATACCAGCATACCGCACCGCTGTTGTGTCTGAGGACATGTCGATCCTTACCTGAGCTGCTCGATAAAGGCTTCCACCCGGGTCTTGAGCTGACCCGCATCTTCCATGCCGTAATCGGTTTCCACCCGCAGGCAGGGGATGTTTTTTTCCTCCAGGGCCTTTTCCACGGGAATGGATTCCATGAGATAGGGCTGGCAGAACTGCAGGCCGTAATGGATCACGCCCTGGGCATTGTATGCCGTGACCATCTCCTGAATGTGGTCCAGGCGCTGGGGATTGGGGGTGAATATGGCGCAGTCCACTTCAAAATAACGGTCCACGATGGCATCCATCATCTCATCCACGGTGGTGCCTGTATCGGCGGTCAGGTTCCGGGTGCCCCGTTCGCCCACACAGGATTCCTCGCCCACGATCACGGCCCCGGCCGTTTCAACAATCATATGCAGTTTCCAGTTGGGAACTGCCTGGGGGCATCCCGATACCAGGATGCGGGGCGCGCCGGCAGGGAATGCCCCGGTTTTTTCCTGGATCCGGGTTTCCAGTTCATCACAGATTTTGTTGACCGATTCCGTGAACCGGGCCGGGTTGTCATAAAAGAACACCTGATTGGCCAGCAGGGCATCCAGGCCGGAAATGGGGGCGGGGTCGGCCTTTCTCAATGCCGACAGCCGGTGGATGGCGGCCCGCTTGGCATTGACCACATCAATGGCGGCTTTCAGGGACTCTGCCGTTATCGTGACACCCGTTAATTCTTCCACGGCCGTCTTGAACTTCATGTATTCCGCCTTGAGCAGGTCTCTGGTCTGATCCGTCTTGGTCTGGGGCAGGTCCATGACATACAGGTTGTCCACCAGGGCACCCAGGGTTTCATAGGCTTTTTTCTTGCCGTCACAGGTGTTTTCCCCCACGATCATGTCTGCGCTTTCCAGGTACGGGCACACCCTGCCGATTTTAAATCCGAATGAGGATTTGATCAGCGCACAGGTGTTTCTGGGCAAAAGCTGCTCCACTTTTTCCATGGCAAAATCCGCACCGGAGCACAGCCCCACCAGGGTGGCATTGGCCGCCAGCACAATCTCTTCAGGCACAAACACGCAATAGGAACCGATGATTTTTCTGCCGGCGGCTTTTTCGTCCATCAGTTCCTTAATGCGCAGCCCATGAACCTCGCTCATCACAAAATCAAAATACCCCATGCCTTCGGGCCGGTTCTTCTGGGACAGATAAATATCGGTGTAAGCGGTTCCCAGCACATTGAGCAGGGCATCATGGCCGGCCAGGTCAAGCCCCAGCTCCTGCCACATGGATGTATAATCGGTCGTCATGGTATCTCCTTTAATTTTTTAATTGGGTTTGAGCCAGTACTTATACATTTGCGAATTCTATCTGTAAAATTGATTATCTGAATCAATTTGAACCTGATCATCGATTTTTTCGATACCTGCGCCCCTGTTTTCCATTTCCCGGTCGGGTATTGATCCTTTCAATAGGAACCCCGACGTTTCATCCAAATTACGAATTAGACAAAGAGGCTGCCACTGACTATTTTAAGTTTTATGCAAATTCAGAAACCATTGATTAGTAGACATTCCATGAAAATTGAAACCATACTTGAAAAAGGATCAGCCCGTCTGAATGAAGATACCCTGGTGGCTCAGGGCAACATCTTCGGTGTGTTTGATGGGGCCACCAGCCTGAACAAAACCGTGTTTGAAAAAGAAAAAACCGGGGGATTTATCGCGTCCTCCGCGGCCCGGTCCGTTTTTGCCGCCAACCATTTTCCCTTAAAGGCACTGGCACACACGGCAAACCAATCCATTCACCAACATATGGTCCGCCATGGCGTGGATCTTACCCGGAAAGAAAACCTGTGGAGCACCAGCGCGGCTGTGGTCCGGATTCAGGACAATACCCTGGAATGGGTCCAGACCGGCGATGCCCAGATCATCCTGATTTATCACGACAACACCCACGAAGTGCTGGTGGACCGGGAAGATCATGATTACGACACCCTGTGCCTGTGGCCGGCCCGGGGCAAAACCGGTCCATCCGGCACGGACGCAAGGATTTGCGAACAGATTCGAAAAAAACGGGCTGAGATGAACCTGACTTATGGGGTGTTGAACGGGGAGCCCCATGCCATGGATTTTCTCTTTCACGGCCGCAAATCCCTGGATCAGGTCCACACCGTGCTGCTGTTCACGGACGGCCTGTCCATTCCATCGGAAAAACCGGCAAAAAAGAAAGATTTCACGCCCCTGGTCACCCAGTACCGGGAACTGGGCCTGGCAGGCCTGAAACACCGGATCCGGCAGATTGAAAAAACCGATCCGGAATGCTGCAGATACCCCCGGTTCAAGACCCACGACGACATTGCCGCCATCGCTGTTCAAGACCTTTCACCCGCCGGACATCCCAAGGAACACTGAGAATGAAACAGGCCCTGTTCAAAAAAATTCAGCAGATCACGGAACAAAACCTGATGGACATCGAAGCCCATAAGGAAAAAGGCAACCATGTCATCGGATTTTACTGCCTGTATGGTCCCACTGAGCTGGCCGTGGCAGCGGATGCCATTCCGCTGCCGTTGTGCGGCACCCGCCAGGACCCCATTGATGCGGCCGAAGAGGTACTGCCCAGAAACCTGTGTCCGCTGATCAAAAGCAGTTATGGATTTGCGGCCACAGACACCTGCCCATTTTTCAGGTTTTCGGACATGATTGTGGCGGATACCACGTGTGACGGGAAAAAAAAGATGTTCGAGATCATGTCCGATCTCAAACCGGTCCACGTGTTGCAGCTGCCGCAGAATCAGATTCCTGTCCTGTCCCTTGGACCCTGGAAAGCGGAAATCGAAACCCTGATCACGGTACTTGAAAACCGGACCGGCCGTCAGATCACGCCGGAAAAGATCTCTGCCGCCATCCGCCTGATGAACCGGGAACGACAGGCAAAAAAGCGGCTTATGGACATCACCAGAGCCAACCCTTCTCCGTTGACGGGCATGGAACTGGTTGAAATCCTGTTCAAAACCGGATTCTTCGCCGACAAGGAAAAAGGGATCGCCCTGATGAATGAAATTTCAGATGTCTGTCTGACACTGATTGAACAAAACCAGAGTCCCTACACAAACACCACTCCCCGGATTCTGCTGACCGGTGTGCCCGTGGGTCTCGGGTCGGACAAGGTGGTGAAAATCCTGGAACAGTGCGGCGCCAATGTGGTGGCCCTTGAAAACTGTAGCGGATACAAGCAAACCTTTCAGGTGGATGATACCATAGACCCGGTCACGGCCCTGGCCGAGCAGTATCTGGCCATTCCCTGTTCCGTCATGAGTCCCAACCCGGGCCGTATGGAAATGCTCAAAGAAATGATCCCGGCATTTTCCGTTGACGGCGTGGTGGACCTGACCTGGCAGGCCTGCCACACCTACAATATCGAATCCTTTCATATATCCCGCCTGGTTCAGGAGGACTTCAACCTGCCGTTCCTGCACATTGAAACCGATTATTCCGAATCAGACACGGAGCAGCTCCGGGTCCGGATTCAGGCGTTCCTCGAGATGATATAAAAAAATTTTCGCCGTATTCGCAGTATTCGCCGCAAAGGAGATATCATGACCGAAAAAACAGACATACACATCCATCCGGATATGACCATTTTGGATGTCGTATCCGCCCATCCGGACACCATTGCCGTGTTCAAATCCTTTGATGAACAGGCCGGCGAATGTATCTGCTGTACCTCTCTGTTCATGACGATCCGGGATGTGGCAAAAAAATACGGCTTCAATCTGCCGCAATTTCTTTCAACCCTTGAAAAAGCTATTTAATGATCCCTCTTTTTCATAAGCGCTTATCGAAGAATCCGGCTCAGAAACTGCCGGGTCCGGTCATGCCGGGGATTGTCGAAAAATGATGCCGTATCGGCATGTTCCAGTATCCGGCCTTTGTCCATGAAAATGATCTCATCGGCCACTTCTCTGGCAAACCCCATTTCATGGGTCACCAGCACCATTGTCATGCCTTCTTTCGCCAGATCCGTCATCACATCGAGGACTTCCTGAATCATCTCCGGATCCAGGGCGGATGTGGGTTCATCAAACAGCATCAGTTTCGGTTCCATGGCCAGGGCCCGGGCAATGGCCACCCGCTGCTGCTGCCCGCCTGAAAGCTCCTCCGGATAATTGGCGGCATGTTCCTGGATACCGACCCGTTCCAGGAGTCTGCGGGCATGGGTTTCCGCGTCAGCAAGGGATTTTCTGCGAACCCTGACCGGGGCCAATGTGATATTCTGAAGAACCGTCATGTGGGGATACAGCTCAAAATGCTGAAATACCATGCCGATGCCGGCCCTCAGTTCATGGATATCCGTTTGTTTTGCCAGTACGGAAATTCCATCCACAAGAATCCGGCCTTCCTGGAAACTTTCCAGCCCGTTAATACATCGCAAAAGCGAACTTTTTCCCGAACCGCTGGGGCCGCAGATCACCACTTTCCGGCCATGGCCGATGCAGGCATCAATATTGAACAGCACCCTGGTTTGTTTGGAATACCAGAGGCTGACATTTTCGATTTCGATCATCACACCTTCCTTTCCCGGTTTTTGCGCTCCAGACGTTTGCCGGTGAACGTACCGGCAGAGCATAAGATAAAATACACCAGACCCGCGAACAGATAGAGTTCCAGGGAACGCGCTTCCCTGGCATCCACCAGATTGACCCGGCGCAGGAATTCTCGCAGTCCGATGACATAGGCCAGAGAGGTATCCTGGAAAATGACCACGCTGTGCGTTACCAGGGAGGGCACCATGGTCCGCAGTGCCTGGGGCAGGATAACATGTCTCAACGTTTGAACGCCGGTCAAGCCGCTGGACAGTCCCGCCATCCGCTGACCTTTAGAGACGGATTGAATACCGGCCCGGACAATTTCGGAAAAATAGGCGGCTTCATAAACAATGAACGCGATGACGGCCGCGGCAAATTCATTCAGACTGCGGCCCGTGATGACCGGGATAAGAAAATAAAGCCAGAAAATGACCAGCAGCAGCGGAAGTCCCCGAAAAAAATGAACATAGGCACTGACAGGATAATACAGCCATGGCTGTCGGGACAATCGGGCAGCCCCCAGAAGAATGCCTAAGACAAGCCCGCCGCCGATGGCAAAAACGGCAAGCTGGGCCGTGAGGTACAACCCCCCGAAAATAAATGGGGCATTTCTGACAATGACATCCACATCCATGTCAGATCATCCCTCCTTTCGGATCTGGCCGGGGATGTAAACCCGTTTTTCCACCTGCCCCATGACGGCAATCACGGTCCAGGCGATGGTCAGATACACCAGGCTGGCCGCCGTCGTGGTTTCCAGGCCGTGCCAGGTAAAAGAATCAATATAATAGGCCGTGTGGGTGATCTCCATGACACCGATGGTCATGGTCAATGCGGAGTTTTTGAAGCAGGTGAGAAATTCCGTGGTAATGGTGGGCAGGATCAGCCGGAATCCATAGGGGATAATGACCCACCGGTACACCTGGAAGGTCCGAAGCCCCGAGGCATAGGCGGCCCGATACTGATCTGCGGGGATGGAAGAAAAACCGGACCGGAACTGTTCAGCCACCCGTGATGCCGTGTACATCCCGAGTCCGGCCACTCCGGCCCAATACGCATAGTTCGGCACCGTGTCATACAGCCACTGCTGTCCGGATTCCGGCAGAATCAAGGGCGCGGCATAGTACCAGAAAAAAAGATGCACCAGAAACGGGGTGTTGCGAAATATCTGTACATAGGCCGCACCGAAAATCCGGCCCGGAAGCCATGGCTGGGTCCGCAACACCCCGATCAAAATGCCCAGGACAAGGGCCAGGCCCCAGGCAATGAGAGACAGGTGGACGGTGGTAAAAATACCCTGTATCATCATCTGCCCATAGGGGGCCCGCCAGAGGACACTCCAGTCAAAATGATAGTTCAACAATCCCATATCCGTCCCACCGTCCTGTCAATTTCAGTGCATCAATCCGGAAAACTCAAGGCTTTGAGCAATGCCTTGTATTCGTCGCCCATTTCCAGAGGTACTTCGCCATCCGGGCCGAACCATTTGTCATAAATTTCCATGAACTTGCCGCTTTTGATGATCTGAACCAGGGCTGCATTGATAAAATCACGCCATTCTCCCTGATTTTCCGGCAACAGCAGCCCATACGGTTCATAGGTCAGATACCGACCCGCAATTTCCCAGTCATCAGGTTTTTCTGCCTTGGCTTTCATACCGGCCAGGATACTGGCATCTGTGAAATAGGCATGGATTTTCCCCTGCTGCAGGGCCAGAAAGCCCTTGTTGTGTTCTTCAAAAAGCATTTTCTGACATTCCGGTTTGATCAGTCCCTGGGCAATGGCCCTGTCAAGGCCTTTGATATTTGCCGTGGAGCCGCTTCCCATCCCGACCCGTTTTTCGGCAAGATCCGAAAAATCTTTGATCGGGCTGTCTTTGGGGACCAGCAGCCGGGTGCCGGTCAAAAAATAGGGCAGGCTGAAGTCGATCACTTTTTCCCGTTCCAGGGTAATGGTTGTGGAACCGATACCGATGTCCACCGTACCATTGACCACCAGAGGAATCCGGGTTTTGGGATTCATGGGCTTTTTCACCAGTTCGATCTCTTTACCGAATTTCTGCTCCAGGGCCTGATGGATTTCATAGCCTAAGTCCAGGCCGAACCCGATCCATTCCCCTTTCTGATTCATATACCCGAAAGGAACGGACCCTTCCCGGAATGCCATGGTGACCACACCGGTCCGTTCAATCTTTTCAAGAATGGGTTCAGCCACAGCCGAACAGACAAACACGGTTGCAGTCAGAAATAAAATAACACCAAGGGCCAGTCGTTTTTTTACTCGCATACACAATTCTCCTGTTTTTAACATGGTTATGGGGGTAACTGTCGGGTTATTCCTCCAGACCCCCCTCATAGCAGCGGATTGCCGCTTTTCCCCGGTCGGAACCGCGATGATGGACTGCCTAGCGGGCCTGGACGCTTCTCACCAGACCGCTGAACACTTCCCGCAGATCTTTCTGGGAAACCGGCGGCATCCGGTTGCACAGATCTTCCTCCGGATCTGGAAAGGACAAGGGTGCAGGCCTGCTTTGCCGCCGTTTCTTTTGCGTGATCTCATAACAGACCATGGGGACCTCTGTCTGGTGGGGTTTCCCCTTGCTGTTGGTATCCAGCCAGGTGTCACACTGGTCATGGGACCCCACAAAAAGGATGTACAATGACGACTTGTCCTTAAGGCTGATCAGGCGGTACCCTTTTCCCAGGTCATATTTGAACAACTTTTTGACCCGGGCGTCCTTGGTTTTGGACAGACGGCCGGCCCGGGCCATGATGATGCCGTTTTTCAGGGCATCGATAATGGCCTCGGCCCGTTCTGCCGCAATTTTCGGCGCATTGTCCAGCGCTTTCATCTGTTCCAGAATTTTTTCCACTCTGGGATGGATTTGCAGTGTTTCAAGCATGCATGTCCTCCTGTTATGACCCGCAGCACCCGCCTCCGGTACCGCAGCAGAAGTTGTTGGATTTATTGGGGGCCATTTCCACAAAATTATCTTCCCCCACCACCTGCTTGACCACGTACCGCAGGTCATCGGCAAACCGGTCTCCCAGCGATTTTCGCACCACGTTGCAAGGGTCCTGGACCGTGAATTTGATACCCGTACGGTTCCAGTGGGATGTGACTGGCAGTTTTCCCTCCCGGATCCATCGGGCGTAATATTCCACAATGCTTCTGAATTCAAATTTGTGAGGGATGTTGAGTTTCATGGGGCAGGCATCATAGCAGCGATTGCACATGGTGCAGACCCATACCCAGGGATGACGTTCCAGCTCCCGGTCCTGGCCGAAAACGGCCATGCGCAAAAATTTTCTGGGATACATATCCATCAGACCCGTGGCAGGACAGCCACTGGTGCAGGTACCGCAGGTCAGGCAGGCCGACAGATTGCCGTCGGGGATGAGTTCTTTGACTTTGTCGCTGATTCCGTTACGCATTTCATTGCGCAAACGGGTTAATTCGATGACTTCCGGCATCATATCTTTCCCTCCACAGGGTGATCTTTTTGATGGTCACACATCACCCGGAATCAAAGGAAAGGATTTATCCACCGTCAGGTCACGGTCCCCCCTTTTTTCCCGGGAACAATCAGCGGCTGCCGAACACGGGCAGCGCTGTTCTCATTCATTCATGGTCTGCCGGGATAATACCGCATGGTTTTCTTCCTCATTTCAGGGTTATGGGCCGGACCGCTTCGGTTTCAGGAAAGCAATCCGTGTTTTTTCCTGGTGTTATTAGTAAAAATCATGGATTTTGGCAAATTGATAATATTAATGTATTGTATTTTTCCCATAGATTTATCAAATACAAGGGGATTTTCCCCGCAAAGGGGTGGACGATGACCTGCTGCTGCCCGGCGAATGTATCTGCTGTACCTCTCTGTTCATGACGATCCGGGATGTAGCGGCAAAATACAACATCGACCTGGCGAGGTTTCTCTCAACCCTTGAAAAAGCAATTCTGAACCACGATGCCCGGACTAGCGGGCCTGTACACTTCTCACCAGCCCGCTGAACACTTCCCGCAGATCTTTCTGGGAAACCGGCGGCATCCGTTCGCACAGATCCTCCTCCGGGTCTGCAAAGGACAAGGATGCAGAACCGCTTTACCGCCGCCTGAAATTTTTATGAAAAGCGTTTTAAAAAGCAAGCTGGCATTGAAATTGACTGAGCCTGTGATAAAGTATATAAAATAAATTGAACGGAAACTGTTTGACGTATCGCATCTATTACTTATGTTGCAAAAAAGGGGGGATTTCCATGATCAAAGATAAAGAATATGAGCAACAACTGCTTCAGGAAATTAAAGGACTGAATCAGGATGATCTGGAAAAAATTCTCAGAATGATCCATTTCATGAAAAACGAATTTTTCACAGCTTCTAAAAAAGAAACCGCTGAAAAAATAAACATATTGAATTATGCCGGCATGCTGAGCGATCTGACTGACGAAGAAACAGCTGTATTCACCCATATAACAAATAGGCGGAATTTATTTGGTGGACGTGAACTTAACCTATGAAAAAAGCACTTGTTGATACCAATATCATTTCTGCCTTTATGCGCGGTAATCCGTCTGTGATTCAAAAAGTTGAAAAATACCTGCGATTCCATAAAACATTATCAGTCAGCGTTATCACCTATTACGAAATAATACGAGGCCTAAAAGCGACTTCCAACATCAATAAACTTCAAGCATTTGAAACCTTTATGTCTGCCTGCGAAATTTTGAATCTTGATTCTTTGACAGCCGAAAAAGCGGCTGAAATTTATGATGCTTTGAGGAAGAAAGGAAATCTGGTTGAAGACGCCGACATACTTATTGCCGCTACTGCGATAACAAATGACCTGATAGTGGTCACAGACAATACCCGGCATTTTGATCGTATAAACGGTTTAGAAATATCAAACTGGCTGCAAACGCCTTCATCTTGCTGATGGTGTCCAGCCAACTGTCACACTGGTCATGGGACCCCACAAACTTGAATGCCCCGATGAAAGATGTTAAGAAGAATCTGACGGCACTGAACACAACCTTTAACCGATTCAAACGGAATTTAACAGGAGATCTCCCCCCATGGAAAAATCAAATACTCTGAATATCCTTAAAAACGCCTTTCTGATGGAGCGTCAGGGCAAAAGCCTGTATGAGACGGCCCGGGACAAGGCGGGTGATGAGGCAGTTAAACATTTTTTCGACGACCTGGCAAACGAGGAGGCCCAGCACATGAAAATGCTGGAGGCCCAGTTCAAATCCATCATGCAAAGCGGCAAATTTGCCGCCGGCAGCTATGAAACCGATGGGACCAAAGACACCCCGCCGGCCATTCTCAGTCAGGACCTGAAGGACAAAATCAACGCCGCCGGGTTTGAAGCGACGGCCATCACAGCAGCGATCGGGTTTGAACAAAAAGCGGTCAAACTGTATGGGGAGCGGGCTGAAACCACCACGGACCCCGAGGAGAAAAAGCTCTACCAGTGGCTGTCAGACTGGGAACAAACCCACCTGAAAAAACTGCTGACCCTTCAGGAAGATCTGACTCAGCAAATCTGGGAGGACAACAGTTTCTGGCCATTTTGATCGCCTGATTGGCTGGGACTGACAAGGTCAACCCATGGGAGACATGCCCTCCGCCTGACTTTATGACAGTATGGCTTCAACCATGCGCCCAAGGGATTTCTGCGGGTTGATGGATTGCCCTGTGTTTCCGGCAGCCTGCCTGATGACAGGATCAAAAAGGCATTGTTCCAGGGCCGCCGTAAGCCGGGATTCCGTTAACAAGGCCCTGGGAATCGGTTCCGGCCCCATATGAGATAAAAAAATTCTTCGGCCGTGATAATATTGATCCAGGATATGCGGCACAATGACCTGGGGCACGCCTGAAACGCCGGCGGTGGCTGTAGTTCCGGCGCCCCCGTGATGGATGACGGCATCCAGTTTGGGAAACAGCTGCAAATGCGGATAATCGCGGATAAAAAACAGATCCTCCCCAGCAGTATTTTCCGTTGAAAGCCCATGACGTCGTGGCAGAATAATGCGCCGGCCAAGATGTCGCGCCGCTTTGATCAGAATAGGGACGATGCTGATCTGGTCTTTAACGGGCATGCTGCCGAATCCGGCATACACAGGCTTTGTCCCTTTTTCAAGAAATCGGTCCAGGGCCGGCACCGGTTCCGGGGCCGGGTCCAGGTGCGGGTACCCCGTCTGAATCCATGTCTGTTTGACATCCCCGGGCATTCTGGCAATCTCTTGATCCGCCGCAACAATGGTATTTTTTCCCAGGATATGGTCCCAGGCATAGGATACGGGCTCAAGCCCCTGTTTTTTTCTGTATTGATTGATCAAAAAGGTGATATTGAATTGATCCAGCAGTTCTGCCGTTTTCCATGACATTGTGTTAATGAAAAAAGGCAGGGTCTGTGTCTTGAGAATCGGAAACGGGTGAAACCGGGAAGGGAAAAGCTGCGGGGTAAAGGCAATATACCGGTATGGGATATTCCGGGTCTCTGCAACCGAAGCCAGCCCGAACATCAGGGAAGACCCCAGGACCAGGTCCGCCTTCCGGATGATGTCCGGCAACCACCTGAACTGTAACGCAAGCTGTTTTCTCACAAACGAAATAAAGGCCAGACCTGCACGAAAATTATCCGCATTCTGAAATCCATCGATAAAGGCAGACACATCTGCGCCAAACCCCTGATAGGGGCATCCCAGTCCGACGGCCCATGATGCTTTTTCCGGTGGACCCAGCAGCATCGCATCATGGCCTGACGATTTCAAGGCCAGGCAGATGGCGATCATGGGCTGGACATCCCCCCTGGATCCGGAGGTGGCAAGGATGATTTTCATTTTCCCCTTGGTGTCACAGGTTGTCATTTGAAAAAAGATGTCATGCACGTCTATAAAATAGCAAAAAAATTCATGCAACTGTTAATGTCTCCAGAATCAGACATATCTGCCTGATATTCAGATTTTCTATGTTTTCTTACCAAACATATCAATATTAACAATTTGACTGGGTTCAGCCCCATCAGGTACTAAAACGATGTTTTCCAAATAGGACTGTGTTGAATCACTTATTGAAAGGAGTCACATCCATGACAAAAAATTTTTGGGCCACCCGCACAGGCATCATTGTGGTGGGGGCGGCCATCGGCGTTCTGGCCCCGCTGCTTCAGAAACTGGGGAACCCAGGCAACATGGGCATCTGCGTGGCCTGTTTTGAAAGAGATATTTCCGGTGCATTGGGATTTCACCGGGCCGCCGTGGTCCAGTACATGCGGCCTGAGATCATCGGATTTGTGCTGGGATCCCTGGCCGCGGCCCTGGCGTTCAAGGACTTCCGGCCCCGAACAGGGTCGGCCCCGTTTGTGAGATTTGTACTGGGCGTGTTTGCCATGATCGGGGCGTTGGTGTTTCTGGGATGCCCGTGGCGGGCACTGCTGCGCCTGGCCGGCGGGGATTTGAATGCGATCCTGGGACTGGCCGGTCTGGTTTTCGGCATCTGGATCGGGACCCTGTTTCTGAAAAACGGGTACAACCTGGGCCGGACCCAGAAAACCCATACGGCCGCCGGGCTGCTCATGCCCGTGGTGATGCTGGGGTTCCTGGTATTGATGCTGATATTTCCGCAAATCGACGGCGAGCCCAAAAACGATATCCTGTTCTACAGCCTCAAAGGACCGGGCGCCATGAGCGCACCTCTGATTATTTCCCTGGTCGCCGGCCTGGTGATCGGATTTCTGGCCCAGCGCAGCCGGTTCTGCACCATGGGGGCGTTCCGGGATCTGTTACTGTTCCGCCAGATGCACCTGTTCACGGGGGTCCTCACCCTGCTGGTGGTGGCAGGCATTGCCAACCTCGTGCTGGGTCAGTTCAATATGGGATTTGAAAAACAGCCCGTGGCCCACACCCTGCATCTGTGGAATTTTGCCGGCATGGCCCTGGCCGGTCTGGCGTTTGCCCTGGCCGGCGGATGTCCGGGCCGGCAGCTGTTTCTGGCCGGAGAAGGGGACGGCGATGCGGCCGTATTTGTGTTCGGTATGATTGTCGGGGCCGGTTTTGCCCACAATTTCGGCCTGGCCAGCTCCCCTGCCGGGGTGGGACCCCATGGGATCGCCGCCGTCATTGTCGGATTCGTTGTATGCCTGGCCATTGGCATGTCAATGCGCAAACAATAATCTAAGGAGATACAATCATGACAAAAACAATCGATGCCAGGGGGTTGTCCTGTCCCCAGCCGGTTCTCATGTTTCTGGAGGCCGTCAAATCTGCCGGAGATACAGAATTTGAAGTGCTGGTAGACACGGAAGCGTCCAAGGAAAATGTATCCCGGGCCGCGGAAAGCCAGAACTGCAAGGTGACGCATATCCGGGAAACCGGGGATGAATATCATCTGACCATCGTCAAATAATGATTCACAGACTCAGGTGGCACTTTTGTTCAAATTTTTAAAAAAAGCACGCGACAGAAACGCGGCAAAAAGTGACAAAAACGCGTTTCAGACGGATCACGGGATTCTGGTGTTTGAACATACCAGCGAGGTGATCCAGGCGGAAAGACTGCTCAAACAAAGCGGGTGGGATGTCCGGGTCATGGGGCCGCCCCCGGAGATCCAGACCGGGTGCGACCTGGTGATCGTGTTTCCTCTGATCGAGCAGCTGGAGATCGTCCGGCTGCTCACATCCCGCAACAATGAACCGCTCCAGGTGGTGCCCGTAACAGACCCGCTCCTGGAACCGGTCAGCCTGTTCCAGACAAAGGATTTTGGGGAGTATCTCATGATCCGGGCCGCCAACATGAAAATCACAGTGGAAAAACAGACCCTGTTGATCGTGAATGTGTCCGGCGGCGGATGTCCGGATGTGCCCTGGCTGGCCGGGGTGATGGTGGGACAGCAGCTGGATGCGGCACCCGACCCCCTGGAAATCGGCCATACCCTGTGCGGATATGCCCTGGGGCTGGCGTTCAAGGAGATGAAAAACCAATGCTTGCCATAGCGGGAACCGTGCCGGATAACGACGTCGGCCTGGCCGAAGGCCGGGTGGCCCTGGAAACAGACCATCTTCATATGAACGGCAGAACCATCCCCGTGAACCGGGGCACCCCCGCCCTTTTGGGCGCAGCCATCCAGACCCTGGCCGTGTTCGGCCACGCCCCGGTTTTCGGATTTCTGGCCGGGGATACGGGCCCGGGCCGCGGCAGCCGGAACCTGTATAAACATCTGGTCGACAACGTGTCCCTGTCCGATATCCACACCCTGGTATTTCATTATCTTCAGCCGGACACGGACTGGCACAACCGGGTCCTGTTCCGGCTCCAGGACCTGGAAACCACCCCCATCCTCATCGCCGATGCCGGATTCATGTATGCCGCCAAGATGAGCGGGGCAGCCCCGTCTTACGACCTGTTCACCCCGGATGCCGGAGAACTGGCGTTTCTGGCCGATGAAACCGCACCCCACCCGTTCTACACCAGAGGCTTTATCCTGCACACGGACAACCCCGTCACAGACCTGGTGGACCGGGCCTATGCCCATGACAACGCGGCCCGGTATCTGCTGGTGAAAGGGGCCATGGATTATGTCATGAACCAACAGGGAGAACTGTACCGGGTGGAAGGCCCGTCCCATGAAGCCATGGAAGCCATCGGCGGCACGGGCGACACCCTGACGGGCATTGTCTCCGCGTTGATCAGCACGGGCATGGCCATCCCGGAAGCCGGATTTGCCGCAGCCAGAGCCAACCGCATGGCGGGTCAGTATGCCTCCCCCA
>JAIPDL010000045.1 GCA_021737695.1 Desulfotignum sp. | reverse complement strand
ATCAGGCTCGAAAACCCTGAATCTCACTTCAAAGAATCAGCCGGCCGAAAAATTTTGCGAATCTGACCCTGGCCGGTGAAAAAAATCCCCAAAATGCTCTTCGGAGGGGTCTGAAAAAAACAGGCGGTGGATTTGGGTTATTTTAGTTTGCTTGACAAAAGGTGATTTGCATTTTAAAAATAAAAATACATGTCATTAAAATTCGGATACTTCAATCAAGAGGGCTATCATGGATGAGAATACCGAATCAGGCACAAATGTTGGCAAGGTGATCAGTCTTCAGGGTCGGGCCTTTGCTGTTTCAGAATCTGGAAGTCGTGAATTATCAGCAGACAGCGTGCTTTTTCAGGGTGAAAAAGTGGTTACCCATGACGATGGACAAATTGAAATTAAATTCATTGATGATACCACGCTATCGCTGGGGAAAAACAGCCAGGTGACCATAGATGCCTATGTGTATGACCCTGATAACGGTGCCAATTCAAATCTGCTTCTGGAAATGGGAAAAGGCGTTTTCAGAACGGTCACCGGTGAAATCGCCAAACAGAATCCTGAGAATTTCAACCTGAAATCCCCCTTGGCTTTGATCGGCATCCGGGGTACCACCGTTGTGGGAGAAGTTGACCCGGGAGCGGAAAAATGGGGTGTTGAAGAATTTTCCGATGGTGAGCCTGGCCGTGAACAGGTATTGGTGGTTAAAGATCGATTTGGAAATATCCAGCTGATTACTGACCCCCAAATGATTGTTGATTTTTTTGCGAATCAATCGATACAGCCGGCCCGTCCCCTGAGCCCAGAAGAACTTGATTATTTCCAACAGAATGCACCCATTTCGAGTATGGATGATTTTGATCCGGGTGAAACGTCTGAAGATGATGATACAGAAGAAGACGTTGAAGAAACTGAAGGAGGCGATGGAGAATCAGAAGATGATTCTGGTGAAGAAACCGATAACGAAAGTGGTGAAGAAGAGATGAACACCATCGACCCATTTTCTGAGTTTGAAGTCCTTGGTGTAATAGATTATTCCGATCCCGACACCCCGATGTTTTATGTGGCAGATGACATGGGTGAGGGAGAACCGGAGCCTGAATCGGAGCCTGATCCAGAGGTAGAACCAGAACCGGAGAATGACGTACCCGTGGCCAGCAATGATGCTACGACCACCGATGAGAACGTCGAGCTGGAAAGCGCGGTTCCTGCAGCGACCGACGTGGACGGGACAATTGAAAGCTACCAGCTGATAGAGGGTATCGGTGGGGAAAACGGCACTCTGGATTTTAATGCCGACGGCACGTACCGCTTTGATCCGGGCACGGATTTTGATGATCTGGCTGAAGGCGAGAGCCGGGATGTAACCTTCACCTATACAGCGACGGACAACACCGGTGGGGTGAGTGAAGAGCAAACTGTCACCATCACTGTGACCGGCACCAACGACAATCCGGTGGCAGTTGCAGACACAGGAGACACCACAGAAAATGCCGTGTTGACGGTTGATGCTGCCAGTGGTGTGTTGTCCAATGACACAGATCTTGATGCCAGTGATAGCCATAACGTCAGCGCGGTCAATGGAGAATCGGTCAAGGTAAACACACCGGTTGCCGGCAGTGACGGCGGAACCTTTACAATCAATACCGATGGTAGCTACAGTTTTGATCCTGGTACGGATTTTGATGATCTGGCCAAGGCTGAGACCCGAGATACGAGCGTCACATACACCATTCAGGACAACGAGGGCGGAAGTGATACAGCCAGTTTGACCATCTCTGTGACAGGCACCAACGACAATCCGGTGGCCAGTGATAATGCCCAGGCTATCGGACAAAACAACGTGTTGCAAAGTAATGTTCCGGCAGCGACTGATGTGGATGGCTCGATTTTAAGCTATCAGCTGGTATACGGTGTCGGTGCCGAAAACGGTACACTGGAGTTTAGTGACGATGGCAGCTACAGTTTTGATCCGGGCACAGATTTCGCAGATCTATCAAATGGTGAGAGCCGTAACGTGACCTTTACGTACACTGCGACTGATAATGACGGAGCTGTGAGTGACGTGAAAACGATCACCCTCTCCATTGAATCAGACCAGATTCTTGTGGGTACCGGGTTCGATGATACCCTTCATGGAGGTGCCGGAAACGATTCAATAGATGGACTGGCTGGTAATGATGAACTTTATGGTTGGGCCGGTAATGATATCCTGTATGGTGGTGACGGTGATGATTATCTGGATGGTGGGGAAGGTGATGACACCTTGTATGGTAACGGCGGTGATGAATTTTTGGAATTCGGGGAAGGGGATGATTTTCTGGAGAAAGTTTATGACGATATAGGAGAGAACACGCTGATCGGTGGGGGAGGCAATGATATTCTGGAAGCCTGGGGGGATAACAACAATCTTAATGGTGGAACTGAAGCAGATCAACTGCTTGTTTTCGGCAATCATAATACCTTGGACGGTGAAGACGGCGATGATTTGCTAGCGGTTATCGCTTTAAATGCTGATGACCCTGCGACTTGGTTTGATGCCCCTTTTGATTGGGATACTGAAAACCTGAGTGATGGTGAAAATTCTCTCAACGGTGGAGCAGGAGATGATGAATTGGTTGTTTTCGGTAATTCTAACATGCTGAGCGGTGGTGATGACAATGATATTCTGGGAGCCTGGGGGAATGACAACTCTCTTGACGGTGGGACTGGAGCAGATGAACTGTTCGTTTTCGGAAGTTATAACACCTTGATTGGTGGAGATGGCAATGATATTTTAGAAAGTGGACCTGTCATGGGTTATGACCTTTTTCCGTTGAATTCTGTAGATCTGGTTTTGGGTGAAAATTCTTTTGAAGGCGGTCCAGGTGATGATAATCTGCATGGTGGTGAAGGAACTGACACCTTAAGAGGCGGTCAAGGTAATGATACCTTAGATGGTGGAGAAGGGCTTGATGTTGCCTCATATGAACAGGATCCTGGCAGCATTGTTGTGGAGCATGATGGTACTGATTTTACCGTGAAAGACGGGTATGGAGATACAGATACCCTTTTAAATATCGAAACTATAAAGGGATCAGATTTTGATGACTTCATTGATGCAACTGGTTATGATCTTGGTATTGATTTAAAAGGAGCCATAGGGAATGATACCCTGTATGGTGGAACGGGTAAAGATACTTTGAAGGGCGGATTAGGAGAGGATGTGTTAAAGGGAGGGGCGGAGAATGATACGTTATTTGGAGGTGAAGGGTCTGATTTTTTGTATGGCGAAGAAGGAGAGGACGAGTTAAGAGGCGGTTATGGGGATGACAGTCTTTATGGGGGGGTGGATAGTGATACCCTGTATGGTGGCTATGGAGAAGATGTTTTGAAGGGTGATGCCGGTGATGATGATCTATTCGGTGGAGAGGATAATGATAGTCTTGAGGGTGGAGATGGAATCGATACCCTGTATGGTGGTCCCGGAGCAGATGTTTTGAGGGGTGATGCCGGTGATGATGATCTACATGGTGGAGAGGATAATGATAGCCTTGAGGGTGGAGATGGAATCGATACCCTGTATGGTAGTCTCGGAGCAGATGTTTTGAGGGGGAATGCCGGTGATGATGAGTTGACAGGCGGAGAGGGTGATGACCGTTTGTATGGGGGGGAGGGGAATGATACGTTAAAGGGTGGCTCTGGATCTGACGTTTTGGATGGAGGCCCGGGAGCAGATCTTTTACTCGGAGGATTAGGTAATGATACCCTCGAGGGTGGGGATGACGAAGATACTTTGTCATACGAGTCATGTGGTAATATTTTTGGTGTTGACATTGATTTGGTCAATGGAATTACTACCGGCATGGAAGTTGGGTTTACAGATCATTTTTCGAGTATAGAGCGTTTTGTAGGCTCTCAATATGACGACATCATTACTGGAGACGGTAACAACAATACACTTGTCGGAGGAGCAGGCTTGGACAGGTTGGAAGGGGGTGCGGGTAACGACACCTTCGTTTTCACGGACAGCACAGATTATGATATAATTAATGATTTTCAGGTGGCCAATGGAGAGGAGGACCATAATGATGTTTTAAAATTTGAAAATTCACTTGGTTTTAATGCCGCAGGTGGATCTGAATTTGTACTTTCATCAGCCGGTGGGGAGAATAAGGCTGATCCTACTGAATTTAAGATAATAGGTGTGACTGATACGGCAGTCTTTGTTGATGCAGAAGCTGATCAAACTGTTGAAGCGGTTATCACCAATGCGCTTGACTGGGGTACAGAAAGTAGTGATGGTGATGCCAGCTCTTATTTTGTGATCAGCAATGGTACGTATTCCCAAGTTTATTCTTGGGAGAATTCTGACAATGACTATACAGTTGATGAAGGAGAATTGAACTATATAGTTGATCTGGAAGGATTTACAGATATTGAAAACCTTGATGATGGTAATTTTGAAATCACCTATGAAGGTCTTGAATGAAATAGCATATGCACTTTAGCCGAATCGTTGTGAATGGCTGCGTTTGTTTACCAGGTTTTTGATGATTTCCAAATGACGTGGTAGCATTTTTTCAAGGGCATATCTCTCAACAATGGTCTGTCTTGCTTTTTGTCGTAAAGACTGCATAAAGGAAGGGAAATCAAGGCAGGTCAACAGTTTCTGGCTGATTTTATCCGGGGTGGAAAAATCGGAGACAATGCCGTTGGTCCCGTCTGTGATGATTTCCCGCACCGATGGAATATCGGGGGCCATCACCAGGCATTCACACGCCATGGCCTGGAGCATGGCAGTTGATACCATCAACCCCGGATCGATGCAAACATGGACACTGGATGACTGCAGTAGTTGTATATAATGATTTTGGTCCAGATCGTTCAGAAAATGAACCTGTTCGGGGTTCAGGCCTATTTTTTTGCAGATTATGGATGGATGTGATGTTTTGTTCTCTGCAGGGGTGTCGGAAAAGCATTTGCCCGGCCCAATGATAACGATATGTGCCTTGGGTTTTCGCTTTAAAACAATTTGTAAAGATGCCATGAACTGCCAGAATTCAGGATTGGAATTTAGTGCATTGCTGGTACACGTGATAATATGGCTTGCATTTGTTAAATCCAGGGCATCTGTGGTAAACGGTTGTTTTTTTTTGGGCTGGAAGGCCCGGGTATCAACACCGGGATGTACCACGGTCAATTTATTGTGAAATATTTCGGGGAACTGAGATTTTTGCCAGGTCGTTGGGCAGATCCCATGATCACAGGCACACAGGTCTGATAAAATAAATAGATTTCGATGTCGAAGTTCCATGCGGTGGGTCAAATCAGGACCATTAGTGCTACCGTGCTTTTGCTGAAAATGATCCGGTAGGAAATACCAATCAAAAAATCCCAGAAACGGGACGTCTGGAAACACATCTTTGACATAAAAGGTAGTGCCTGATCCGCCATGGCCGATAATCAAATCTGGTAAAGGATGGTTGCTTTTCAGATCAGCCAGAATTCGGGCCACAGCCTGACCGGACCAGTTAAATTCCCGGTGTCTTTTTTTGTGCCCGGCCGTGGATGTCTGATCAAAAAAAAGGGTTTTCACACCTGAAATCTGTTTGGAATTTTTCTGATCAGCTGCAGTGATGAAAACGGTGTTGTTTTTGTTATCCCTGCCAAAAATTTGTGCCAGCAATCCGAATTGACCGGGAAAATGAGTGTGAATAAAGATGATGTTCAAAATCAGCGCTCTTGCAAGGAAAAACTCAAGGTATTGGTTAATGGGTCAAGAAGATATTCCAGCACGGTTCGGTTGCCGATGTGAATAAAGGCGATCAGTTTCATGCCCGGGTATAATTTGTGTTTCTGGTCACCGGACTGGAAATAATTGTGCTCCGATTCAATAAGGATGTTGTAAAATGTCCGGCGGTTCTGGTCTGTGAAGGTGTCAGGGCTGATATTGATCACTTTTCCGGGCAGTTTGCCGTATTTGCGGGCATCTGCTGTGGGCAGCTGCAGAAAAACGGCTTGATCTTTCTGGACATATCCGATATCGGATATGGGTAAATGGGCCTCGACAATGAGTCGTTCCTCTGACGGGACAATGGCTGCAATGGTGTCTCCGGGTTTGATTACCCCCCCGATGGTCACCAGGTATAATTTTTTGACTACCCCGTTGATGGGAGAGCGGATCACGGTTTTGTGCATGGTATCTTCGAATTTTTTCATTCGAACGGTGAATTCGTTCAACTCCTGGGTTGCCTTTTTGAGTTGCTCTGTGGCTTCTTCCTTGAAGGAATAAACCACTTCCTTCAAATTCGCCTGTGTTTCTTTGAGTGCATGTTCCGCCTCGATCAATGCAGAGCGGTTGCTTTGGATGCTACCTTCAATTTCCTTGAAATGGCGCATGATTTCCAAATGTTTATACCGGGTTGTCAGGTTGTCTGAAAGCAGTTCTTCGGACAGAGCCAGCTGTTCTTCCAGCAAAGGCAGCTGCTGCTGTTTGTTTTTCAAATCAGAGGCAATGGTTTTTATTCGCTGTTTTTTCTGGTCCACGATATTGTTGAGTTTTTCAATCTTGCTTTGCACACTGTCATTGTGGGCTGAAAACAGGTTTTTGGCCTCTTTGACCAACCCGGGGTGGGATTGTTCAATGTCCGGCGAAAATGTTAATTGCGCCTGATCATTGATTATGGCGGTATAGCGGATGATATCGATGGTCAACGCATTGATTCTCAGCTGTATTTCTTCCAGGCTGGCACCGCTGCGGATCTGTTCCAGCTCGATCAGCGGCTGGCCGGCGGTTACCTCATCTCCCTCACGGACATTGATCTGTTGAATGATGCCGCCTTCATAATGCTGGATATGCCGTATTTTTCCCGATGGAATCACCTGGCCGTCCGCTACGCTGACAATGTCAAGTTCTCCATAATAGGCCCAGGATATAAATCCTGCGCACATCAGAACAACCAGGAAAAATAACAGATGTGACAGCCGGTTCAGACTGGTAACTGTGGGAAGGGACATGGGCATCAGTCCCCCTTTACTTCCGGCAACGGTTTATGGATTATCTCCGGCGCCGGTTTGATATTCAGGTTGAGAACAGTGGTCACCCCTTTTAATATTTTGGGATCGTTTGAAAATACAACAATGGTCTTGCCAACTTTCATCAGGTCATTCATCAATTTGTACACCGCCAGCCTCCCGGTTTCATCCAGGGCATCGGTGGGTTCGTCCAGCACCACTATCTGGCCGTTGGTCACCAGGCCCCGGGCTAACGACAACCGGCGCCTGATACCCGGCGGCAGATTTTTGCCGTTGTCAGTCAAAAGAGTGTCCAGTCCGTTGGTGGCCTGATCCAGAAAGGGTTTTACATCAGATGCCCTGAGAATATGATTCAACAGGGCCTCATCCAGGTCTGGATCTAAAAACACGATGTTTTCTCTGATGGTGCCGGTAAGGAACGAGGGTTCCTGGGGCATATAGATGATTTGCTTGCGCCACCAGGGCCATGCCAGCTGCTGAACGTTGACGTCGTCCGCCAGGATGCTGCCCCGTCTGGGCTCCAGCAGTCCCATCAGCAGTTTGGCCAGGGTGGTCTTGCCGGTACCGTTCTGCCCGACCACTGCCATGGCTGTCCCGGGGGGTATCGTAAAAGAAAGGGACTCAAATACCGGATGGGCCATGCCTGGATAGGCAAATCCCACATCCTGGAATTCAACCCGGCCCTTGTAAACCCGCAAGGCGCTGCCTGAATCAGGCTCCATGGGCAACCTTTGCATCAGGGCAATATCGCGTAACGCTTTTTTGGCTTTGCCCAGCATATACCCGGCCGGAACAAGCCGGGTGGTGTTCTGGTATGCTCTTGATGCAAGAATGTTGGCGCCGATCAGAGCCCCGACAGTCAATTTTCCCTGAACAACCAGGGTGGCACCCACCGCATACAGAAAAACACTGGTTAAGGAACTGCCTGACAGGGTCAATGTCTGGGAAATTTCTTTAAAATCGGTTATTTTTTTTTGCCGGCGGCTGATTTTAGCTACCTGATCCTGCCAGATTTTGTGAAGGAAAGCGGCAGCACCAAATGCCCGGACCGTATCCAGAGCATTGACTGCCGAAGATGTCATGGCCCGGTGCCGTGCATTTTCCATCACCAGCTGTTCTGCGTCCTGTTGGGATTGTCTTGTGCCCAGCCAACCGGTGAACAGTCCGATCATGATGCCGGTGAGTGCAAGCCCTGACAGCAAAGGACTTAACAGATAGATGACTGCGATGAGCAGCAGGGAGAAAGGGGCATCAACAACTGTATTCACCGTTTGTGCATCATAGGTTTTTTGAACCGTCTGCACATGGTTAAGGGTTTCTTGTATCCGCGGTTTTGAAAATTGATCAAGGGGTTCCGCCTTTGCCCGGCTGATAATATCCAGTACCTCCAGGGACAACCTGTCATTGGGGGCCTGGTTGACAATGGTTGCCATTTTTGTCCGCAATATCCGGAATACTAGTTGGAGGAAAACAGCCATGAGCATGCCAGCGGTTAAGGTGATGAGCGTGCCGTGGAACCCATAGGTGACATACCGGTTCAAGATTTGTATGACATAAAGCGGCATGGCAAGGGTCAGCAGCGTGATAAAAAAGGTGGAAATCAAAATTTCTGCCGCCAGAACAGGCCTTTTGAATAACCGGAAGATAAGTTCTTTCATTTGAGAAACAGCATATTTGCTTTGGGTATAATGGCGAAGATCTGATTTTTATTCCAGCAGATCCAGACCCATATCGCCCATGGCGAAAAAGAGATTGAATGCGGCAATTTTCGTGTCCTGGTTTGCAGCGATGGCGGCTGCGCTGGCATTGATATAGTTGACTTCCCCATTGAGCACATCCAGAAGGGAGCGGGTCCCCATTTTGCGTTCTTTTTTGGCCAGAACTAAAAAGTTTTCAACAATATCTGCCTGTTGTTTTAACAGTTCCGCTCGGTTGCGTAAAATCGACAATTGCTCCCAGCTGTTGCTGACCTGTTCCCTGATGATTCTTTGAACATACCGTGTGTAATAGGATGCTGCCTGATTATTGGCTATTGCGGATTTTAATTCAGCCTGGTCGGCACCACCCCGGAAAAGATTATATCGAAATTCCATGCCGGCGGAGAGTTCATTTTTTATAGCCCTTGATGCCGTCATCATTATCTGTCCCGCGCGCTTGTGCAAAAAGATTCAGTTGGGGATAAAAAGCGGTTTTGGCGATATCAACATCTTTTTGGGCAAGCTGTGTATCATAAAGGGTAATCAACAGCTCCGGGTTTTGTTTCTGGGCGACAGAGACCGCTTCTTCCATGCTAGCGGGTATTTTTGAATGGGGAAATGCAATGTTGGTGAATTGTTCTATTTCCGAGCTGTCAGGCGTATGGGAAAAGACTGCCTGGAACCGATTTTTTGCAATGCTCAGATCTCCTTGTGCCTGAACCCTCAGAGCCATGGCACCGGCAAGTTGTGATTTTACCTGGAGCAGATCCGAAGAAAGTCCGGCTTTTTTTTCAACCAGGGTTTTTTCGATTCCGGTTAATTCCTTAATCCGGCTTTCAGACTTTCGGGCGGATGCGAGGCGATCCCTGGCTTTGACCAGGTTGATATAAGCAAGAATCCCTTCCCGCAAAACCTGTTGACGTTTTGATGCCAGGCGGGCTTCCATCTGTTCTATAAGAATTATTGACCGGTCGATAATATTCTGGGTCTTTCCGAAATCAGTGATCAACTGGTTTGCCCGCAGTGAGGTATCGTATCGGTTCATAACGGTATCAGTACCAAATTCTCTGTCTACTTGTTCCCTACCGCCATCGGCCCGAAGATCTAAGGTCGGATAATGCAGTGCCCGGGATTTTTGGTGCTGGGCCCGGGCTTTTTCCACCTGGCTCTCAAATTTTTTTATATCTTCATGGGTTTGAAGAACGTTTTCCAGTAAACCGGGAATGGTCAAATCTACAGGTGCACTGTTTGTCTTCAGGGAAATGTCATCTCCAAAGGCAATCACTGAGAGACAAAAAATCAGAAAAAAAACAGATACAAAAGTTGAAATGATTTTATGCATGATTCTCCTTTCATTGATTTAGGAGGACAATCAATTTTTTTTATTGTAATATCATAGTATTAAAATACTATAAAACCCAGCGCAATGACTTTGTCAAGAAATAGTTGTAATTATTTTATCAGGTATTTAAAAATGGCAGTTTATTATTTAAAAATGGCAGTTTATAATGATGAGGGTATAAAAAGAGCCCATGCGTAAAATTTTTTCCAAACTGGTAACCATGTTCAAAAAAAAAGGGTGGGTTACCCTGGTAACAGGGGCGGTAATTACACTGCTGGTGGCCGGCCTTTATGTATTCAAACCTGCTTATCTGGGTATCCTGGAGTATAAATTGTATGATGCGGTCTTCCAGAAAGTCCATTCCAAAGAAAGCTCAGATGCCGTGGCAATCGTGGATATTGACGAGTACAGCCTTGAAAGATTCGGGCAGTGGCCCTGGCCCCGTTACCGGGTGGCCCTTTTGCTGCAAAAGATCCATATGGCGGGGGCCATTGCCGTTGGGGTGGATATTCTTTTTGCAGAACCGGACGGAACCTCCCCTGTGGTGCTGAAAAAAGCCTTTAAAAATGATCTTGGTCTGGATGTCGCGTTTTCCGGCGTGCCGGAAGGGCTTATGGATAATGATCATGTGTTGGCAGCGATTTTACAGCAGGGCGCCTCTGTTTTAGGATATTCTTTTGGTTTTGAAAAAAGCAATCCGCATAAAAAAATATATTTACCCCCAAGCTTGAATGCCGTTGAAATCAAGGCACCGGGAGCAGACCCTGTATCCCGGTATCTCTTCCAGTCCCATACGCTGATTCCACCCCTGCCGGATTTGTTAAAAGGGGGTACCCCTGCCGGGTTCATGAATACCATAACAGATAAAGATGGTGTGCTCAGAAGGGTGCCGTTATGTATTTCTTTTGACCAAAATATTTACCCTCAGCTGGCACTGGCCACCTTGTTGACAGCGTTTAAAGATAACATCTCCGATCCAATGATCAAAACAACCAGAGGAGGGGTTGAATCCATAAAAATCGGAAACACGGTGATCCCTTTAGAATCCAACGGCGCCATGTTGTTGAATTATCGTGGTCCCAGCCACAGTTTTCCTTATATCTCCGCCGGTAAAATTCTGGAAGACGAACTAAGTGCCGGCCAATTGGCAGGGAAAATTGTTTTTCTGGGAACTTCGGCCGCCGGTTTGAAAGATATCAGGGTATCCCCTCTGGATCCGGTTTTCCCGGGGGTTGAAGTGCATGCAACCATTGTGGACAATATTCTGACAAATGATGTGATCCACAGGCCTGACTGGATACCGGGCCTGGAGATTGCCTGCATTCTTTTCTGGGGCCTGGCCACCACGTTTTTGATAGGATGGGGCGGCGCGCATCTAACTTTGCCCTTAACCATGCTGCTGGGTGTAAGTGTATGGTATGGCAGTGTGTGGGCACTGGGTCAGATGAACATATGGATCTCCCATTTTTTCCCGATGCTGGTGCTGGTGTTGAATTTTTCCATTCTCAATATGCAGAAATTCTGGATTTCTGAAAAAAGAAAGAAATTTTTTCGCAGCGCCTTCAGTAAATATGTTTCCAAATCCGTGGTGGACCAGCTGGCGGAAAATCCTGAAAAGCTGAGTCTTGATGGTGAAGAAAAACAGATCAGTATTTTGTTTTCAGATATCCGGGGGTTTACCACATTGTCGGAACGTCTTTCGCCCTCCCAGGTCACGATGCTGCTCCATGACTATTTCACGCCTGTGACGCAGATCATCATGGACAACCAGGGCACCCATGACAAATTTTTAGGTGATGCGGTCATGTGTTTCTGGAATGCCCCCCTGGATGTGAGGAATCATGAAAACACGGCCATTAAAGCGGCATTGGAGATCATCGAATTGTTACCGGAGATTAACAAAAAATTTGAAGAAAGATTCGGAGTCAGCCTGGAAATCGGTATCGGCCTGCATTCGGGCCTGTGTCGGGTGGGGAATATGGGATCCGATGATATTTTTGATTATACCATCATCGGCGATAATGTGAACCTGGCATCCAGGCTGGAAGGCCTGACAAAATTTTACGGGGTTCAGTTGATTGTCAGCGAAACCATGCTCAGAAACAGGAAGAAAGATTTGTTGATAAAAGAGCTGGACATGGTCAGAGTCAAGGGGAAAAATGACCCAGTGCGGATCTTTACCGTTTATTCATCTTCAAATGAAAACCGGGATCATCTTGAAAAAGAGATTCAGGAATATGCCGAAGGACTCAACCTTTACAGGAAAAGGAATTTTGGTGACGCTGAAAATTATTTTTCATCCCTGGCTGCGCGCCATCCCGACCAGAAATTATATCCAGTCTATCAGGAACGGTGTGTTCATTTTATCGACAACCCGCCGGATGAAAACTGGGATGGCGTTTTTGTCCATACCAGCAAATAAAATCTATTTTCCTCCGGGACAGGGTTTTTCCTGAACCAGGGAATGCAGATGCCGGATGCGCTGGCTTAAAACTGAACAGATCTGCAGGGAGATGCGGGGGAATTCCATGGCGGTTTCCTTGAACTCCTGTTTGTGCAAGGTCAAAAATCGGCAAGGGGTGATGGTTCGAATGGTCGCAGATCTGGGTGAATTATCGATCAATGCCATTTCTCCAAAAGCCGCGCCGGAATCCATCTGATCAATTTCTGCTTTATTTCCGTTATCTTTTTCCATGATCACCGACACCCGGCCTTCAATGATCAGATATACGGTCTCGCCAATGCTGTTCTGCTTGATGACTTCCTGGTCTTCGGGAAATTCCATTTCTTCGGTCACCGATGAAATGGCGGCCAGCTCCGAAGCAGTCAACCCGGAAAAGATGTCGATTTCCTTTAAAAGAAGGATCTTTTCTCCTAACGACAATTTGGCTGAAACTTCGGTATCTTGTGTTGATTTCTTTTTTTGCAGGATCATGTGGACTTCCTTTGAAATATGCGGGTTCTCGGATTGTTTCAGGTCCTGGATACAATCCGATGCCGGTTGCAGGTCATGGATTTCCCCGATCAGTCCCAGTCCCAGAATCACATCCACCCAGTCCGGGGAAGACAGCAATTCAGATGCCGCTTGTTTGCCATCGGATGAAAATTCGGGGATTTTTACCAACTTTCTACCGTCAGCCAGAGCGACTGTAGTATTGGGACTTTCCAGCAGCGGCAGCATGGTGTTGAAGGTTTTTCTGTCCAGAATATCATTGAGCAGCTCAATGGCATTGGCCCGTTGCCGCGCATCTGCGGAAAAAATTCCCTGCCAGGCGGTTCGCATCCGGCCGGTTTGATCATGGATCGCCAAAACCCGGACAATGTTTTCTAAAATCAGTTCTTTTCTTTCCACCAGGTGCGATACGGCCAGGTCCCGCTTGGGTCCCTGGGGCAGGTTTTCCAAAGAGGCGGCCATGGCCAGGTATTCATAGGATTTCTCCAGGTTCTTTTTGGCAAATATCAACACATCAAATTCTTTAATGTCCAGCGTATCCAGCAGATTGAAAAGCCCTTTGCGTATCCGGGTGGACGGCAATCCCAATGATTCCACCAGCAACCGGGGATTCTGATGGTCGGCGGTTCTGATTTTATCCTTGGCAAAGTCATGAATCTCGTCTGATGAATCACCCATCAGATGAATGGTTTTCAGCAGGGTGTCGTCATCAACAATGGACAAAGCGTCCAGTGCTGCCCTGCGGACATCTGTCCGGTCATGGGACAGATAATGCAGTGCCACAGCATTGATCTCATCGGCTTGAAGCCGGGATAAAGCGATGATGATATCCGGAATGACCGGGTCGATTCCAGGTATATCGAGCATGTCTTTGAGTTCAGGAATCCATTTTTTACTGCGGCTCAGGCCGGCACAGATGATGCCGGCCTGGCAGGATGACGGATCTTTTTCAGTCAGCCAGTCGGCAATGAGCTGCTGAAGATCTTCTGAACGGTCGCTGTGAATGCAGGCCCCGGCAAATCCTTTAATCACGGGATGTTTGCTGGTAACCAATTCGGATATGACCGGATAATCACTTGTGTCCATGCCGTGCTGGTTGATGAGTTTGAGTATGGCAATGGTCGTTTCGGGTCGTTTCAAAGACATCAAGGGAATCAGTTCTTTGGCGGCCTGGGGACCGGATTCTGGCGTGATCATTTTAATGAGTGCCACCTGAGTGGCTTCATCCTGGTTTTCCAGGTTTTTGATAATCATCTGATCCAGCCTGTCGGGCGAAAAATTTTTCAACAGTTTTGCATACCAGACGGCATCTTTTCCCCGGGCGGACAGAAACGAAGTTTCCAGGCTGGACAGGGTTTTTTCCTGGTTGAAGATCTGGCCCAGTTCTTTTTGATCCATGCTTTTGATATCCAGCATGTTGTTGGATATCAGGTCCAGCAGAATTTTCGAGTAATTGGATTTGAGCACAAACGGGGCCACCACCCAGGCAATCAAGAACGGCAGGGCCACCAGGGTCAGATACCGGGGATGAAATAACGGGGTTGACAGCAAAATCAATGTCGAACCCGTGAACAATGCGATCCGGACCACTGTCCCCCGCAGAAACGGGCGGATCATGTTCCGGTAGGATTCGGGAAACAGGCCGATGAGAATGCTGTTGGCCGGCATGTTGATGGTCGTGCGGATAATGTTGGTGGACATTCTGGCATACATGGCCGAAAAAACGTCAAATTTGAACAAAAAGGCAAAAAATGCCAGCATATAGTTGAAGGGATGAAACATGAGGGCCACCGGTAATCCCCATTTGCCGTAAATCCGGCCCACGAACAGGAGAATGAACAGACTGACGATGTAGAGACTGCCTCTGAAATAACCGAAAAAATGAATCATGGCACTTTCTGAGGCAAACTGCTCATTGACGGCATAATTGAACTGATAGTTCATGATGGGGATGACCACGTTCGGCATGAATGTCAGGACCAGGACAATTTTGACCAGAATGGAATCTTTGACCAGAGGGTAGATCCGTTTGATTTCTTCCATCATGGGTGGTTTTTTCTTGGCGTTTTTCCCTGTTTTTTCCGTGTAAATCAATGTGGCGTAACTTCGTCCCATGGCCTGTATCAGCAGCGCACCCATGATGGTAGTGACCAGATACAGGTATAACAGATTGTCCAGACTGAAAAGGCTTGCAAAATAGGGGGTGCCGAAGCTGCCCAGGATCAGCCCGATCACCCCGCCGGCGGTGAGAAGCGGGAATAATCGCTTGGACTGGCGGGTATTGAACAAATCGTTGCACATGTTCCAGAACAGCAATGCCTGCAAAAGTTCAAACTGGCTTTTGAGCATGAACAACAACGGATACAGCAGCTCGATGCCGAAAGGAATGAGCAGGCGGATGACCGTGACGATGATTCCTGAAAAAATGAAAATATAGTATAACAGCCTGGCCCCGGAGGTCTTGCTTAAAAAGACGGTCAGAAAACCGGTGATGAAGAAGGTGGCCACAGCATTGAGCATGTTGACTACCGGCATGAATTCCACACCGTATCTTTTCAGAAAAGCGGTTTCAGCATAATTGTTCAGGATAATGCCTGAGCTTCGGATAATAAAAAGAAGGGCCGCGGTCCATAGAAACAGGCTGATTTCTTCTTCATAGATTTTCAGTAAACTTAAGAGCTTTGCACGCATCAATCCACCTCAAGAACCAGTCGGAACCCGGTTGTCTGAAACCTGGCACCGGGATGGGCATAGGTGCGGTTGGCACTGCGCATATACCTGCCGTACAGGTACCAGCTGCCGCCTCTGCGAACCCGGGGTCTGGTGGAAAACAGATCATAGGTGTTGACGCCGGGAGTCCTGATATCATCCGTATATTCATCCTGGCACCATTCCCAGACATTGCCGTGCATGTCATAAAACCCCCATGGGTTGGGCGGAAATGAAGCGACCGGGGCCGGGCTGTTGACCGGCAGTCCGATGGACCGGTAATATGAACTGCATTCTCCGTGTCGTTTCGGGGTATTAGCATACATGGCCAGGCGGCATTCCGGATCGTTCCCCCAGCTGTAAGCCGTGGTGGTTCCGGCCCGGCAGGCATACTCCCATTCTTTTTCTGTCGGCAGTCGGTATCGGGCGGTATCTGTTTGGTTCAATTTTCTGATGAATTTCTGGCAGTCATAAAAAGACACCCGGGTCACCGGGGTCCGGGGGCCCCCTTTTTTTTTGAGAAGAAATGCTTTTCCCATTATGTCCTGCCACTGTTCCAGGGTGACTTCGGTTTCCTGAAGATAAAAAGGATCGGTGATTTTGACCGGGTGATGTTTTTCATCGGTTTTCCGGTGGGTTTCGGTCTCAGGGCTTCCCATCTGAAAGGTGCCGGGTTCCACACGGATAAAAGTCATGCCCAGATGATTGGTGATTTTTTTTTCCTGGGCAAAACCGGTGGCTGTCATATGTATGAGACATAAAACAACAACAAAAAAACAGCAACGGCCTGCCTTGAACATATATTCCAAACCTGGTATCAGGCATAACCTGTTTCGCATAACTCACTCATCCTTCAAACAACCTGTTGGGGCAAGGCACACATTAAAATGGGGTTCTGTGGCATCCAATTATATTTTCCGTTTCTTGTCAAGCAAAAAGACGGAACAGTCTTTATTCCCCGATGATTTTGACCATAACCCGTTTTTTTCTCCGGCCGTCAAACTCCCCGTAGAAAATCCGTTCCCAGGTGCCGAAATCCAGTTTTCCGTCTGTGACGGCGATGACGCATTCCCGACCCATAATCTGCCGCTTCATGTGGGCATCGGCATTGTCTTCCCCCACATTATGCTGATACTGAGACACCGGTTCATGGGGGGCCAGTTTTTCCAGCCACAGGTCATAGTCATGGTGCAGTCCGGGCTCGTCATCGTTGATGAACACCGAGGCGGTGATGTGCATGGCGTTCACAAGGACCAGTCCTTCCCTGATCCCGCTCGCGTCGATACACTGTTGCACATCCGGGGTGATATTGATGAATGCCCGCCGGGACGGAACATTGAACCACAGTTCTTTTCGAAAGGTTTTCATGATACTCCTCAATGTTCGAATTTTCCGGCAGTTTCATGCCGTTGTCTACCGTAGACGGCCCTTTCATACCCTGCCATGGTCCGGGAATGCAAGTGTTTTCTTCTGACATGTTCTTCGGCCGGGAACCGGGCAGTACCTCCGGGGGCTCCGCGGTGCAAGCCGATATTCGGGAACGGTTTTTCCGGAACAAAAACATACAATTATGAAAAAAGTGCCTGCCCGTTATCTTCTTTTCAGACACAATTGCATGATTTATCAAGGCCCTGAAAAATTTCGGATACCATTATAATCTAAAACCTGATAATATCGGTTGCCTGTGCCCAGGTGCTGTTAACCCGCTGGGAGCAGGTGAGGCCTGCCAGGCCATGGGAAAAGCGGGGACAATTTGTCGGAAAGAATACATTGAAAAGCGTTCCTGATTACATCATCACTAATAAAATTATTCAAACAGTTAAAAATTTCATGCAACAGGATCGTGATCATGGATCGATCAAAACGGTACACCGACTATAACAGCTATCTGAGGGGCCTGTTTGGCGAGCGGGTTCAAAAAATTGCCGTGGATGCGGGTCTCACCTGTCCCAACCGGGACGGCACTCTGTCGAACAAAGGCTGTATTTACTGCAATGCCAAAGGGTCCGGTACCGGGGCATTTGCCAGGGGCATGGGCATCAGGGCACAGATTGAGGCCGGCAAGATTCCCATGATGAAAAAATACAAAGCCAAAAAATTTCTGGCTTATTTTCAGTCGTTTACCAATACCTACACCTCGGTTGAAACCATGCGGGAGATGTATGATGCCGCGTTTTCCTGCAAGGGCGTGGTGGGCATGGCCGTGGGCACCCGGCCGGACTGTGTGGATGAACAGAAACTGGACCTGATCGGATCTTACGCGCAAAACTATCTGGTGTGGCTGGAATACGGGCTTCAGTCGGTTCATGACACCACGCTGGCGTTTGTCAACCGGGGGCACACGCTGAAGGATTTTGAAAACGCCATGGCCATGACCCGGGGAAGGGGCATCCAAATCTGTGCCCATGTGATTCTGGGACTGCCCGGAGAAACCCGGGACATGATGCTGGACACGGCCCGTTATCTGGCCGGGTCCGGTATTGACGGGGTCAAGATCCACCTGCTGTATGTGATCAAAGACACGCCGCTGGACCGATTGTTTCTGGCGGGAGAGTATCAGCCCATGACACAGCCGGAATATGTGGAAACCGTGTGTGATTTTCTGGCGCTTTTGCCCGAACAGATGGTGATTCAGCGGATCACGGGGGATCCCCATGGCAGTGAGCTGCGGTCCCCGACATGGGCCGGCCGGTACCGGGAGACCTTCAACCTGATCCAGCAGGCCCTGGAACGTCGGGATACTTTTCAGGGGAAAAAATATCAGCCGGAAAACCCGGCCTGAAAATTCGGTTTGCGGCCGAACGGATCACTGGACAAAGGTGTGAAAACCACGGGAGGCGAATTCCGTAAAATCGGTCGGGGTTTTCTGAATGATCAGGCATTCCACATTTTCCAGGGAGTCCGCCAGGGCCAGGCTGTCTTCCGGGTCCATCACCACAAAGGCCGTAGCCAGGGCATCGGCAAAGGTGCAGGTGTCGGCGATGACAGACGCGCTGACCACCTGGTTGTCCACGGAATATCCGGTTTTGGGGTCGATGATGTGGGAGTAGGTCTTTCCCCGGAATTCAAAAAAGTTGCGGTAATCCCCACTGGTGGCAATGGCCCGGTTTTCCAGATTCACCACCTTGTAAAGGCCGGCATCGGCCCCGGTTTTCAACGGATGGGTGATGCCCACAGACCAGGGTTTTTTATGGCGGTTCATTCCTGAGCCGCACAGCTCACCCCCGATCTCCACCAGAAAGTCATCAATCCCGGCCCGGGTCAGAACCCCGGCAATGGCATCCACCCCGTATCCCTTGGCAATGGAGCCTAAATCCAGGGTAATGTCCGGTTTTGTTTTTTTCACATGGGTGTTTTCAAACGTCAGGTGCTGAAATCCGGTCAGGGCAAGGGCTTTGGCGATGGCATCCGGGTCCGGCAGGGAGTCGGTTGGCTGCCGGGTCCCGAATCCCCACAGGTCCACCAGGGGTTTGACCGTGCCGTCCCAGGCCCCGCCCGTCAATGTGAACACGGTTCGGGCCGTGTCCATGACCCGGGCGAAATCATGGGACAGCCGGAACGGTTGGCCGGGTTCTGTTCGGTTGAACCGGGACAGGTCGCTGTCCGGATCATACATGGACAGCCCGGCATTGACCTGTGCCAGCCGGGTGTCGATCTGTTTCTGCCACAGGTCCATGGACTGCTGTGTGGATGACACCAGCTTGACCGTATAAAACGTGCCCATGGTGCGGCCCTGGATCGTGTATTCTTTTGCCTGGGAAATCGAAGGGATCCAGAGGAAAATGAGCCAGACAATGCTCATGGCCATGCCTGTCAGGAATCGTCGCATGATAGTTCCTTATTGCGTTTGTCCATTGTTTTGAAGTCGTTTTTTAATCATCATACCGGAGTGCTGCCCGATTCTCAAGTGGAGAGCCTTTTTTGCTAACAATCTGTTGATCCGTGACTTGACGGCCCGCGTATGATATTTTAAACAGTTAAACTGCTGATCCCTGGACTGAAAATGAAAGGAATTTTATGGCCGACAGATCGAAAACCGCGTTTGACATTCCCAATATCCGGTGGTTCATCGCGTTCCGGGTCTTTTTCAATTCCCGGTTCTATTATCCGGTGTTCACCATTCTGTTTCTGGATTTCGGCCTGACCGTGGCCCAGTTTTCGGTACTCAACGCGGTCTGGGCCGCCACCATCGTACTGGCGGAGGTCCCGTCCGGGGCTGTGGCCGATATCATCGGCAGAAAGCGGTTGTTGAACTTTGCCGCCGGGGTGATGATTTTTGAAATCGGCATCATCAGTTTCATGCCCCGGATCGATCCGGTGCTGATTTTTTCCGTGTTCCTGGTGAACCGGGTGCTCAGCGGCCTGGCAGAAGCGGCTGCCAGCGGCGCGGACGAGGCCCTGGCCTATGACAGCCTGACCGAGGCGGGCATGGCCGACCAGTGGGGCCGGGTTCTGGAGGTGCTCATGCGGTACCAGGCCATCGGGTTTGTCATCGCCATGACCGTCGGGGCCGTGGTGTATGATCCCCATCTCATGGGCCGGCTGGCGGATCTGATGGGCCTGGGTGTCACACCGGCCCAGGAGGTGACCATGCGGTTTCCGTTGTACCTGACCTTTATCCTGGCCCTGCTGGCATTTGTGAGCACCCTGAAGATGACGGAGCCGGAACAGGCAGCAGCATCTTCGGAACGGTCCGTAAAACAGACCCTGGCCGTGACCCTGAACGCCGGCATCTGGATCATGAAAACTCCGTTTGTCCTGTGGGTGATGCTGTTCGGCATGCTGCTGGACGGCACCATTCGCATGGTCATTACCCTGTCCAGCCAGTACTACCGGATGATCGGCATTCCGGAATCCCTGTTTGGCATCATGGGGTCAGTGGTGGCGCTTATGGGGGTGGTGGTGCCGAAAATCGCCCGGCAGATTGCGGAAAACCGATCTCCCCAGACCGCGCTTTTGATCACGGCGGGTCTGGCCGTGGCAGGGCTTGTTGCCATGAACGGGTTCTGGCACTGGGTGGGAATCGTGCCGGCCCTGGTAACCTTTGCCGCCATGAATCTGACCGGTTTTTTTGTAAGCTTCTATATCAACCGGGAAACCGATTCCCGGCAGCGGGCCACGGTGCTGAGCTTCAAGGGGCTGTCCTACAATGTTTCCTACGGGCTTTTAGGGGTGGCCTACGCCCTGGTGTTGAAGCTGGCTAAAGCCGGGGTGGATCCGGCGGTGGGCCTGTCTGGTAAAACCATTGAAAATCAGGCGTTCGTGGACACGTTTTTCTGGTTTCCATTGTTTTTTGCCGTGAATTTTCTGGTCCTGGCCGCAGTGTGTGCTGTCCGGTTCAAAGGAAGAAAGCAGCTGTAGGGAGATTCAGTCGAACAGGGTTTTGATCCGGGACCGCATCTTCATTGACACTCTCCGGGTTCAGATGGTATGTTTTGACACCTGTTTACCCCCATTTTTAGGAGAGATGATGACGGCACGCACTGAAACAGACTTTATGGGAGAGGTCCGTGTCCCTGAGAACGTGTATTGGGGGGCACAGACCCAGCGGTCTTTTGAAAATTTCAACATCGGTGATGAAACCATGCCCATTCCGGTGATCCGGGCGTTTGGATATCTGAAAAAAGCAGCGGCACAGGTGAACGGAAGTTTCGGACTGCTGCCGGACGCCAGGGTTCAGGACATCGTTCAGGTATGCGATGAAATCATCAAAGGCGATCTGGACGGTCATTTTCCGTTAAAAGTATGGCAGACCGGGTCTGGAACCCAGACCAACATGAATGTTAACGAGGTCATTGTCGGCCGGGCCCGGGAACTGTCCGGGCAACTGCTGCATCCCAATGATGATGTCAATAAATCCCAGTCCTCCAATGACGCGTTTCCCACAGCCATGCACATGGCCGCCTATGATCTGCTGGTCACGGTCACGATGCCGGCCCTGAAAGCCCTTCACCGGGAACTGGTTCAAAAGAGCCGGGAATGGGAGACAATTGTCAAAATCGGCCGGACCCATTTCATGGATGCGGTGCCGTTGACCCTGGGTCAGGAATTTTCCGGATATGCGGCCATGGTGGAACAGGACATCCGGGTGTTGACGGATCACCTGCCTCTGCTGGCCCGCCTGGCCATCGGCGGCACGGTCCTGGGGACCGGCCTGAATTCCCCGGAAGGGTTTGATGTGAAAATGACAAATATGCTGGCAAAATTCACAGGACACCCGTTTGTCCCGGCCCCCAACAAATTTGCAGTCCTGGCGGCCCATGACGATCTGGTGGCCTGTCACGGGGCCCTGAAAACCGTGGCTGTGAGCCTCATGAAGATTGCCAATGACATCCGCATGCTGGGATCCGGCCCCCGGTGCGGCATCGGCGAGCTTCAGCTGCCGGCCAATGAACCGGGGTCCTCCATCATGCCCGGTAAGGTGAATCCGACCCAGGCCGAAGCCCTGACCATGGTGTGTGCGCAAGTCATGGGCAATGACGTGACCCTGTCCGTGGCCGGATCATCCGGGCATTTTGAGCTCAATGTGTTCAAACCGGTGATCATTTACAATTTTTTGCAGTCGGCCCGGCTGCTGGGGGATGCCGCAGATTCGTTCATGGCACACTGCGTCCGGGGGCTGGCACCCAATCAAAAAAATATTCAGACTCATCTGGAGAACTCCTTGATGCTGGTCACGGCCCTGGCCCCGGAATTCGGATATGATAAGGCCGCTGTGATCGCCAAAAAAGCCCATGCCCAAGGAATTACCCTGGAGCAGGCCGCCTGCGATCTGGGGTATTTAACCAAAGACGAATTCCGGCAATTGGTGGATCCGTCCGCCATGACCCGGCCGTTCAATATCGATAAATAGAAAGGGAAGGTATCATATGCTGGAAAATGTCACCGTGTTCAAGGGGTATCCCTTTAAAGTCGGACAGAAAATCCGTATCGAAGATTCTCCCCGGTCCGGAGACTGGGAAGTGATCCATGTGACCGATCACAAGGTCACCCTGCGCTGTCCCCTGTCGGGCAAGGAGTTTTCCTGGTCCCGGTTCTGTTACCGGGTGGAAGCCTCTGAACGGCCCTGGCCGGACACACAGGCAGACTGATATCATGGAAAAATCCATGGAAGTGATTCTGCTCATGGCCATGACCCTGGACGGTAAAATCGCCAGAAATCAGATGGAACTGGTCAACTGGACCGGAAGCAAGGACAAACAGTATTTTGTAAAGATCACCCGGGATGCCGGGGTGATGATTATGGGATCCAAAACCTTTGATACCATCGGCCATCCTTTGCCGGGAAGAAAAAACATTGTCATGACAAGGGACAAGACCCGGAAAAGTGATGATTCGGCCCTGGTGTTCACCGATCAGGCACCGGCACAGATACTGGCGGATCTGAAGCACCAGGGGTTTGAGCGGGCCGCTTTGATCGGCGGATCGGTCATAAACTCCCTGTTTGCAAAAGAAAATCTCATCACCCAGATCCACTTGACGCTGGTGCCGGCTGTGTTCGGCCAGGGGCTGTCTTTGTTTAATACGTCTTTGGATTTGTCTTTGGAATATGACACCTGCAAAGAGATAGAAAAAGGGCATTTACTGCTCATCTACAAGGTGATACCTCATGTCTGAAAAACAAAAGAAAAAAAACTGGTTGAAACGCCTGATGGAGTGGATTATCCAGGGCAATGAAAAAGCGGCCCGGGAAGGAAATCTTTGTCCATCCTGAGTCAAGAAGAATGACCGGCCGGGCGCCGGGTTGAAAAAATAATTTTTACAACATTAAGGAACGGCATGCACTCCCAGGTTGAAACTCTGTTAAAGAAAATTTCGTATATTGAAACGGATATGGAACTGCACAAACAGATCCTTTTTTCCATCCCATCCAACCAAAAAGAGGAAATGGAAAAGGTCATGCAGACCATTTCGGAACAAAAGCAGCAGGTCCGGGACCTGCGCCGGGAAATTAAACGCCTGGATCCGGCTGCGTATGACCGGATCCTTGCCATTGAACAAGGAACAAAAATGTTTAAGACCCTGGCCCAGGATAAGCAGTTTGACCGGGTGGACACCCCGGATGATTCCGGTGCCTGCAAAATCACCCTCAGCGATGGCACGGATGTGGACTGCCTGGTGGCGGCCCGGGAAGAAAATGGTGACTGGATGATTCTGACCCGGGACGGAGAAGTGAAACAATTCCCCAAAGGACTGGTAAAACAAGGAACAATGTCATGAAAAATCAGATCTGTAACCCCAGCAACATGTTTAAAGCGATGATTTTAGCGATTGTCCCGGCCGTATTCGGATGGGGGTCTGTTGCGTTGTCTAATCCGGCTCAGACATTGGACCTGGACCGGTTCATTGATCCGGATACCTGTGCCGGGTGTCATTATGAAATTTTCGAGCAATGGTCCAATTCCATGCACAACCTGGCTCACAAGGATCCGGTATATAACCGGGTGGCATTGTTTCTGCGCCAGGGGCTTACCGACCAGGGAGAGATCGACGAGGCTGAGTCGTGCGTGAAATGCCATACCCCGGTGGGCGTGATCACCGGATTTCCGGAAAAACTGTCCGATGATTTGTCAAAGACTCCGGAAATCGCTACCCATGGCATTCAGTGTGATTACTGTCATTCAGCCGTGGATGTGCAGAAGATGTACAACAACGGGCTGATACTGGAACCCGGGTATGGGGAAGATGACCCCGGTATCAAGCATGGGCCGTTTGATGATGCAGAGCCTGATTTTCACGAGGCTGCCTATTCCCCCCTGCATGACAGTGCTGAATTCTGCGGCACCTGCCATGATGTCAAACACGTGACATTTGGCACGGATCTGGAAACCACATACACGGAATGGAAGAACAGCCCGTATAATTCAGATGATCCGGATGATCGCATCACCTGCCAGGGGTGTCATATGTACCAGCGGCCCGGCGTGCCGGCCACCGCCACCACGGACCGGCCTGAAAATCCGGGATCGGCCGCAGATTACAGCATGGAAAGGCCCCATATCTACACCCATTATTTTGTGGGGGGCAATTCCGGTGTGCCGGCATCTTTCGGTGATTCGGAAAAACCGGATATGGCAGTGGAACGCCTTCAACATGCAGCCAGACTGGATCTGGACCTGTCGAATCTGGACAAAAAACAGCTGGGGATCATTGTTTCCAATACCGGGGCCGGTCATTCCCTGCCCACGGGCCTGGCAGACATGCGCCAGATGTGGCTGGAAGTCATTATCCAGGACAAAAACGGGAACCGGATTTATGACACCGGGATTCTGGATGACAAAAAAGAACTGCCTGAAAATACGTTGATCTACCGGACGGTGTTTGGAGACGGCAAAGGCAATCCGGTTCTTAACCTGGCCAAGGCCAGGGAAGTGCTTCATGACAACCGGATTCCGGCAAAAGGACAGGCCAGAGAAATGATCACTCTGGACCGGGCCCTGGAAAAGGAATCGGGAATTCAGGTCCGGCTGCTGTACCGGAGCATGCCCCAGAAGGTGCTGAACCTGCTTCCCGGTGAGTCGTTAGGCCCTTTGCCTGTGGTGGAAATGGCAAAGATTTCTCAGACCCTGTAATTCAGTCGACCCGGGGTCTGATGCCTGGTACGATTGATTTTTTGAATTCATGAGAAAAGGAGCATCCAATGACAAACAATGTGGTAATTGCACTGTCGTGTGGCACCAATGACACCAATCGGGCGACCCGGGCCATTCACCTGGCCACCATCGCGCACAAGGAAGGGAAAAACACCAGTCTGTTTTTGCTGGACGAAGGGGTATATCTGGCCAAAGAAGGAATCATTACCCATGTGAGGGCAGCTACCGGGGATGTGGCCGATGACCTTCTGGCCTATCTTCAGGCCCATGAAGTGCCGATTCTGGTGTGCACCCCCTGTGCCAGTGCCCGCCAGATCAAGCAAGCAGATCTCATCGAGGGCGCACGCATGGCATCGGCTGCGGAATTTATCAATTTGTCCTGTGATGCCGCAGTGATCAGCCTGTAAAGCAATGAACCCGTTGTCCAGGGATGGTTGTGAAAAAGGGGGGGCGTGGGAGCAGCGGATGTTTTTCTGATCGCCCTGGGCCTGGGTATGGATGCGGCCGCGGTGAGTCTGGCTGCCTCAGCTGGGGGATATGCCGGCAATGCCCGGGCCGTATTCCGGCTGTCCTTTCATTTCGGGCTGTTCCAGTTTTTGTTTCCCGTGCTGGGCTGGTTTCTGGGGCTGGGGCTTTTGGTGTTCATCCAGGCCGTCAGCCACTGGGTGGCGTTTTTTTTGCTGATGGTGGTGGGCGGCCGCATGGTGATGTCCGGCCTGGATCCCAATCCGGAATCCCATGGCAAAGACCCGTCCCGGGGCATGACCATGGTGATGCTGAGTATTGCCGTGAGCATTGATGCGTTGGCCGTGGGCTTGAGTTTTGCCATGCTGGGGGTGGCCATCTGGTTTCCGAGCATCGTCATCGGGGTGGTTACCTCGGGCATGTCGTTGCTGGCTATCCGCATCGGCCGGCATCTGGGGGCGATGCTGGGCAAGCGCATGGAGATCGTTGGGGGGCTGGTGCTCATCGGTATCGGGATGCGGATTCTGCTGGTGCAGCTGCTGGTGTGACACAGAGTATTCTTCACGGGTTCCGGCTGGGCTAAAGACCCGTGCCGGGCAGTGAAATCGGGTGTGTTTTCCGGGCGGCTGTCTGATGGTGCAAGGTCAAAAACGCGGCATTTTCGTTCAAAAGCAAGGCATACTCCGGAACAATGCCGCCGCCTGCCATGGAATCCAGGACCGGCCTTGGATTTGTCCAGGATCTCCTGTTTCTGTTTGTCAGATAGAATAGGTTTTCGGCCCAGGTGCTTCCCTTTAGCCTTGGCTGCTGAAATTCCGGCAAGCTGGCATTCCTTCCTGAGGTTAGTTTCAAACTCAGCAAAGACACCCAACATTATTAATATGGCAAAGCCTTTCATGTCCGTTTTCAGAACAAAATTCCGATGATATCAATTTCTCAAAGCAAACAATTTCAGAGTACTGAAGATTTGTCTGGGCAATAACAAAAGGTTCTGGTACTATTAGAATTGTCATTTGTACAAAAAAAAGTAAGATTAATGTAAGTTTTGAAATAATCGGTGCCACCAGGAGGCGCTTATTTCTTTAAACTCAAACATGGAGGACAAAAATGGGCACAAAAATCCACAAAGGTGTGAAGGAACTTAAAAACCAATTAGATAAAGGCAAGTTAAGCCGCCGGGAATTTATCCGATATGCTTCTCTTCTGGGGCTTTCGGCCGTCGCATCAACACAGATGGCAGGGCTTATATTAAAACCCACCCAGGCACATGCAGCCGCAATACAGCGCGGCGGTATCATGAAAATTGCGTCTCCTGTCCAAAAAGTCACTCATCTTTCCAACCTTTCATGGATTTCACCCACCAACCAGTTGAGAAATGTCGTCGAATACTTGACATATACAGATGCGGATAACGTGACGCATCCCTACCTCCTTGAAAACTGGGAAGTTTCAGATGATTTAAAAACCTGGACCCTGAATTTAAGACAGGGGATTAAGTTTAACAATGGCGACGATTTTACTGCCGACGATGTCGTTTTTACCATGAATGAATGGTTTAAGGAAGACGTGGGATCTTCAATGAAGGGTATGATGGGCACTTATCTGGACACCACCGGGATTGAAAAAGTAAACAGCCACCAGGTTAAGCTTCACCTTAAAATGCCTGAAATCGGTGTACCCGAACATTTGTTTCATTATCCGGCAATGATATTCAACCACCGAACCTTCGAAGGAGACTTTATTAAAGCGCCTCACGGTACCGGGCCTTACACACTCCAAAAATATCTTGAAGGAGAAACGTGTGTCATTAAACGCCGCAACGATTACTGGCGAAAAGGTGCGGACGGTAAACTGCTGCCCTACCTGGACGAAGTCCAATTCATTGATATGGGCACTGAGATGGCGCCCATGATTGCGGGAATCAAGAGCGGAGATATTGACATGATTGATTTCGGAGATCTCGGGGCAACCGATGCCTACCTGGCCCTGAAAGAAGATCCAAATGTCAGTATCTACCCCATTAACACCAATCAGACCAGGGTTGTCAGAATGCGTGTTGATTTAAAACCCTGGTCTGACAACCGTGTACGCCAGGCATTAAAACTCTGCCAGAACCGTGAAAAAACCCTGGGCCTGGCCTTTTACGGCGAAGGGCTGATCGGCCAGGACATCCATGTCAGTCCCAAACATCCTGAATACGCACCCATTGAAACCCCCAAATACGATCCCGAACGCGCAAAACAATTGTTGAAAGAAGCCGGATATCCCAATGGGCTTGATGTCAACATTGCTGTTGGAAACGGCTGGACGGAGATTATCCGCTATGCGGAAATTCTGAAACAGGATGCCGCCCCTGCCGGCTTTAATATCAACATCCAGACAATGCCTAACAGCCAGTACTGGGAAAAATGGACTGAAGTCGATCTCGGCATCACCGTCTGGAGCCACCGCCCACTGGGAACCATGGTACTCAACCTGGCATATACCGCTGACAGTGAAGGCAATCCTGTCGCCTGGAATGAGACCCGATGGGTTGACAAAGAATTTTCAGAGCTTTTGACAAAGGCAAATGCAACTTTTGACATTGAAAAACGGCGGAAAATTTTTGCAAAACTGGAAAAAATTCAACAGGATCGTGGTTCCATTGGCAATGCGTTCTGGATCAATACCTGGTTTATCACCAGCAAAAAGATGCAGGGTGTTAAAGCGCATCCCAGCGGCTATTCAAAACTGGATGACGTGTGGATTAAAAGCTGATCTGATATCATTGACCGGTATCTAAGGGATCGCCTAGGAATGAATCTGCATTTTGTTTTCAAAACACCAGTTCTGTTGGCTGGGGAAAACATATCATGGTAGTTTCGGTGTTCTGGCGGGTCCCTGCGCATGTATTAAATTAAAGCCGCCTTGCTTCTTTTCAAACATCATAATGAAAGATGAGGCGGCTTTTTTCAATGCCTGCCGACCTTTAAACTGCCAAGGCATAAAATTGTGTTTTATGACACTAACATAATTGATTCTGAACCTGATTTCAGCTATCTTTGATTCTCCAGAATCGATCCCAGCATTTTCCCAATGCCTTTGGCTTTCTTCTGGGCTTCAATGCCGTATTCTTCGGGCCGGTTTGCCTGGGCCAGTTCTCTGGTTGTCAGGCCCATGTGTTTGTAAACATTGCCTACGACACAATCATGGCCGCAGCCGCAGTCATAACACTGCTGATGGCCGGGGTCTGTAAATGTTGCGATAACTGCCATATGGTTGCTGCGCATCATCATTTCAATAAAGGAGGTGGCTTCTTTTTTCTCTTGATCCCGGTCCAGTCCAACGGCAATCCCTAATTTGCCGGCAAGCGGGAAGGCGCATTTATGCCGTAATGAAAATGTTCTTTCCCAGAAGGCATGGCCAATGGCATTCAACGTACCATAATAATTTCCGCCTCCGAAAACCAGCGCATCTGCCAGAATTATTTTATCCACTATTTTTCCAAAATCATCTTTCTGAACGCATGTGCCGGTCCGGGTGCATTTAAGGCACCCAAGACACCCCCTAATGTTCAATTCAGCCAGATGGATCATTTCATATGTCACGCCGGATGCATCCAGGATATCTCTTACAATTATTTTGGAATACGCCCCTTTTCTGCCGCTGCTGCTGATTCCGACCGCTTTCATATGTATACTCCCTAGTTAGAATAAAATGCAAAATTTTTCATATAAAAATAGCATACCATGTTTATCTCGAAAACACTCAATTTTCTATCCGTTGCCGGGGGAGGTTCAGTCTTCAAGACGGGGTGGCGTTTATTCAGATGTGTGATTGTTCACGGCCCGGATAAATTATAGATACCAGTATTATGTTGCGAGTTGCCCCTGAGCCTTGATAAACGGGCGTTTCTTATCATTGGGCATGCAAATCAATATCTCCTTTAAATACAGCAAGTTGCTGAGGATACAACAACTTTGTAAAAAAATATGCAACAT
>JAIPDL010000044.1 GCA_021737695.1 Desulfotignum sp. | reverse complement strand
CATGCCAGCGTTACCTTGCCGTCACTAAAACCATGGCTGATCCAGATCCTCTGCGCATCCGCTATCGGGAGACATTGATCCGGGTAATACAGGCAATTGTCCGGGGCCTCCAGGCGCCATCATCTGAGAATATTCAACAACTGACACATGAACTGGTACCTGAAAATGACAGGCAGGCCTTTAACAAAATAGCAAAGGATGAATTGCAACGCCTGCACGAGGGAAGCGTGGCCAGATATCGGCTGAAATTGTCCGAATTTCAATCGTGGAAGCCGCTCCGTGAAAAATAAAAAAGAATATGTGCGATCATCTGAAATGGCTATCTTAGTGCTGACATTATCGCGAACAGCCATTTAAATTCACCTTAATAAAGAGGAGTCCATTGTCAAAAGCTTTCTTAAAATACACGGCAAAATGCCATTGTTTTCAAAATATTCCACATCCACCACCGTATCCAGGCGGGCCGTGACTGAAAATTGGACCTTTGTGCCATCGGTTTTCCGGGCCGTCACTTCCAGGGTCTTTCGCGGCGTCATGTTTGCGATTCCTTTGATTGAAAAGGTTTCAGAGCCGTCCAGACCCAGAGTTTTCCAGCTTTCTCCGTCTTTAAAGACCAGCGGAAGAATCCCCATGCCCACCAGATTGCTGCGGTGAATTCTTTCGTAGGATTCGGCAATGATCGCTTTCACCCCCAAAAGGGCGGTTCCCTTGGCTGCCCAGTCCCGGGATGATCCCGTGCCGTATTCTTTTCCGCCTAAAATTATCAGCGGCTTATTTTCTCTCTGATATGCCATGGCCGCATCATAGATGAATTTTTCTTCACCCGATGGGAACTTCAAGGTAAAACTGCCTTCCCTGACGCCGGCCATCTGATTTTTGATCCGGATGTTTCCGAATGTGCCCCGCATCATGACTTCATGGTTGCCTCGGCGCGCCCCATAGGAATTGAATTCTTCAGGTTTGACTTTATGGTGGATCAGATACTGACCCGCGGGATATGCTTCAGGGATGGCGCCGGCAGGCGAAATATGGTCCGTGGTGACTGAATCTCCCAGTAAAACAAGGGCGTTTGCCTCTGAAATATCTTCGGGTATTTCTGTTTCCTTCTTGAAATTTTCAAAATAAGGGGGATTTTTGATATACGTGGATGGGTTATCCCATGTGAATGTGGTGCTTTTTGTGACATCAAGGTCCTGCCAGAACTGGTCGCCGGCAAAAATTGTATCATATTCTTTCCTGAAAAAATCCTGTTTCACATGCGTTTGAACCAGGTCCCGGATCTGGTCATCCGATGGCCAGATATCCTCAAGATACACGGGTTCATTGTTGGGATCAAATCCTACCGGTTCCGTGTTCAGGTTGATATCGATTCTTCCGGCAATGGCAAATGCCACCACCAGCATGGGCGATGCAAGATAATTGCCTTTAATGCTCTGGTGAATTCTGGCTTCAAAGTTTCGGTTGCCCGACAATACTGATACCACGTTTAAATCGTTGTCAGCAATGGCCTTTTCAATATCCGGATGAAGCGGACCGCTGTTGCCGATGCATGTGGTACACCCAAACCCGGCCACATGAAAGCCAAGCGCTTCCAGGTATGGCAGCAGTGCGGCATCCTCAAGGTAATCAACCACCACCTTTGAGCCCGGGGCCAGTGACGTTTTGACATAAGAAGGAATTTTGAGGCCTTTTTCAACGGCCGCCTTGGCAACGAGCCCGGCACCGAGCATGACCGAAGGGTTGGACGTGTTGGTGCAGGAAGTAATGGCCGCGATCACGACACACCCGTCACCCAGCTTCAAGGGTCGTTCATTGATTTCCAGATCGATCTGCCGCTTGCTGACAGGCACACATTTTGGCGCACGCCGGGTTTCACACCCGGATTCGTCGATAAATTTAGACAGATTTTCCGGTTCTGCATCCCGGTGATATTCACATCCCAGTACCTGGGCAAAGCCGGATTTCAAATCACACAGGGGAATCCGGTCCTGGGGCCGGGCCGGGCCTGCCAGGCAGGGTTGAACCGTGGACAAATCAATTTCCACCACTTTGGTATAAACCGGTTCGCTGTCTTGGGTGTAAAAAAGGCCTAAGGCCCTGGCACAGGCTTCCGCCACAGCGGCCTGTTCCTCACGGTGGGTCAGTTTCAGATATTCAATGGTTTTTTCATCAATGGGGAAAAACCCCAGGGTGGCCCCATATTCCGGGGTCATGTTGGCGATGGTGGCCCGGTCCGTGACGGACAGGTGTTTCATCCCCGGACCAAAATACTCGACAAACTTTTCCACCACTTTTTCGTTTCTCAGTATTTCCGTAATGGTCAGTACCAGATCGGTCGCTGTCACGCCTTTTTTCAAGTTCCCGGTCAGCCTGACACCGATGACTTCAGGAACAGACATGTAATACGGCTGCCCCAGCATCACGGCTTCCGCTTCGATGCCGCCCACCCCCCATCCCATCACCCCGATCCCGTTGATCATGGGGGTATGAGAATCCGTGCCCACCAGGGTATCCGGGTAGGCCAGCACCTCCTGTGCCTCTGTATCCATGATAAACACCCGTCCCAGATGCTCGAGGTTTACCTGATGGCATATGCCCGAGTTGGGCGGCACCACGTTAAAATTTTTAAAGCTTTTCTGGGCCCATTTTAAAAGCGCATACCGTTCCTGGTTTCTTTCATACTCTTTGGCCACATTTTTGGTGATGGCACTGCCCGTTCCGTAATAATCCACCTGCACGGAATGATCCACAACCAGTTCCACGGGCGCCAGCGGATTGACCCTGGCAGGATCCCCTCCCAGGGCCTTGACCGCATCCCGCATGGCTGCCAGATCCACGACCGCCGGGACCCCTGTAAAATCCTGCATCAGCACGCGGGCCGGATGATATGGGATTTCCACGGGGGTTTTGTATTGTTTTTTCCATGTTGCAATGTTTAACAGGTCTTTTTCAGTGACAATCCGGCCATCCAGTTTCCGAAGCAGATTTTCCACAAGAATTTTAATGGAAAAAGGGAGCTTGCCGATATCCGGAACGCCCATTAGGTCTTCTAACCGATTGATGTCATAAATCGTTATCTTTTTTTGACCGACGTCAATGGTCTTTTGAAATTGATTTTTTTCCATGATACCACCCTGAATGATTGAAAATTAAGTCCATTTTTTATGGTTTCTTCTATCACGGATGGTTTGAAAATGACAAGGACATTCAAGGATGAGACACCCAGCCCATTCTTTTATCCGGCGTTATACCGGTAGCCTAAGCCGTGAACGGTCGTGATCAGCCGGGGATGGGACGGATCCGTTTCAATTTTTTTGCGCAGTTTGGCAATATGCTGGTCCAGGGTCCGGGTGGTGCCCAGGTAATCGATACCCCAGCCGGCATTCAACAGGAAATCCCGGCTCAGCACTTCACGGGGATGGGCATGAAAACAGCGGATCAGGATGAGTTCCCGGGCTGTCAGATCCTGGCTGACCCCGCCGGCCGTCATCTGGTATGTTTTCGGATTGACCTCAAAGGGCCCGAACAAAAACGGGGGGGCTCCGGTTTTTTCCGGTTTGCCGGCCCGCACGGTCCGCCGGAGCACGGCATCGATTCTCGCCAGCAGCTCATGGACCCCGAACGGTTTGGTGACATAGTCATCCGCGCCCAGCTGGAGTCCGACCACCTTGTCGATCTCCTCTCCCTTGGCCGTGAGCATGATAATGGGCACCGGGTCGCCCGCGGCCCGGATATCCCGGCAGACATCATATCCGCTTTTTTCCGGCATCATCACGTCCAGCAGGATCAGGTCAATGCCCTTCGCCTGAAACCGCGCCACTGCCTGCACACCGTTTTGGGCCTCAATGACCCGGTACCCTTCGCTTTCAAGGGTATCCACAAGTCCCATCCGGATGTGCGGGTCATCTTCAGCCACCAGAATCGTTATCTGTGTCATGATCAATTATCCTCGCTGTAAAACAACAGCCGGTTTTTTTACCCGGTTCCAGGTGCAGATCCCCGCCAAGGTCCCTGAGAATCCGGCGGGAGATGCTCAATCCCAGGCCGGACCCGGGCTGGGTGGCGGTCAGGGAACTGTCCGTCCGGAAAAATTTATCAAACACCTTTTCCTGTAGATCTTTGGGAATTCCCGGGCCGTCATCACAGATGGTCAGTACCACGGTCTGAGCCTTCCTTGCCAGGACAAATTCAATATATTCCCCCGTGCCGGCATATTTCAACACATTGTCCATCAGGTTCAACACCACCTGTTCCAGGGCATCCCGGTCCGTCCTGATGGTGAAATCCTCTGATTCGATCTGGGTAACGATCCTCAACCCCTGTGCCGTGATCCTGACCCGGTGGGCCTCGATGAGCTGTGTCAAAAACCGGTCCACCACCACCGATTCCAGCCGGTACCGTTTTCTGCCCTGTTCCAGTTTTCCAAAATCCAGAACATTGTTGATCAACCGGGTCAGCCGCTCGCTTTCCGACACCATCACGGACAGGTACCGGGCCTTTTTTTTCTCATCCGATACCCGGCCCGACAACAGCAGTTCCGCAGACATCCGGATGCTGGTGAGAGGGGTTTTCAATTCATGGGACACGGATGACACAAACGAGGTTTTCTGCCGGGCGTCTTTCATGTTTTTCAGCGTCATCCGGGTCAGCAGGATCCCGCCGGACAGGATGGCCGCCATAAATATCCCCACCAGGATCATTGACAAATAAAAAAACCCCCGGGTCCCCCCCGGACGGTCTTCATCCACGAAAATCTCCATGTTCCAGTGCGGCAGCAGGCTCGAAACAGCCTTCTGGGACAGGGGGCGACTTTCCGGGGATACCTCGATCTGACCGGACTGATGAATAACGCTGCCGCTGCCGTCGGTCAGGACAATGGCGGAACCGGCATCTTCCAGGGCCGGGAAATCCACCACCAGGCGGGACAGCAGGGTCACCAGTTCCACCTCCAGCCCATAGACCCGGGAGGTGGCCGATGATTGGACCCACACCAGCACATGCAGCCGGTTTTCACTGAACCAGGGCAGCCAGCCGGATGAAAACCCCTGTTCCGGACTGTCCGCCGCTTTCTCCATTTCCATATGGGCCTGGGCACCCACCCGTGCCGCCGGGCTCCGGTCCGCCCTGGACAGGGTGACCAGCTGCCTGCGGGCATCCCCCTGACTGGCATTGGCAGCCGTGCTGCCGGCCGCCATCCCCCGGGGGGGTTCCGGCCCCCCGGGCCCCCCCAGGTGATCAAATGTCATTCTGCCTGAAAACAGGGCATCAAACCGGGCGATGAACTGCTGCTGCTCCGGTGTGGCGGCCATGCCTTTCTCCGGATAAAGCAGGGTCTCTGTCGGTTCAAAAATAAAGACATTTCTGACCAGGGGATTGGTTTTTTCCCAGTCCTGGAGCGTTGGGGTGAGCGTGCCCGGATCGATGGCCATCAAAGACCGGACCAGGTTGTCTTTCACGGTGTCAACGGTCATGTGGATGGTTTCGGATATGGCAGCGGCCCGCTCCATCAACGCTTCCTGGGCCGACCGGCTGATCCGGTCCTGCTCATGGGACAGCAGGCGGTATGCGGCCCCTGACATGACAAGCGCAGGCACCAGGATCAGTGCCCAGAAAAAAAGGATGGATCGTTTATGTGTCATGCCTGCTGCCATATCATTGTTTCACCTATTGGGAAACCTGCTGGTTTTTCTGCTGATACGACTGGGTCCGAAGCACTTTCCGGCTCTTTTTGCTCATCCCTTTTTCCTCGATCTGATCGGCCTGCGCCTCGACGGCTTCCGCCTCTTTGAGCAGTTCCGAATCCCCGTAAAGACGGCCGACCTGTTTGAGCTTGTCAGCGGAATCTTTGAGCGTCATAACCGCTTCAGGCTGTCTGCCCTCGTCTGACAGGTCAATGGCTTTTTCCTGGGCCAGGGCTTTCAGATTCAGCTGGTATTCCCGGACCACGTCCCGGTTGGCCGACTGTTTCACCTGAACAGGATCATGACTGAAAGAAACATGGGACGTTCCCCGGGAAACCTCGGGTTGATTATTGAAAGGATCCTGGTAATGAACCTCCGCTTGGGCAATTTTCAATTGATCCCCCTCCCCGGCGGCGGGCAGTCTGACTTCCACCAGAGCATACTTCTCCTGACCCCCATACAGCTGATTCATGAACAGCTCGATCCGCTGTCCCATGATTCTGCCCTCCCGACCGATGATTTCCACGAGCGTTACATCATCCGGCAGGGTAATGGTGACATTTACCTGGGTGGCCACCACATTGAGGACATCTCCCAGTTCCGCGGCAAAAATTCGGGGCAGATCCACGCCGGATTCCACAAAATAGGTGTTGCCGTCACTGTTCTGGGCCAGCCGGGCCATCAGGTCCTCGTTGTAATCCGTGCCCACCCCCACCGTTGTCACGGAGATGTTTTCCTTGAGCAGCGCGGCCCCCAGCCTGCCCAAGTCTTCGGGCATGCGCGGGCCCACATTGGCCAGGCCGTCGGACAGCAGCACGATGCGGTGGATGAAATCGTTTTCCAGGTGTTTCCGGATCTCTGCAGCCCCCTGGCTGACCCCGCCGAACAGGGCCGTGTTGCCGCCGGCCTGGATGTTTTCGATGATGCGGATGATTCGATCCACATACCCGGCACTCTGGGCCGGAACAATGGTGTGCACATTGGTATCATACACCACCACACTGAACACGTCCTGCCGGCTCAGCCGGGTGAGCGCCTCCACGGCAGCGGCCTTTGCCTGTGCCATCTTGGTCCCGTTCATGGATCCGGACTGATCCAGAACCAGGGCCAGGTTCACCTTTGGCCGACGGGTGCCGGCCGGGACCGGCGGGGCATCCAGCGTCACTTTCAGCACCACATTCTGGGACTCACCTGCGGGAAGGACGGCCCGGTCGGTGTCAACGGTACAGATCACTTTGGGTGATGCCGCAACAGTCTGTAGCATCCCCGAAACCAGCACCAGAAAAAGCAGTCCTGCGATTGTCAACACCCCTTTTGCCTTGTTTTGCATGCCATGTGCCATGATTTTTCTCCTCTGTTGTAAGTTGACTGTTTGCAGTCCATGGAACCACCTTCTTTGTCCTGCATTCAAAACCAACCTACACAACTGCCCCACCGGTTGTGTCATCAACGCGTAAACAGGTTGTAAAAAACATGTAAAAAAATCATCGGCAGCAAAAAACATCGGATCAGGGGCAGCAGGTCAGGGCTGCGATGTCCTGCCACGACGTGACCCGGGTGATATTCGGATATATCACCGGCCGGGCGTTCCAGGGCCGGTCATACAACAGGACCTGAACCCCCATCTCTTCTGCCAGAAACAGGGCCGTGTCCAGGGAATCTTCCACGGCCAGATCATACAAACGGGCCATCAGCCGGGTTTTAGAGATCACCCCGGGGTGATCCTCACCGCTCCGGTTGTATTTATCCACCATGATGAATTCGGAAAAGGGGATTCTCTGCCGGTCCAGCCAGGCCAGAGATGCTTCCCGGGCCGAAGGGGGCCGGCCCGTGACAATATCCACCCGGTGACCGGCTTCGATCCAGCGGGCCATCATCTCTTTTGCCCCCGGCACCAGGTCAAAGCCCATCAACAGGTCAGGCTGGTGAATCCGGTCGAAAAAATGCCGGTATTCCCTGTCCGTCAGTTGAAATGACACCTTCAAATCAAAACAGGTCAGGTCCTCGAACCGGACCTGTCTGCCGAATTCCTGTTCAATGACGGCGCTGTAAGTATCGGTTGTTCTGGAAATCACATCATCCAGATCCACGTATATTCGTTTCATTTTTTCCATGGGATCAAATTTTTTTCTTTATGATTCAATACCGATCACCCCCAGCGGCATGGCAGCGTAAGACATGTCATTGTCAATGATGCCGGAAAACGTTAGTTCACGATGTAGCAGCTCCTGCAAGCGGGTCTTTTTGCCAGCCGCCAGCCTTTTCCATTTTTCTGCGGAAGCGGTGGTGGATGCCATTTTCAACATGCGGTCATCCAGCCGTTCAAGCCAGGGAGCCCGCTCTTCATCCAAATTCATTCCAATTCTGACAACATGCTGGCCGGCCTCCCCATTTTTTGCATGTGTCATGATTTTCCAGACTGTCAATATTCCCCCACCTGGGACCCCGTCAAGTTTACCGGCCAGGGCACGATGACCGGTATCCGCAGATGCATACTGCTGAATGAGTTGATTGATGACAGGATGTTCCAGCCCGACGAGTTGAAGGGTTTCCTCCTGGAGCGCGGCATCACGGTCCGTTGTAAAAACCATGTCTGGTTCACCATCCCTGACCAGTTTCCACCGGTTCCCTTCCTGTTGAGAAAAACCCCAGCCGGCAATCCGGGCCGCCCTTTCCATAAAATTGACAATACGCTGCATACCACGGCCCTGGTCATCAAATTTCCGGTACTCTCCAAGGTTGAAACTGTCGAGTTCCTGGAAGAGTTCAAAAACGACCTGGCGCGCCTGGCTGGCATTGTCCATGGCGACTTCCAGTTCCTGGCGGGTCCTTTTCAAGGCGGGATCCCTGAGCGCATCCTGATACAGCCGGTCATAGCTCACCGCACTGCTGAGCTGTCCCAGTACCTGGGTCCTCAAATCTTCGGAGATCTGGCCCTGTTCATCCACTTTGCCCAGGGTTCTGGCAATGTCACTCAGCTTTTCTTCAAGCAGCAGGTAAATCTGGCCTTCGATGGTATCTGCCGCCACAAGGTTGTAAACCTGGGCCGTGGATTCCTGGCCATAGCGGTGAATCCGGCCGATGCGCTGTTCAAGATCCATGGGATTCCAGGGCAGGTCATAATTGAAGAGAATCCGGGCGAACTGGAGATTGATCCCTTCCCGGCCGGCTGCGGTACACACCAGCACCCTGGGGCCGGACATGCGGCGGAATCGTTTCTGTACTGCTGTTTTTGTCCCGTGATCCCCGCCCTTCAGGATATCGACACCGGCCTGGAGAAATGTTTTTTTCAGTTGTGCCTTGATGGCCTCGACCGTGCCCAGGTAGGTGGCAAAGATGACGATTTTTTCCCGGGGATCCTGTTGCCAGATCTGTCTCAGGGCGTGCACGAGCATGGCGGTTTTTGATTCAATACCTTCAGGGCATTGTGAAAGAAGTGACCGTATCCGCTGACGTTCTTCGGGCAGGGCCACCTTGACCAGCAAGGCAGCGGATTCTTCTCCGGCACCGGCCTCATATTCTGAATCAGAAAGGCTTTCCGCTTTTGACGCAAAGCCCTGTGCCTTGTTCCGCTTTTTCAGGAGCTGATATTTGGCATCTGCCAGAATCTGATCCGCCAGGGCATTACCCACCGTATCAAACGGGATGGCGTGGATCTCGTGAATCATCTGCCGGGCCTGTTCAAACACCCGGTTCCGGCCGTCCACATCCAGGTACTCATCCCGCTCAACCCCTTCCTGAATGGTCAACATCAGAAGCCGGCGCTGCAGGGTCGAGCGGATCGCCGCAAAACTGCTGGCCGCAATTTTCTGAAAGACCGTCATCACAAACCCCAGGGCCCGGCCTTTATTTCCCTGTTGGGCCGCCAGGTTATATCCGTCCCGGAGATAATCCAGAAGGGCCTTGTAAAACGCCTTTTCCGGGTCCGACAGTTCAAACCCCTGGGTATGGACCATCCGGCGCACAAACAAAGGACTGCCGTCCTGGGCACAGGCATCCGCCTTGGTCCGGCGGATGACGACGGCATTGAGGCGGTGCCGGTTTTGGACCATATCTGAATCATTTTCAAACAGACCGGGATTCAGCAGTCGAATCAGCATCCAGAAACGGAAGTGGTCTCCCTGGTGGGGTGTTGCAGACATCAGAATCAGATCCCGGCAATGGTCACGGATCGCTTCGGCCAGCTTGAAATTTTCAGTCTTCTTGACCTTGTTGCCATACCGGTACACACTCAGATGATGGGCTTCATCAAAAACCACCAGATCCCAGGGCGGGGCGGCAAGAAGCTTCTTCACCCGTGCCGGTCGCTTGAGTGTGTCCACTGAGGCGATCAGGCGGTTGTGTTTTGAAAAAGCGTTGGTCTTACGGTCGGTCACATCCCCTTCGCTGCCGAATACTTCAAAATCCAGGTGAAACACATCGTTCAATTCCCTGCGCCAGTTTTCCACCAGCCCGGCGGGAACGATCATGATGGCCCGGGTCAGCTCACCCCGGTATGCCAGCTCACGAAGAATGAGCGCCGCCTCGATGGTTTTGCCCAGCCCCACTTCATCCGCAACCAGGAACCGCCGGGGGCGAGCCATGGCGGCCCGGTGAACCAGGACCACCTGGTGCGGCAGCAAATCGACCTTTGCAGATGTCAACGTTGCCGCATTCTCCATCAGCGGAAGTTCTTCCGCCTCCACTGTCAGCCAGAGCAGTTCCAGCCGCTCCGGGGTGGCCGGGACCATGTGTTGAACGATCTGATCGAACCGGTCCGCTGCCGGCTGCAGAGAAACGGCAGGCACCTGCCGTTCTCCATGGGCACGAAAAAAGACGGTGACATACCCGGTGGGCTCATGATCGACGACCACCCCGTCCCCCAGTTCGGAATGGGTGACCTTCAGACCGGACGGTATCTCATGAGATATGTACGACATAATAACCAGCGATGACTTCTTCTCCCGGCGGATCCCCTTCTCGAACCACCCGCTTCATGTTGATCGAAGCGCTGCCGTCCCAGAGACCTTCCGAGAGCCGGATCTGCTTCCGGTCCCTTCGGCGGAACAGCACTTCTTCTTCCAGTGCGGTTTCTTCAAAGGATTTTCGGTGTGAGGTAAATCCGAATACCACGCCGCATTCGGTCCAGTAATTCTGGAGATGTTTCAGCAAGGGCCGTATCCGGCGGGACATAAATTCCTCTGCATCCTGAGGCGCCATGGTTTCAATCACTGTCTCAAGTCCGGATACAAGGATGGTCCTGCCGGGCACAGGCAGGCTGGCCGGCAGTGAATCCCGCCATGTCAATGCCTGCCTCAGAGAGACGACGGCCCCGCCGGAGATCAATGGTTTCAAGCATTCTTTGTCAAAAATGACACTTGATCCTCTCCGCTGCCATACGGTCGTTGCGATCGATTCCATCAGGGATCCTCCAAAAGCGTGTAAATGCCGTGAACCAGGACGTTGAAACTGTGTGACCGGTTGTTTTCAACATCCAGGTACGGGCCGATGGCCCGGGAACCGGAAAGTTTGTCATAGCGGTTTCCCGTCAATTTCATCAGTTCAGCCGCTGGATTTGCCAGGGTGTCAGGGTTCCTGAATTTCCGTGTCTGCTGTTTTTTACGCAGCTTGTCCATTCCCAGGCCCTGTTCCACAGCGGCCAGGTCTCCCAGGAAAAAACTTTCCATTTCCCGGCAGGCGACACGGACAAGCCAGGCGCTTTTCCCGCTTTCTGTGCATTTCTCCACCAACCCGGCCTTGACATGGTGGCAATCACCGGCATCCTGATCCCGCAGGATCACAAACACCGAATCCGGCAGTTGCCAGCCCCGCAGCCGGCGGACCAGGTTTTTTTCCAGGTCCTGCTTTCCCCAGAACACCAGATAGCGGACCACCATCTCCGCAGGCAACAGTTTCGGCAGAAGCCCAAGAAGCATTTCCTTTTCAGACGGTCCTTCCAGAAAAAAGACCATGGTTTTCATCGCGGATCTGCCCCCGGAAAAAATCCATGCTCCCATAAATACCCCATCTGGTCCCCTTCATTCATATAAGCGGCCAGCTGGGCATCGTCCCGGGCCCGCCGGACCTGGGAAAAGCCGTTTTCCTTCTCCAGCCAGAACACTTCTTCCAGCCGGGTGGCATTGAGAAAATCCGGAGAATGGGTGGAGACAAATACCTGGCCCCCGCGGTTGGCATACGCACGGAATTCCTCGGCCAGTTCCCACAGAAGTTTGGGATACAGCTGATTTTCCGGCTCCTCCACACACAACAGCGGATGAGGGGTGGGATCGTACAACAACAGCAGATAGGCAAACATCTTGATGGTCCCGTCAGAGACATATTTGTCGATAAACGGATCCTTGAACGACCCATCCTGAAATTTCAGAAGCAACCGGCCGTCACGCGTGGGTTCCGGTTCTATGGAACTGATCCCCGGCACCCGCATTTTCATTGATTCAACAATCCTGTCAAAAATTTCCTCTTCTTCCAGAAACAGCCGATGGGCCACCCGCTGCAGGTTGTCACCGGTCACGGAGAGATGATCTGCATATCCGGCCGCATCTTTGCTGCCCCGGGCAAGGTTGATATGAAAATCGGACACATGCCAGTTTTCGATCAGCTGCCGAAACGCATTGGCCGCCTTGAATTTCTGGAACTGTCCCAACCCTTTGATGGCAAGAATGTCGGATTTGTCCAGCTCCTGCTGTTCCTTGGTCAACTCCTCCTCGGTCTTGTTGAAATCATCCTCATTGACCACGGCCCTGCCTTTTCCATAGGCAAAATCCAGAAAATGATAGGGAGACCCGGCCGCCCCCCGCTTGTAGCGAAGGATTTCCCTGGCCACCTCCACCTTGTTGCTGGTGTGGGAAATCTCCAGATAATAGGTCACCAGCCGCTGCACTTTGCTGATTTCCATGCGGAACTGAAGCTCGATGACCATGTTTTCCGTGTCATGCCCCCGGCTGACCAGCTCATGCCACCCGCCCCGGCTCTGAATGGCCGCACCCGCATTGTACACCAGGCAGTCCTTGATAAATCCGAAAACCTGGAACAGGGTGGATTTGCCCGTCCCATTGGCACCCACCACCACACAGAAAGGCGGGATATCGGTCATGTCAATGTCCTGAAACAGCTTGAAATTTTTCAGGCGGATGGATTCAATTTTCATGATGCTCCTCGTTATGCCATATCCAGGGTTTCAAACAAAGACAGCTGGTGATATGTTTCCGGTTCTTTCCTGCGGTTCCGCCAGTGCTCGACCAGCTGGGCCGCAGTGCCCGCTGCCAGACGGTCAGCAGGATTATCATCCAGCGCTGCGTACCATTTCAAGATGTCATCCACTGATTTCTTGATGCGGAAATTCGGATTGTTCAGCTCCGACTCGATCTTCAGGCCGGAATTGGGATAGGCCGCCCCAATGAGAAAATGGGCCTGGTCCAGGTCGGTCTTGATCACCTTCCGGTTCCGGCCCCGTTCCGTGAAAAAAGCCAAGCGCTCCAGGACAGGCACCACATGCACCGACCGGCCCACGACCCGGATCCATCCCCTGGATTCCAGGTCCCCCTGGGCAATGCCCGTTCCGCGCAGGGTTTTGTGCAGCTCGTCTCGTGCCATTTCTTTTCGGTTTCTGAACAGGCGCAGGTAAAGCCGGCTGGCCGGTTCCGCACTGTCGGGCGGCCGCAGCCCCCCGGTCTGGGTGGTATCTTCCAGCAGATCGTCCAGGAGCAGGTTGATGCCGAGCAGAGCGTCACGCACCTCCAGGATCTGCCCCTCCCCGGTGAACACCCGGCCGTAATGGCGGGAGTAGAACTCCAGAGATTTTCCCCGCAGGATCACCCGCAGGTCCGATTCCGGAAGGGTTTTCGCATGGGTATGTTCCAGCAGCTCTTTGAGCCGCACGGTCTCTTCCTTCACCCACCGGCGCATCCGGGCCCAGCTGACCGGCTCCGGTTCATGAAGGCGCTTGCGGCAGACATGGATGATGTCGTATTCGATTTTCTGCGATCCAAACGACGCTTTTTCCCCCTTGGTTTCATCGCTTCGGATAGGATAGGTGGCCACCAGCACATAGCCGGCATCAAAAAGCGCCCGCAGCACATCAATCCATGCCTGATCCTCATTGTGATGAAAGGTAAAGGCCATGATGCCGCCATCTTTGAGGTGGTTGCCGGCCTCGGCCCAACAGGCCGAAAGGGTTTGACAGTAGAAATCGCTGGAGGGCTGGGGACGGTAGAACGGATTCGGTTCCTTCTCCGATAGAGTTTTATCGCCGCTCATTTCCTGGATGAAAGCTATATGTCTCGGTACAATAAAAACATCTTTCTCATAGTTCTCCCGGTCGTCGGGATGCTCAGCTTTGTTGTCAATTGCTTCAAGACTTTTGGGCGTAAATTCCGGTTCAAAATAGTTGGCTTCAGGCAAATCCATATACCATTTGCGTAAAGGCAGGCGAAGCCAGACATAAAAGAAGTCCGCCAAATCAGCGTAATTGACATTATCTCCAAACGGCGGATCAGTGATCACCAGGTCGAATTGTTCACTGCCCCACATCGACAGGTCTGTGGAAGAGCCACAATAGATAGCATTGCCCGGAATAATTGGATCTTTCGGGAACCCTTTTTCAGATTTTGCTTTCTCATCTATTGAGATTATTAATTCCCACGGGGAGTTAATCCAATCCATACCTTCAATACATTTATTAACTGACGATTGCCAATTCCCTCTTCCAAGAGATGTGAACACACAGTTCTCAATATTCTGCATTTTGGGGTGGTAGTTGGCGTTAGACATCATCGGTTCCATTTTGTCCGCTTTCAGATTCCAAAAGCAATACATATTTTGATTTCTCAAATACTGCTGAAAAGCCCCCAAACCCTGTTCTCTGACATCAAGTGGCCAGGTATCTTCAGAAGCTTCAGTAATAGCTTTGAGAATTTGAGCATGAGTTAATAACTGGCGAGAATTAAACATTTTCCACCAATGGGTATAACCGTGTTCTTGAATCCCCCAATGACTGGTTTTCCAGGCATATGGTAATATAGAGCGTGGCCAATGCGGGGATAAATCGCCATCCCTTCGGTGCGCCCATTCCTTTTCAGCCTCATCTAACCGTTTGATGTCATATTCATCCGGGGCTTTGAAATAACGGCCGCCATAGGTAAAGCCCCCGGCCTCACATTGCGGACAATGGCATTGCAGGGTGTACACTGCCACCGGAGCGGTGTGTTCGGTGGGGCGGACCGATTCAAGGACATTGCCTTCCCGGCCGCAGGAGGCACAGGTAAAGTGTGCCCGTTTCGGCACTGTGCCCTGGTCTGGTTCAATGTTTGAGCCATTCGCCAGGGTCACGATGTCAGGCAGGGATTTGCCCCGCACCTCAATCACCTGCAGATTCTTCACCCGCTTTTCAAACCACGCGGTGGTGGCATCAACCGATGCACCGGCCCAGCCGCCCAGTTCTTCATCACCTTCACTTCCCGGCACGCCTTTCATCCAATCAGGATGCATCAGCAGAAACATCTGCACCGTTTTTTTCTTCAGGGCAAAGTCTTTCTTTTTGCGATGACTGGCCGCCAGAGAGGGCCGTGCATGGTGATCGAGCACATCCACCAGCCGCTTTCCCGCAAAGGAACCGCAGCCGGGGCAATGAAGCCCGGGTTCCTTGGCTGCATCCGTTTTCAACGCCAGGGTCCGGTCCAGGGTGTCGCCGGCATTGCCTTTGTCGTAATCCTTGAGCAGCTGGGCAAATGTCTGGGTCAGTTCCGTGAACAGCGGTTCCTCTTCTGTCACCACCCGTTCCGCCCCTGGTGCCATGCGAGTTTCACCCAGATCGGCATGAAACGTCTTGCCGCAGCCGGGACAGGTCAGTTCGGCATACCCGGTGGACAGTTTTTTCTCGGCAATGACCGAACTTCTGAAAAGGGGGGTCCGATGGCCGCAGCCTTTGGCCTGGCAGGGACCGTGCTTGGCCCAGAAGGTGTAGATCACTTCCGGCCCTTCCCAGCGGTACCGGGATCGCTGGTCCACCGGCAGCTCGATGGGATCGATGTTGACCGCCTCGCCAGTGTCCCCGTCGATCCACCGGCCCTGGTGTCCCCGGGGGCAGGTGGTGGTATAGAACGGCTGAATCTGAGGTTTCACCTGCTGTTCAATCTCATCAAACAGTGCCCGTACCTGGTCCGGGTCACTGCAAGCCAGTTCATTTTTCACCACGAACCAGGCCACGGGGTTGAGGTCCACGCCGGTCATCTGCATGCCGAGACGGGAGCCTTCCACCAGGGTGGTGCCCCCGCCCATGAAACAGTCCAGCACCTTGAAATGTTTGAATGATCCGGCCTTCTGATGATTACAGTAATAATGATCCCAGACCCGCCTGGCGGCTTCGCCGGGATCATCCGGCGCCCGGGTTGCAGCGGCGATGAGCAGGGCGCGGAAGACACTGGAACGACGTCTGGCCCACCATTTGGACATCTGGTATATGGGCTTGCCGGCATTGCCTTCCAGGTTGGACAGGGCATTGATCTGGGCAATGGGGAAATCCGCCTCCAGGCAGGTGGGTTTCCGGTTGAGATCGGAAAAATCCGGCACCGGCAGCCGGACCGCTTTGCCGATTTTTTGGGGCAGACCTTCCGATTCCTTCCGGGTATTTGATTTTCGTCCGTTCCTTTTGGCTCTTGCCGGGGCTTTTTCAATGATATTGCCCCAAAGATCCATTTCCTTTGCTTGTTGATGGCTCATCGGGCGCTAAACTCCATAAAGGGGACAGCCACTTCCAGAAGACTCATGCCCCCGTGACAGACATGGGGAAACCCTCCCTGCACCTTCCACTTCCATTGCCCCATGATCATGTGCTGGTGATGGTGGGTCATCACCACAGGCGGCATGAATGGTTTCTTCCAGGGCCCGGAAACCGCCTTGCTGCGGGAAGCTCCGAACGTCTTTCGCAATATGTCGATGGCATCCGGATCCTCGACCTCGGAGGAAAACCGTTTACTGACGGCATACCCGTGATCAGATGTAATCACCAGGTTCCGGCCCTGGCGCAGGCGATCCACAAAATGCCAGAACCCGTCCCCCTGCAGGGTGGCTGCAGCAATACCGGCGATCTGGTCCGGCAGCTTGTGCTGGAGGTGAATCAGGTCATCCAGCCAGGAATGCCAGATCAACAGATTGGGGGACGGGGGAACCGCGCAGTCTTCAAAAGGCAGGCTGATCACATCTGTATAACAATTGCCTTTGAACAGTGCCCATGTGCCGGGTTTGGCGTTATTGGCCAGGGCGCTCCGGGACGGCAGCCCCAGGCTTCCGGCAAAGTGATCCGTGGTGGACGGGCACTCAGAGGCCGTGACCTTGACCCGCAACGGTTGAATCCCTCTTGCCTCGGCCGCCCCTATCAAAATCGGCAGTTCGCGGAGCGACAGGGCATCGAGAATCAGGACCGCTTTTCCGGAACCCTCGGCGGTCCAGCTCTTGAGGCAGTCAGAAGCTTTTTCGGCATGTGCCGGAAATGCTTCCCACAGCTCCCATGCGGATTCGGCCAGCAACCGGTCCGGCACCACGGTTGCATCATGGAGCGTGACCGGAGAGGCGCAGGATGTGGACAGGTCATGCAGTGCGGAAAAGATGTCCGCCCATGCCGCCCCGGGAGACGGGGAATCCAGAATGATACCGTGCCAGTCGGGATTCATTTGCCCCCTCCATTTTTGTAAGTCACGTCAAGGGTTGCCTTGAAGGCGGATGGAATCCGCTGCAGAATCTGTTTGATCTGCTGGGCGGTCAGTCCTGAAAATTCAATCCGGGCCGTTTCGATTGTCTGCCCGGTGGACACGCCCCATTTTTCAAAGCATCCGGAGAGGTTGATTCCCGTGGCGGGCTGTTCCGACCGGTTTCGCTTCACCGCCGGCATGGACGGGGGGAAAACAGCCCCCTCAATGCCGGGGGCTCCCCCTGTGTCACCATTTTCTTCCAACGTGCCGCCTTTATCCCCAGCTGCCGGAGGATAGGCGGGACCGATACCCGGTGGGACTGGAACACTGTTTCCGCCGGTTTCCGTCTGCGTGCCGCCGCCGGAGTCAGGATTGGGCACCGTGATCGTGCCGCCCCCGACACCGCCTGGAAGGCCCAGCTGAATCTGCCGCATTTCCTGGCCGGTTCTAAATGCCCGGCTCCGGATATACCGCAGGGCATCCTCATCCCTTGTGTCTTCCGACCGCCGCCCGATCCAGGTGCCGCTGACATTGAGGACCAGATTACCGGCGGCGGCAATGTCCAGCACCCGTTCATAGATCCGGGTTTCACCCAGAAAAGGAATCGCTTCTCCGGCGTTCGGCGGAGGCGGTTCCATCAGGTCATCCATCAGCGATCCGACAAAATCCGAATCTTTGGCCCGCTTCAGTACAAACTTTGTAAAATCGGCCGGATCAAACAGGTCGGTCAAAATCCTGGCCTCGACCGCTGCTGGAATCTCTCCGCCCTGGCTGGGTATTTTTTCAACATCAAAAACACATTTCTGAGGCTGCTGATAATCCCATCTGCGCAGCACGGCAAACCGGTTGAACCGGGTTTTCAGGGATGCCCGCAGCGGGCGGTCAAAATCCGGGTGCAGGGCACGGTAGACGGAATCCGATCCCCATCCCTCCCTGGCACACAGAAAACTGCACCGTGCCAGATAGAGCAGTTCATCATCCGCAAAGAGGCTTTTTGTGTCCGGAGCAGGAAGAAGAAAGCGGACAGTGTTCCTTCTTTTCTGAACATGTCTGGCCAGCCAAGCCCCCAGCGTGGCATTCATCCCTGTGGCACCGCCCTGGATCTGCTCCGGGACAACCAGGAGCACGGGCCGGTCCCATCTGGCCGGGTGATCCCCCTCATCCACGTCGGTCCAGGGATCGCTTTTCCAGTGGGCACCCAGTATGATAACCCGTGATGGCGGGGAGGTGGTTTCCGGGACAAATATGTGCCGCAGGGTATTCCGGACATGCTGGACATCTTTGCCCGGATAAACAACCTGTCCTGCTGTGGGAACCGCCCCGACATGCCAGAGTTTGCCGTTCTTTGCACACGCACGGACTTTGGATCGGGGATTCTCGTTCATACCGAACCACAACGGTCCCCCCGGGACTTCATCACCATGGATATTGACACTGTTTTCAATCAGCAGTGCCAGTTCCGCCTGGAATGTATTGTCGTCAACAGCGATGCCTCTGGTGATATCCAGGTGTATCGTGGCAGGGGTGCCGCCGGTATTTTTTCCCGGGGACATGGAGCGCATCCAGATGGCGCTGATCAATTCCCGGGCGTTGGGAACAGTGACACCGGCATCACGAACTGCCTCAAGGTTGCGCTGGGCGATCTGGCGCAGTTTGTCCGGAACCGAAGAATCAGCAATGGAGTCAATCAGTGTCTGGACCTGATCTGAGTCACCATCCACCAGAAAATCAGCCGGAGTAATGATGGGCACCACCTCGCCCCGGCTTCTGAAAACCTGGGCAAGGATCCGGATCAGATCCCGGGTTTCCTGTGCTGCGGATGACAAAAGAATATGATCTTCCAGCAGATTCAGAAGTTCGGGACTGAAAGGCCAGCAAGCAGACACTTCCTGCTGCACCCGTTCTTTTTCCACTTCCGATCTGTGGGGGTGCAGCAGTCGAAATCTTTCGCCTGCATAAGCGCTGGTTGCGGTCAGGATATCCGGCTCAGGAATGTTCCGCCGGTTTTCAAAAAGGCGGTGCAGCAGGAGCTTTTGACGGTCCTGCTTTGCCGACGGCCCGCGAAAATCGATAATCACCGGCCCCTGCCGATGAATCTGCTGAAACGCATCGTTCTGGTTATTGAGCACCGAAATTACCAGAATGAGAATCTCCGGCCGGTCCGTGGCAATTTCAGAAAGAATCTGGACAAAATTGAACGCGTACTGTTTCAAAAGAAGCCCTGTCCCGGGATCTTTGTCCGGAAGACCCGAATACCATGTCTGAAACTCATCCAGAATCAGGCAGGACGGCTGGTCCTCAAACATTTTCTCCAAAAGCGTCCGGGGCGGAAACGGCTGGGCCATGCTCTCAAACTGACCCCGGTAATACTGGCCTTTTGGGTGACGGTCAAAGAGAAGGTCCCAGAGAAGGGGATATTCATGGTTATGAACCGGCTCAGAGATCGGTACATACCCTTTCAGCATGTCGGCATGTTTCAGTTCATCACTGCCGATCTTGTTTCCCCAGTCCTTCAACCATGACTCAACCGCTGCAGATGACTTGATGCCATGATGCATCACCGCCATGATGTGGGATTTACCCCGGCCCCGATCGCCCATCAAAATGATTGGACGGCCCGCATTTTTGGCGCTGATCGCCTTTAATGCTGTCTGGACATCCGCCGTCGGATAGGTGATGGACAGAATGTGGTCCGGAGATTTCTGGGCCGCTCCCTGATTGTCACTCGTGCGAAGCGTTATGGCGGTTCCGGGCATATGCGCCCCGAGAAACTCTTCTCTTAATTTCAATCCCAGCATTCTTGTTTCTCCTGATATGATCGGCTTTTGTTCATTTTCCTGCTCTGTGTGGATTAAGAGTGTTGCAACATCCGCCAATTTCGAAAAAGGAGAGGCAGGATATCACTGCTCCCAAGTTGAAAGTTTTATCACTATATAAATTGACAACATGACAAGTCAAACATTCTTTATGATTTGGGCCACGTCTGTGGACACAATCTGTTCATCCTTGTTCAGTTTTCCGGGCAGGCCCCGATGCCCCTCGCCCACCAGAAGCAGGTTCTGGTCTCCAAGGCTTCGTGTGGCAGGTGTCTGGGACCTTTTTGTTTACGCTGGGCCATGATCACTCCGAACCAGGGATTCCAGTCTGGAAAGCCAGACATCAAACACCACCACTTCCGCATACCTATTCATGGACGGTGCCCCCCTGGATGACATTTTTGGTCCAGAGTTCACCAACGGAATATTCCTCCAGCCATGCGTTGTAATCCTCATATTTCAGCCGCTCAAAAACTGATTGTCCTTTTTTGCGGGCCGCCACCACAATATTTTCAATTGAAAACTGATCAAGAAGCAGCGGCGACTGGGTCGCCACAATCAGTTGAGTCCGTTTGGCCGCATTTTCAATCAGTTCGCCAAGAATGCATATCGCTTCCGGATGCAGGCCCAGTTCAGGTTCATCAATGATGATGGTGGACGGCGGGTCCGGCTGCAGGAGTGCCGTGGCCAGGCAGATGAACCGGATACTGCCGTCGGACAGGTGATACGGCTGCATGGGATAATCAGAGCCTTTGGTTTTCCAAGACAGCGCCACCTTGGTCTTGGGCCCCAGCTGTTGAGTATCCAGCAGGAAATCATCCAGAAAAGGGGTCACCAGACGGCAGGCATTCAAGATTTCATTGTAACAGGATTTTTCTTCATTCTGGAGACGCAGCAGAAACGGGCCGATGTTGGATGCATCATATCTCAATGCCTTGTTGTCCTGTACAATCTCAGCGTCCCGCATGGGCGCCGTCTGGCTGGTGTCATGGAAATGGTAAATTTTCCATGAGTTGATGGCATCATACACCGGCCTGCTGTATTGACTGTCAGGCGATGTCCCCAGGGCTTCATTGGTCAAAACAAACTTTTCTCCTGGGCCGGGTTTGATCTTGAACCGAAATCCCCGGGGACCGAACCGGGTTTCAAATTCCATTTCTTTCGTGGTTTTGCGCCCATTGTAAAGCAGATCGCTGATACCGCCGCTGTCCCGGACATAGTCGGCAATGTTTCCCTTGATCAACGACTGGAGCATTCGAAAAAAGGAAATCAGGTTGCTCTTTCCCGCACCATTGGCACCGACAAAGATATTCAGGCGTTTCAGTTCAAAATCGGTCAACTCCCGAATGGACTTAAACCCGCGTATGGTCAATTTATCCAGTGACTCTGTCATTTATACGCTTCCCATATCCCACATGCGTTTCATGAACGCTTTCTTTTATGAGTCGTTTGTTCTTGAAGCACTCTTTTCGCATCAATCCAAAACTTTCACAATATATGAATGGACCCTGTGCCAAGTCAAACGATCTTTTTCTGATTTCAACCAAATCATGTCCCATGATGCATTATGAAACACCATTTACGTCTGTATCTTTTCCATATTCCCTATCTTTTAGCTTGCCTTCTGACACGCTTCCTGTTTGAATACCCGCCATGAAAATTATCCAGGCACAAACAGACCACGTGTATATTGAACAGTTCCAGGCCCTGCCCGGCCAGGCCTGGACCTTTCTGGGAACCAACCGGTCCGGTATCGATGATCTGTTTGATCTGGTGTCCGGCAGGCAGATCAAAGGCCGGGTGGCGGAACGGTCACTGCCGGATCAGCCCGCCGTGATATCCTTCAAGGACCAGCAGGCCGTGTATGAGTCTGAACTGAAAAAAGATGACACCGATTTTCTGGACCGGCTGGATCCCGGCACCCCGGCCAGGGATTTTCTGGAAGATATCGAGGGCCATGCCGGTCTGATCCAGGCTTTGGGCATGACAGACAGTCTGGACAAAGGCTATCGTCAGCTGTCCACGGGCCAGACCCGGAAACTGCTGCTGCTGGCCCCCATCACCAGGGGAACGACCTGTCTGGTGATCCAGGCCCCGTTTGACGGCCTGGATCCGGACAGCTGCAAAGAGCTGGACCGGGCCATGTGCCACCTTTATTCCAAAGGGATTCAAATTTTAATATTTGTCTACAATCCGGCGGACATTTCGTCATGGGCCACCCATCTGGGCGTTGTGGCCAATGGCGGACTTGTGTTTCAGGGCCCTGCAGATCAGGTGCCGGCTTCCTGCCTGACCCGGACCTCCCGGCCGGATTTCCAGGCCACGGTGCAGGATTTTTCCCCGGCAGACGAGACACGTTCTGACGCGCATGAAAAAAAGGCACTGATCCGGCTCCACCACTGCACGGCCGGATACGGGGGAAGGGCTGTGTTCACGGATCTCAGCCTGGCCGTAGACCCGGGGGACCACACCCTGATCACCGGCCCCAACGGCACGGGCAAATCCACCCTGCTCCAGGTGATCACCGGCGACCATCCCGCCTGCTACACCTGTGATCTGACCTTGTTTGACATCCGGAGGGGCACAGGAGAATCCATCTGGGACATCAAACAGCACATGGGCATTGTCAGCCCGGATTTGCACCGCAACTTCCGGGTGCCGGGCAGTGCGCTGGCCTGTATACTTTCCGGGCTGTTCGATTCCATCGGCCTGTACAACCCGGTGACCGACAGTCAGAAAAACCGGGCCATGATCTGGCTGGACCGGCTGAACATGGCATCGATAGCCACTATGCCTTTCCGGGATCTGACCTTTGCAAACCAGCGCCTGGTCCTCATTGCCCGGGCCCTGATCAAAGGACCGGAGCTGCTGATTTTAGACGAGCCCACCCAGGGGCTGGACACGCCCAACCGAAATGCCGTACTGGATTTTCTCGCCCTGGTGGCCAAAGACCATTTGAGTACCATTCTTTACGTGAGTCACCGGGAAGACGAGTGCCGGGATTTCTTTGTGCAGCATGTCACCATGGTGCCGCCGGGCCGGTGATCTGTCCCCGGTTTCAGGAAGTCTTTACTGCATATCCACAATAATTTTGTTCCGGCCGGCATTCTTGGCCTCATACATGGCGTTGTCGGCCCGGGTGAGGAGCACATCCCGGTCCATATCCGGTGCCGGAATGCAGGAGGTGACCCCCTGGCTGATGGTGGTCTGAATTTTTTCTCCGTTGTATTCCAGCACGGCGGCTTCAATTTTTTTACCCAAGCGCTGGGCCAGTTCACGGGTATGTTCGGCATCCCTGTCCGGCAGAAGCACCACAAACTCCTCGCCTCCATACCGGGCCACCACATCGGTTTCCCGCTGAAACACCTGCTGTATCAGCCGGCTGATGAGTTTCAGATATTCATCTCCGGCCTGATGCCCGTAAGTGTCATTGACTTTTTTGAAATGATCGATATCGCATATCAACAGAGTCAACGGGCTTTTTCTCCGGCTGCACAGCCCCCATTCCCGTTCAAACAGCTCATCAAAATACCGGCGGTTGTAAAGCCCGGTCAACACATCCGTCCGGCTGGTGATTTCAAGTTCCCGGGTTTTTTCCTCCAGCAGATATTCATTTTCCAGCGCGTTCCAGTATTCATGGTTGCCCCGCAGAGAAATCAACACCAGGTAGATGGAATACAGGATCATGGCAATGCCCAGAGAGGGGGCATCCCCGCCAATGAACACGGCTGCAATCGCAGGCACCAGCATCAGAAAATTATAGGAGACGGCCAGATTCAGCACCGGCATAAAAGATATCACACCCCCGGCACAGAACCCCACCGTGCAGATAATCATCAGCAGATGGATGGTCCGTTCGTCACTGTACAGCAGAAAAACCGCTGACCCCACCCCCCATGCCAGGGCGGTCAGCAGAATACTGACAACAAAGACGGCTTTGTGCCATGTGTCGTGACGTCGGGTGTCCAACGCTTTTTTTGACATATGGACATGGACCAGACGAAACAGGCAGATAAGGGTAAAAATGCTTAAGAATACCAGGCAGGCCGTTAAATGTCGCAGAATATACCCGTCCGTGAAAAACAGGACGGGGGGCACCAGCATGTAAAAAAACACCCCGGTCGTGGACCTTTTTTGCAGGTCATTGACCACTCTTCTGCTCAGCCGCTGTCGTTGAAACGCCATGTTCATCAACTCTTCCAAAGGTGTGTGTGCCCGGCTAATCTGAAGTCTGTCCAGACTGTCCGCTGCCTTATATACCAGTGCACAATAGAAAATCAAATATTTTTTTATTTTCCACACAATAATACTTTTCAATTTGAAAAAAATCCTGTAAAAGGGTGTGTTTTATTGGAGAAGCGCAGACCCTATTTAACCGTATGGTTTGTCGGCAATAACCCAAACTTGAAGGTTTTATGCATTTAAAATATAAAATCACATGGTTATTCGAAGATTCGTATATTCAAAGAACAGGCGGGGATATGCCGCTTGTTCCGCAGTCACGGGAATTGCAGCTGATGCCGGGGGGGTAGGACGTATATTGTCTTTTGCACGAACGTTTTTTTCTTTTACTCACACGTCTCTATTCCTGCTTTTCCATCATCCGCATATTTCCGGCAACCCAGTTTTAAAAAAACCAGTGGCCTGACCTGGCGTTGATGAAGTTTATTTCTTTCTGCCTGATCAGACCACTGAACAAAAAATTCATTTAAAATCAATTGCGGGCATGTTTCTGCATCATGCAGCCTGCCCCGGATGCGTATTAACATTTTTGGAGACAACACCCATGCTGAACAAAAACCTTAAAATGACCGGTGACGTCCAGGACAATAATTTTTTTGCCCTGGGACGGCAGGTGACCATTGAATACTATGAATGCGGTACCACCGCCTTTCTGGATGCGGACCGTGTTGAAACCGCCCTGCTGAAAGCGGCAAAGGACAGCAATGCCACCATCATCAGTTCTTCGTTCCATCAATTTAAGCCCCAGGGCGTCAGCGGCGTGGTGGTGATCGCGGAATCCCATTTCACCATCCACGCCTGGCCGGAGCATGACTATGCGGCCGTGGACATTTTCACCTGTGGTGACAATATCAATCTGGAAGCAGCCATTTCCTCCATGACGGAATCCTTTGAATCAAAAAATGTGCTGATCTCTTCGGATCAGAACCGGGGAATTATCTCCAAGCCTTTTGCGCAACAGAACATTGGACAGACCCTGACACATTCAAATACCCACCCCATTTCCTGGAAAAAGGATTATGAGCAGAAAAACCCCTGGGGGGTTCTGTCTTCCATCGATATCTATGACAGTGATCCGGACATCATCCGGGATGCCGACAAAATCAAACAGTTTGTGCATGAACTGTGTGACAGAATCGACATGAAACGGTTCGGCGAGTGCCAGGTGGTCCATTTTGGCGAAGATGAGCGGGTGGAAGGATTCAGCATGACCCAGCTGATTGAAACCTCCCTGATTTCCGGTCATTTTGCCAATGCCGACAACACCGTTTACCTGGATGTGTTCAGCTGCAAATTTTACGACCCCCGGGAGGTGGCGGAGTTTGCCATGTCCTTTTTCAAGGGCGGTCATTACAAAATGCAGCTGGCGTTACGTCAGTAATTCAGATCGCCCGCCGATCCGGAAACCGGTACCTTTGCACCGGTTTCCGGGCAAGCGCGGGCAGACTGGACACGTGTCCAACAAGGAGTTAAAAAATGAAACACGCCCAACATGTCAAAGACGGCTGGTTTTATGAAACCTGCCCCATGTGGCCCGGCATGGCCCTGTCCCTGGAAATCGAAAATATTCTGTATGATGAAAAAAGCCCGTTCCAGCATATCCAGGTGTTTGAGACCAAAAATCATGGAAAAATGCTGGCACTGGACGGCATCATTCAATTGACCCAGTTCGACGAATTCAGTTACCAGGAGATGCTGGCGCACGTGCCGCTGTTTGCCCATCCCCATCCTGAAACGGTGCTGGTGATCGGCGGCGGGGACGGTGGCATCCTGCGTGAAGCGGGCCGCCATGCCTGCGTCAAGCGCATTGATTTCTGTGAAATCGATGACAGGGTGATCCACGTGTCCAAACAGTTTCTGCCGGATCTGGCCTGCGGGTTTGACGATCCCCGGGTGACGGTCTTCATCGGAGACGGGGCCGCGTTTGTCAAGGAAAAAACAGGGGTGTATGACGTGATCATCGTGGATTCTTCCGATCCCATCGGCCCCGGAGAGGTGCTGTTCAGAAAACCGTTTTACGAGGGCCTGAAAAATGCGCTCAAGCCCGGCGGTCTTATCGCCACCCAGGGGGAATCCATTTTTCTTCACAAAGACTGTGTCACCAACCTGGCAAAAATCACCCGGGATCTGTTCGACCGGCAGGCATACGCCTGTATCATGGTGCCCACCTATCCCGGTGGCAACATCGGTATCTGCCTGGGATCACTGGGACCGGACCTGACCCGGCCGGCAAGAAAAATCGATCCCGGGATCCAGGAACAATTGAAATACTATTCTCCGGAAATTCACAAAGCTGCCTTTGTCCTGCCTTATTTTGCCCGAAAAATGCTTGAGCACCTATGATCCGCTTACGGGAGAGCCTTTCAGGTAATTTTTACCAGTTATGATGGTCTGGAAACGGATGCCCGCGTTGAAAAAATCAAGCAAAAACGATTTGATCTTAACACGTTAAAATGATACAAGTTTTATTTATGAATTCCCTAGCAGGCAGCGCCATTCCCAAGGACACACACGTCAACCGGACACAAAACACCATGATCCCGTTCAACCGTTTCGGCAGGCTTTTGATGGTGGACCTGACCCGGCGGATATGCCGGCGGAAAGACTGCCCGGATGACGCGCTGCCGTTTCTGGGGGGCAGAGGATTCAATGCCTGGTATTTGTATCACCACCTGAAACCCGGTATCGATCCGCTGGGGCCGGAAAACCGGCTGCTGTTTTCCGCAGGCCTGCTCACGGGTTCCGCAGCCCCGTGCAGCGCCCGGCTCCATGTGAATGCGTTATCCCCGCTGACCGGGATTCTGGGCAGTTCCAACATCGGCGGATATGTCGGTGCCTGGCTGCGGTCCTGCAACCTGGCATCCATTATCATCCGGGGTGCATCCCCTGATCCGGTCTATCTGTATGTAAATGCGACATCCGCCAGGCTGATGCCGGCCGAAGGTCTGTGGGGCCTGGATGCGTTTGCCGTCCAGGACCGGCTCCGAAAAATCCATGCGCCTGAAAAAGTCCGGATGCTGACCATCGGGCCGGGGGGAGAAAATCAGGTCCGGTTTGCCGCCATCATGACGGAAAAAGACCATGCCGCCGGCCGCACGGGTTTGGGCGCGGTCATGGGGGCCAAGCATCTGAAAGCGGTTGTGATTGCCAAAGGGTCCCACAAACACCTGCCGGCCGATTCTCAATCAAAAAAACAGGCGGTGAGTGCCTATGTCAGGCGGGTGAAAAACGCTCCGGAATTTTCCTTTTTTTCCAGGTACGGCGGGGCCGGTTATCTGTCATGGGTCAATGAGTTCGGTATCATGGGCGTCAAGAACTATACCGAAATCGGCGTAACTGATATCGATCCCATTGACGGACGCAACCTGGCAAAACAGATCGTCCGATCATCCGGGTGCGCCAAATGCCCGGTCCAGTGCAAGGCCGATCTGGTGATGGATCCGGCAAAACCGGAAGAGGTGTCCACCCGGCCGGAATTTGAACCGGTCATCAATTTCGGTCCCAAATGCGGTCTGTCTGACATGGCAGCCATTATCCGGCTGGACAACCTGTGCAACCGGCTGGGAGTGGACACCACATCCACAGCATCGGTGATTGCATTTGCCATGGACCTGAACGAAAAAGGATTGATGCCGGAACCACTCAAGCAGGACCTGGATCTGTCCTGGGGCCATGCCGAAACCATGGAAATCCTGATTCACCGGATTGTCGACGGCACCACCCCGCTGGGCCGGATCCTGTCCAAAGGGGTCCGGCAGGCCGCAAAACAGATCGGGGATGGGGCGACCGCCCATGCAGCCCATGTCAAAGGGCTGGAACTGACCGCCTACCACCCCAACGCCATCATGGGAACGGCCTTAGGATATGCCGTGTCCAGCCGGGGCGGGGATTACAACAATGTGTATGCTTCTCTGGAATACAGCTGGTCCAAAGATCAGGCCATTAAGGAATTCGGCACGGCTTCCGCTGTGGACATCCATGCCACGGAAGCCAAGGGCCTGCTGATCCGGAAAGCTGTGGTCACCAATGTTCTGGTGGATACGCTGGGGCTTTGCAAAGTGCCGGTCCTCTCATTGCTTAAATCCTTCAACCTGGAACCGGAAATCGCTCTGGCCAATGCCCTGGCAGAAACGGATCTCTCATTGAAACACCTGACCGATACCGGCCTGGCAATCGCAGCCATGGAAAAACGGTTCAATCTGCGTCACGCAAAAAGCCCTGTTTTCGATCATCTGCCGGACATGTTCTTTGCTTCCAAAGACAATCCATCCGGACTCACCAGGGAGTCACTGGCCGCCATGGTGGCGGAATTCTACCAGGCTATGGGGTGGGATGAAAACGGGGTGCCGCCGGCCTTGGATGCCACAAAAAAAACAGAAACAATTACTTAAACATACTTTTGAAAGGAACGCGCGTGATTCAATCCTCCACTACCAGAAGCCGGGCCGTGAGCATGCGGATTCTGACCGACGATCAAATCTGGGAAATCAAACAGGCGGCATTTGATATTATTGAAAAAGTCGGATTCAAATGCCGGCACGCCGGGGTCAAAAAAATGATGACCCAGGCCGGGGCCTGGGTTAAAGAAGATACCATCAAAATCCCCAAATATATCGTCCAGGGATGTGTGGCCACGGCCCCCAAAGGCTGGACCATTTATGACCGAAACGGCCGAAGGGCCCTGGAAGTGGAAGGAGAAAAAAGCCATTACGGCACATCCACGGCCAGTCCCAACCACCGGGATCCTTTTACCGGGGATATCCGGCCCACCAGCATAAAGGACATCGCCTTAGGCGCCAAAGTCGCGGATGCCCTGGCACACATCGACTTTGTCATGCCCATGGGCTCCTCCCAGGATGTGCCGGGCGCAGCCGCCGAAGTGCATGAAATTCCGGCCATGTTTGCCAACACCACCAAGCCGGCCGCCTTTATCGGTTACTCGCCTTTAGGATGCGAATATGTGTATGAAATGGCGGCCGTGATCGCCGGGGGCCAGGACAAACTAAGGGAAAAACCGTTTCTCATCCTGTATCCGGAAGCCATTGCGCCGTTGTTTTTCCCCGATGACGTGGTAGACCGGATCCTGATTGCGGCCGACCGGTTCATGCCCCAGCTGCCCGGCTCCACGGTATCCGCCGGTGCCACGGGCCCGGTGACCCTGGCCGGCATGCTCGTTCAGATCACGGCCGAAGCGTTGATCCATATCACCATTGCCCAGCTGCGAAAACCCGGATGTCCCGTGGCCATGAGCGGCAATGTGGGAATCCTGGACATGAAAACCGCGCTCATGACCATGGGGGCCCCGGAAAACAGCCTGGGCATCGCGGCCCAGGCGGAAATCGCCAAATCATTTGATCTGCCCACCTGGGGCCTGGCCGGTGCCACAGACTCCAAATGCCTGGATGCCCAGGCCGGCCTGGAAGGCACGTTTTCCATTCTGGCCCAGGGACTGTCCGGCCTGAACCTGATTCATGATGTGGGATACATGGCCTCGGGCATGGCCTGCTCTTTAGAACAGCTGGTCATGGGCAATGAGATTGTGGGGATGACCAAACGATTCGTGGAGGGCATCTCGGTCACCAAAGACACTTTGGCCAGACAGATCATCGAAGATGTCGGCCCGGGCGGCCATTTCATCACCCAGAAACATACGCTGGCCCATTTCAAACAGGAACTGTCTGTTTCTAAACTGCTCAACCGCCAGAATATCGATGCATGGAAAAA
>JAIPDL010000043.1 GCA_021737695.1 Desulfotignum sp. | reverse complement strand
AGAAAAAGATCATTTGCCGGATTGAAGAAAATCATGCCTGTTGAACTGATATTTCTTCATTTTGTAGGTCAGCACATGCCGGCTGATTCCCAGGGCCCGGGCCGCATGGGTGACATTGCCCCTGTGTTCGATCAGCTGGTCGTAGATCCGGTCCCGTTCGTAATCCAGGATCTCCCGGGGCAGGGCCGGTGACGGGGAAGTGCTGTTTCCAAAACCCTGACGGCTGAAGGGGGCCGGATGCAAATGGGATGGGTGGTCTTTTCGGAGACCGGAAATCTCGTTCCCGGATGTCATGGTACCGGCGTGAAACACCTCCCTGACATATCCGGGGATGTCATTGAACTCCAGTTCCTGCTTGTTGGTCACCATATTCATCGCCCCTTCGATGATATGCTCCAGCTCCCTGATATTCCCCGGCCAGGGATATCTGCAAAACAGGTCCATAACCTCATCACTGACACGTCGTACACTTTTTCCCAGGATCTGATTGTGCTTGAGCAGAAAATAGGACACCAGGTCATGCAACTCGCTCAATCTTTCCCTCAGGGGCGGCAGCGAGATGACGACAACGCCCAGCCGGTAGAACAGGTCCGGCCGCAGACTGCCATTTTGCAGGGACTGATAGGGATCATTGGAGACCGCACTGATCACCTTCAGATCCAAAGCGATTTCAGCGGTGGATCCCAGTCGTCGTATTTTCTTGTCCTGCAGGACCCGCAGCAGTTTCGGCTGGGTATCCAGAGACATGGAGTTCAGTTCATCCAGAAAAATGGTTCCCCCGGCTGCCTGCTCAAACAGCCCGGGACTCTCCTTGGCACCGGTGTAGGATCCCCGGCTTGTGCCGAAAAGGATCCCTTCCAGCAGGCCGGCCGGGATGGCCGAGCAGTTCATGGCCACATAGGGATGGGACCGTCGCGGAGAATGCGCATGGATGCATCGGGCAATAATGTCCTTTCCCGTTCCGGTCTCACCGCAGAGCATGATGGGCGAGGGTGAGTGGGACGCGGCTTTGGCAGATCCGATGACATCCCGCATGGCCTGGCTGGTGGCCACGATATCCTTGAAAGTAATGGAAGAAAAGTTGCTTTCCAGGTTATCATCAATGGAAACATAGGGTGTGGCATCGATGAGTTCATCAAACGTCCGGATAAAACAGATACACCCCCGGGGGGTGCCGTCCTTTTTTTTCAGGGGAAACACATTGTGGGAGGAGTTGATCAGCCGGCCCTTCTTGGTGCGGTATACCCCCACAAAGTCGATCACCGGTGTTCGTCTGGCCAGGCAGGTCAGAGTTGGACTGGGTCCGGAGTCAGGACCGTAAATATCCCTGAAATGCTTTCCTAAGACTTCACTTTTTGACAGACCGTCTATGATCTCCTGCTGCCGGTTATAATATACAATACGCCCCTGGTTGTCCATGACAGAGACACCATAGGGAAAATCCTCAAACAGGGAATCAAAGTCAATATCCAGCCAGTTGAATTTCACTTGCACACCCCTGGAAAATTACAAAAAACTGGCTCACCATATTTCATTTTTCCTTAACCGTCAATGCCCTGCCCATACAACGCCATAATATGGCCCTAATCTGGACAGACATGCAGGGCAGAATGCCGAGAATGGCAATAATGGTCACCGCTCCGGCAATGACAGCGCTTTTTACATACCGGGAACTGATAAAATCCGCGATGGAGGTAATCCGGTTGACTTTGCTGATTCGGATAATCTTTCTTAAAACCGGCCATCCCAAGATCATCATGAGTGTAGGGCCCAGGTATATCCCCAAAAATCCTGCGGCACCGGACCGGCTTGCCGCCCCCACACTGCCGTAAAACGTCCAGGCCGTGCAGTCACTTGTTTTTGCTGCCGGGCTGCTTTACATCTCGGCCATTGTTTTCCGACACTATCATCTGGAGGTTTTCCGGAATTTTCCCGCACACAAAAATGAGAACAATCAACACAGACCAGGCAAAAAAAATATCATATAAACGTTGATGCCGCTTCCATATCCCGGCCGGAAGCTGTTCTTGTTTTCACCGCATACTTGTGTTACCAATAACCCAGTCAACTGCATTCACAAACAAGGCAACTATCCGGAATTTACTGACAGTTCAACCGGGAGATATTGATTTATGCTTTACAGAAAAATGCCAACGGTTAAAGAAGAGATGAATATCACCAGGCCGGCACCGAGGGACTGATGTATGGTGACAAGACCCTGGAACGGCTGGCCATGGGCAAAAAGATACTGAACATGTAATGGCAGACCGGAAATCAAACAGTCACACCCGGGACAGCAGGCTGGGACAAACCGCAGATCGACCATACTGGATATGGTTGGTGTCCATATTCATCCGGGCCGTCCACCAGGTGGGGGCTGCGGTGTTTCTGGCGGTGTTCCTGCTGCCCGGGCAGCCGGATCTGCCCAGGACTTACCTGGTGCTGTCCACCGTCACCGGCGGTTTGCTCATGGTCTTCGAAATGCTGCGTCACCGGCAGCTGCTGCGGGAAACGGCCGGCCTGGCCACCCTTGTCAAGCTGGTACTCATGGGAATGGCTCTTCACGGCTGGCTTCCGGGAGCCCCTGCCATGCTGATCGCCTTTGTCCTGGCCGCCATTTTCGCCCATGCCCCCAAACAGATTCGGCACCGGCGACTGTTCTGACCGGCATCGAAGCCGGCAGGAAAGAGATCTATTATCCGTACAAGAAAAAAATATAAAAGAGGCTTTTCATGCTACACGTTTATGCTGCCAGCTGGTGTCCGCATTGCACCAGAACCATCGAATTTTTACAAAAGCACGGTATTGCATTCACCTATATTGAGATTGAAAACCAGCCCGGAGAGGTCATAGAAAAAATTATCCAGGTCAACGGCGGGGACGAATGGGTGGTCCCCACCCTGGAATATAAGGGAAAGTGGCGGGAAGGAAGGCTCTATGATGAAATGACACTGCTCTCCGACTTGCAGGCTCTGGGCGTACCGGTCTGATCCAGCAGGCAGCGAAAGCGGCGGTCAGGAGACATCAGGCTTACAAACTGGATATTTGCTATAATGGATTTTGTACCATAAGGACCTTGGCAGGGAGCCCCTGGAGGTGTGCTGTGACAGGACCGTCAGAGCCGGAGAGGGCCTGGCCGGATATGCTGGAATGTCTGGCTTTCAACCGGAGGGGATGGTACGCTGTATGGTTGTGCTGATGAGAACAGGCCCACGTAGGATCTCGGGCCGGTCACAGCACACCTCCAGGGGCGGGCTTGGGACCAGGGCACGGCATGGGACGATTGAAAAACTGATGCACTTATGGCAAATATCCAGCTTACAAATCTCTAATTTGATATTCGGAACAGAGTCTGGTAAATGATGTAGATGACAACTCTGGATATGAGGAGGCAAACACATGAAAAGCCATACCATCATCGCAATCCTGGCTGTTTTACTGGCGGGAATGACAATCGCCGCCAGTACGCTGGCATTTAAGCTGAACAGTACCCAAACTGCATTGGAATCCAGCCGGCAGCGTATCGACCAGTTACGCATCGATATCTCCGATCTCAACACGCAGGCAAAGAGCGAATTGTCCCGAAAAGAACAAACCTGGCTTGAAACCCTGCAAAAAAACAGACAATCCTTTGAAGTGGAAAAAAAAACATTGAACCAACAGTTAACAGCGGTCCAGGAAAGCAGACAAGCCAGTGAAAAACGGGACCGGGAACTGCAGCTACAACTGAAAGAGATGCAGACTCGCCTTGCCGATGCCAGGGAAAAAACCAGCCAGGTTGAAAGCCAGTTCGCTGCCTGTGAACAGCAGATCGCCGGGCTGGAACAAGCGAAAGCTGCCATGGAAGACGCAGCTGCACAGGCACAGGAAAACGCGGCTGTCAGGGCACAGGAAATCGAGGAATTGACCGATCAGATCGGCAGATTGAAGACCCTGATTGAAACCAAGGACCATGAAATGGGGCAGATTTCCGCCAGAAGCCAGACCACAGCTGAGACGATGCAGGAAAAGATCACCGCCCTGGAAACCCGGAACAGTACCTTGACCGCACAAAAAGAGGGGTCAGAAAAACAGGTTGCAGTGCTGAAGGCCCAGATATCCGACCTGGAAACCCGGCAGGGGGATTTGACGCAAACAGAAGCGGATCTTCAGGCGGCTAATGAGACCATTGTGCAACTCAGGGCTGATGTGGCCGCCTCAAACGAACAAACTGACGACCTGCAAGCCCGACTGAACGCCGCATTGGATGAATTGCAGGCGACCCGGCAAAAAAATATTTCCCTGAAAGAAATAAGCGCCGCATGCCATACCACTTTACAGGATGAACAAGCTGAATTGGCCGAAAACAAGGCTGAACTCCATGCGGCGTTGATAGAAATCGAACGGTTGAAAAATGAGGCTGCCAAACGAAACGAAAAACTGTCGGATTTACCCGCCCAACTGGCCGCAGCCAAAGCCGAGCTGAAAAATGAAGCCGGCCGGGCAGAGGCACTTTCGTCCGCCCTGGCAGCGGTAAACACCGCGCTGGCAAAAAAAGCCGATCAGGTGGAAACCCTGAATGAGGAGTTGGCCGATGCCAGGGAAAAGATAGGTATCTACAAGGACCGGCTGGAAACCGTTTCCGGGACAAAATCCCAGATTGAAGAAGAATTTCAGAGATTTAAACAAACACATACATCACTGGTCACCGATCTGGAACAACAGATCACAGACAAGGAAATCACCGTGGACCGTTTGCAGGAACGGATCACCATCACCTTTATCGACCAGATTCTTTTCAGTTCCGGACGTGTCTCACTGAACCGCAAAGGAAAGGAAGTCATGGACAAGGTCGGCCGCATTTTATTGAAAGAAGCGCAGGACCGGGAAATCATGGTGGTGGGTCATACGGACAATCTCCCCATCCACAAAGACTTCCGGGATAAATTTACCACCAACTGGGAACTTTCCGCGCACCGTGCTGCTTCTGTGGTCCGCTACCTCCAGTACAAAACAGGACTTGATCCAGCCAATCTGAGTGCGGTCGGCCGTTCCTTTTACGAACCCGTTGCCGGGAACGATACGCCGGAGGGCCGGGCCCAGAACCGGCGCGTGGAAATCATCATCGCCCCCAGATATGATACGTCCAAAACCAAATAATTCGGTCCGCCTGGCGGATCACACCGACAGCTTGTCCCATCGGAGCAGATGGGCAACCACCATGGCAATGGCGATGGGCAGCAGGGTACCCAGATCCCCGAGGGATCCTGCCACTTCCATCCGATTGAATACGATCCGCTGGGCCATATTTAACCTCACATCCGGTTTAACAGGTGACAAAACAGCATTTTTGCTTTAGTATCACACCTGTCGTGGCGGATAAAGTAAAAATGCCATCCATCAACTATTTCAACATGACAAATTAATGTCATAATGTGATCATTTATAATTCAAAGGAAATTCGACATGAGCGACCAACCCGTCAACCTTATCGATCGGCGTGTGATTGAAGCAAATGCCCTGGTCCCGGTCATCAGGGCATTTGGTCAGAAAATCGGCCTGGATACCGCAAAGGCCGTAGTGCAAAAGATCCATGAAAATGCAAGCCGTGCCTATGGCCGGGCCTGTGCTCAGGAAAAGAAAAGCAACACCATGGCGGACCTGGCCGAAGTGGTGAGTAGCTGGGCAAAGGGCAATGCCCTGGAAGAAGATGTCATTGAACTCACCGAAACCAGGTATGCCTTTAGCGTCACCCGGTGCCGGTATGCGGAAAAATACCGGGAACTGGGCATGGCGGAATTCGGATACTGCCTGTCCTGCTGCCGGGATGAACCCTTTGCAGAGGGTTTTAACCCGGATATACGATTTGAACGGTGCCAGACCATCATGGAAGGCGCTCCCTACTGCGATTTTAAATTCACACTTGACACCTGACCTGACCACGTATTATCACCCTGACATGAACGAAACACAGCAAAACTTACGGATTAAGATCTGGATTGAGTGTGACACCGGAGATTCGATTTTCGGGGAAGGACAGATGCATATCCTGGAAACCATCCGGGAACAGGGGTCCATAAATGCGGCGGCCAAAGCCTTGGGAATGGGCTACCGCTCCATGTGGGGCCGGCTGCGGAAAATGGAAAAACGGCTGGGCAAACCTCTGCTGATCCGCTGCAAGGGCGGGGCTGCCGGCGGACAGTCTACCCTGACCCCGGAGGCAGAGGAGATGATAGACAAATTCAAACGCCTGCAGCAGGCAATTACAGACATGTCGGAAGCCATTTTCTCCAGAATTTATCATTAAAACAACCTGTATATCACTGTCAAATTGCATAAGGTGAAAATAACCACTTGGCAAAATCAAAAACAGACAGAAAAAAGAAAAAAAAGACTGCACTGCAGAAAAGGAAAAACCGATCTCAGCAGGTCGCTTCCCGGGAAAAAGGTTTCTATTTCTGGGATCTGGCCTATGACAGCCTGACAAACGGTAACCTTGAAAAGGCTGTAACCGCCGTTACCAAGGCTGAAAAACTGCTGCCTCCCGATCCTGACCTGTACAAGCTCATGGCCGATATCGGAGATCGATCTGAAAATATCGACATGAAAACCCGGGCCATGGAAAAGCTGCATGAGATGGGTCTGCTTCCCAAAGAGTTCGTCCCTCTATTGATCCTGCACCTGTATGAAACCGAACAGTTCAGCAAGGCTTTGAAACTTGGGCATCCCGTTCTCAAAACACTGACCAGGTCCAGAGCCAAAAGACAGAAGCAGCTTCATCAGGAGTTGACAGAACTGTTAAACTCATGCGAATACAAGCTACAGGTACTGGAACATCTTTCCAGCGCTTCTGTCCAGATCAAAAAGAAGCGCACAGACCCGGCCTCGAAACCACAGACAAAAAAAAGCCAGCCTCCTGCCAAAACGGAAAATAAGCCGGCCGGCTCACCTGATCCGCTTTCCCGGGAAAAGCCGGTGGAAATATCGGTGGATTATGATCTTGACCAGCCATCGTTTGACACCATTTTATCCGGGCCGGATCCTGCTGATCCTGCCGGTTATGAGCTGGCGATGGAAAGCCATGAAATCCGTCTGCAGGAATCCTTTGACATCCTGGTCTGCCTGCCATCTCTTTCCCAGGTCCGCTCCTTCTGGTACCAGGAAGAAACCGCCAAAAAGGTGCTCAAACGCTTCCGGGGAAGGGCTCTGCTGTCCGATGAAGTGGGGCTGGGCAAAACCATTGAAGCGCTCATGGTGTTGAGTGAATACAAAAAACGGGGTATGGTGAAAACCGCACTGATCCTGACCCCTACCCCCCTTGTGAGCCAGTGGAAAGAAGAGATGGCTGTCAAATTCGGACTGGATGTGCCATCCACCGACGATCCCGGCTTCACATCCGGAGACCGGGACTTCTGGCAAGCCCCGCTCGTGCTTGCCTCCATCAACCAGGCAAAATCAAAGAAAAACTTAGACCTGGTGACAGAGAAGCACTGGGATATGCTCATCGTGGATGAAGCCCACCATTTGAAAAACAAGGCCACCCTGAACTGGAAACTGGTCAATTCCGTTCAGAAAAAATTTATCCTACTTTTGACTGCCACGCCCGTGGAAAACAATTTAATGGAACTCTACAACCTGATCACCCTGCTCAAGCCCGGCCAGCTTGAAACCGCCAGATCCTTCAGGGAAAAATTCATGACCCGGGGCGATCCCACAGATCCCAGGAACAAGGCCCTGCTCAGGGAACTTCTGGGCGAGGTGATGATCCGCAATACCCGGGCCCTGGCCGGCATAAGCATCCCGCCCCGGTTTGCCCAGACCATCCGAATCGAACCGTCCAGACAGGAAACCGCGTTTTACGAACGGCTGAAATCTTTGATCACGGGCATGAACGCCCGGGTCGGCGGCCGGGGAAAACTGCTGATAAAGCACCTGCTTGCACAGGCCGGATCATCACCCAGTGCGGTGGTTTCCACCCTTGACAACATGCTGTTGAACAACGATTATCCAGCCGAATTTCACGATGAGCTCATTGCCGTGAAAACCCTGTGTCGCACCAGTGTTGACACCACAAAAAACAAGGCCCTGCTCCAGGTAATCCGGTCGGCAAATGAAAAAATCATTGTCTTTGTCAAATACAAAGGCACGGTGACCCATCTGACTGAATTTCTGGAATGGCACCAGATCTCTTTTTCCCTTTTCCACGGCAGCATGGACAATGCCGCCAAGGGCAGGGAGATCAAGGCGTTTCAGGAGGACAACCAGGTGCTGGTGACCACGGAAATCGGCGGGGAGGGGAGAAACCTTCAGTTCTGCAACCGGATGATCAATTATGATCTGCCTTGGAACCCCATGAAAATCGAACAGCGGATCGGACGGATTCACCGCATCGGCCAGGAAAGGGAAGTCCATATTTTCAATTTCTGTGCAAAAGGCAGTATCGAGGACCATATTCTGGATATCCTGGACAAGAAAATCAACATGTTTGAGATGGTCATCGGTGAAATTGATATGATTCTGGGCCGGATCAGGGGAGAAAAGGAGTTCAGTGACCTGGTCTATGACATGTGGGTGACTGCCGGATCCGAAGAAGAGCGGAAAAAACATTTCAACAACCTGGGTACACGGCTGAAACGGGCCCGGACCGGTTATGAAAACACAAAGGAACTGGATGAGACCCTGTTTGGAGATACCTATGAACTCTGATCCCAGCATCCAGAACCAGGATACCCGTCTGCTGGACTTTACGACCCGGTTTTTAAAGGAAAACGGTGCTCTGATCGAACAGGGAGCCAGAGGAATCAACGCCCTTCTGCCCGGAGATCTGGCCCAACGTCTGGGCACAAAAGAGTATATTACCCTGGGCACCCTCCAGGACCAGGAGAAAGCGGTGGACGTTTCCGGCGGATCAGATCGATCCGCCGGGGTTTATCCCATCCATTTCGGTGCGCCCCTGCTGGACAGGATACTGGGGTTCACCATTGAAAATCCGCCGCTGTTGCATGTCGCACTCAATTTTTTTTACCTGAAAAGCGGCGGGTTTGATAACCTGATCAACCAGCAGTTCGAATGGCACAAGGCCACCGGATCGGTTACCAGCTTCGGGCAGGTCCATACCCGGTATTTACTGCTCAACTGCAAATACCTGGCCCAGAGCGATGAACAAAAAGAGGGACGGTTCGACCTGGCAGCCAATCTGGACTCAGGTGCCGTGATACCGGGGATGACATCTGATTTTGCCGGCATTGACAAGGAATTTAAAAAAACAGACACCCTCCGTTTTTCAGAAAATATACAGGCCCGGCTGCGCCGTCTGGTCCAAATGTATGGAAAAACCGCGGTGGAGCAGGAAATCGTTCCATTCAAAAACAGCATGAACCGGCGGTATGCCAGGGATGCCAAAAGCCTTGACGCGTATTACCATGCCCTGGCAGAAGAGATGGCCGCCTCCCTGGAGCGGTCCAATATGTCCGATGCCCTGAAAGCGGACAGAAAAGAAAAGATCGCCATGATCCCGGAAGAGCTGGCAGCCAAAAAAAAAGACCTGCTGAACAAATACCGGATCCGGATAACCATTTCCCTGGCCGGTGCCATGGCCGTGACTACACCGGCTGTCAAAATCCTGTTCACCGCCTCGGTTGGCAGAAAACGCAAAACCCTTTCCTTGATTTACAATCCGGTTACAAAGCGGTTCGATCCTCTGGTGTGTGAATCCTGCCATCAGAGCATGTATCAGATTGCATTCGGCAATGATCTTGGCATCCAGTGCCATCCCTGTCATGGGAAAAATTAAAAACCTGCTGAAGGAGCATGCCGACATCTCGTAAAAGACCGTATGGAAATTACAGGGGCAAAATGGACGCTTCAAGGGACAGAAGCCGTATTACGTCTAAGGGCGTTACGTTCAAGCAAAGACTTTGATGAGTACTGGAAATTCCACGAAGAGTGCGAATATAAGAGGAACCATCAGGATCTGTATGAAAACGGCATCGTACCTGCCACTATTGATTCTAAATCACACGACAATCGCAAAGAATTCAAAATAATCAAGTAATCTTGAGGCCAACAGAGTGAAACGAGGTCGTCATAACGAGAAAAATTTCGAAAATGCAAAAGAGCCACACCCATATAAAATTGTTCGCATAAAGGATACCATGAATCTGGATGAGATTATGATTTCCGAAGCATTATTACCTTTTGCCAGACAATCGGGCCGGATTGAATTAATATCATGAAACGGAACGCCGGCATATAGAACTAATTTCTCGAATGAACCGTCTTGCGAATAATTGCCAGAAAAAGTATCGCCAACTGATTCTGATTCATCCAGACCATGCCGTCTTTGGCATAAAGGGATACCGAGGCTCTGCCATCTTTCGTATTGTAAATGATAATATCCTGCCGGCCCTCATCCATGATCTCAGCTGCGCCCACGTATCGGCCCGGGCCTGGCTGTCCAATTCACTACCATGTTGGGAGTTCATTATTGATCTTCATCGATCATATACTCCCACATCTCATTTTGATGCAACCAGATGGGATCTGCGTTCCTTCGAATAAACTCGTCCACATCCAGGCCGTCGATAGTCGGTGGTCGCTTGACTCTTTTCTGTTTTCCATTGATGAAAATGGTCATGTACTCTTTGCGCCGACGCTTCTTTTCCGCCTTTTCCACTGCGGTTAGTTTTCGCTTTCGTTTCGACATAATGAACACAGCTCTGTTTTTTTCCCTCTGAGTTTGAATGACTCTATTTTTTGTTAATCTTCCAATACCTGATCCCCGGTGCTCCTCCCTGACACTCCGGACAGTGCCTTTCAAACATATCTGATCCATTTGTACCATAAACATAGCCGCAGATGGTACATTCGGTTTTGTACGCATATGGCCCATGATCAGTCCCCGGTACTCCGCAATGGCCGGCACACTGCTGGCCATTTGGATTAAGATAGCCGATTTCGACGGTTTCACCACTACCATCCAGCCATTCAATTGGAATATCAGTTTCGTTCATGCTGATTTCTCCTCCCAACCATTTATTCACAGTTATTTTTTACCTGATATTGATTTATATTTTCTTATCAGGCAATCTTTACATCAATCCTTCATAGCCATGGGGTGATTCCAATGTCAACCCAAAACAATAAAACCTGCTGGATAAGGTTCGGGGAAAAGGGGCTAAGGAAAAGAATTTACCATGATCAAGTCGATTCCATCGACGTCTGAAGCAAATGCCGAGGCATTGAGAATTTTTGATCTTCAGACCCGGGCCGGCTGTCAACCGGGGCACATCGATGTGTGACCGGTGACCCTGCCGTTTTCCAGAAAAACCAGACGATCGGCCACATACTCTATCTCATCCATCTGGTGGGACACGTAAAGAACGGGGATTTTGAAACGGGCGCTCAGGGTCCGGATAAACGGGAGCAGTTCTTCTTTGCGTGCCTGGTCCAGGGATGCCAGGGGCTCATCCATGAGCAGCAGATTCGGGCTGCACAACAGGGCCCGGCCGATGGCCACCCGCTGTTTCTCGCCACCGGAAAGTCTGGCCGGTCTTCGTTTCAGCAGTGACGCGATCCCCAGAAGAGCCACCACCTGATCACATTCCACGATCCGGTCCGCCGGCTTGAGCCGCTTCATGCCAAAAGTCAGGTTGGCGCGGACGTTGAGGTGGGGGAACAGCCGGGCCTCCTGGAACACGTATCCGATCCGGCGTTTCTCCGGGGGAAGATGAATTCCTTTTTCACCATCATAGCAGCAGCGATCCCCGATGATAATCCGTCCCCGGTCCGGGCGGGAAAGCCCTGCCACCATGTTCACCACAGAAGTTTTGCCAGCACCGGAATGCCCGAACAGGGCAGTAACCCCGGCCTGTTCTGCGGCAAAAGCGACATCGAGGAAAAAGCCGCCCTGCTGTTTCTGAACACAGACATCCACCATGTTTTTTTTACTGGTCCCGCTGTTTGTACTGCCGTCCTTCACTGCCGTCATCGTCATCCTTTCATGAGCGTGTCAAACCGTTTGGCCATCCATTCCGACAACAGCAGAGCGGTCATGGCCAGGGCCACGGAGATGATGCACAATCGTAATGCACCGGTCTCCCCGTCCGGCACCTGGGTGAGAGAATAAAGTGCCAGGGGAAGGGTTTGGGTTTCCCCCCGGATGTTGGAGACAAAGGTGATGGTGGCGCCGAACTCCCCCAGACTTCTGGCAAAGGCCAGGATGGTCCCGGTGATGATCCCGGGCACCATCAGGGGCAGGGTGACCGTGAAAAATACCCGCATCCTGCCGGCCCCCAGGGTCCTTGCCGCATCTTCCAGCCCCGGATCCACGGCATCGGCCGACAGCCGCACCGCCCGGACCAGCAGGGGAAAGGCCATGACAGCCGCAGCCACGGCCGCTCCCTTCCAGGTAAACGCCAGGGTGATCCCCAAGGTGTTGTAGAGAAACCCGCCGATTATCCCTTTTCTGCCCAAAAGCACCAGCAGCAGATAACCGGTAACCACCGGAGGAAGCACCAGGGGCAGGTGGATGAGGCCGTCCACCAGGTCCTTGCCCGGGAACCGGCACCGGGACAGAACCCAGGCTGCGCCAATCCCAGCCGGAATGCTCACCGCCACAGCCAGAAAGGACACCTTGAGGCTCAGCCTCAGGGCCTCCCACTCCATGGGTGTCAGGTGCCACCCATCCATCAGTGAACGCTGAATCCGTATTTTTCAAACACCCGGACAGCCGGTTCTGATTGCAGAAAATCAAGAAATGACCAAGCTGCCGGGCTTTGTTTCACCAGGGCCGCCGGGTAGACAATGGGCGGGTGGCTGTCTTCGTGAAAATGTCCCACCACCCGGACCTTGCCGCTGATGGCCGCATCCGTGGCATAGACCTGTCCCAGAAGGCACTTCCCCCGTTCCACCAGGACCAGGGCAGCCCGGACATCCTTGGTCCGGGCGGTTTTTTCCGCAACCGCATCCCAGAGTTCCAGGTGCACCATGGCGTTTTTACCGTACATCCAGGGGGCACAGATGATCGCATGGGGCATGGCTGACGCAGCCCTGGGCCTGCGCCCCGTGGCCCACGCCTTTGCCCTGGATTTCGTGCCCCTGGCCGAAGTCCGGTGTGACCTGGTGGTGCCTGCCGACCTTTTGGATGACCCCCGTATTCAAATCATTCTGGATGTACTTCAGAGCCGGGGATTCAGGGACGAACTTTCCCTGCTGCCCGGATACAGTCAGAACAAAACCGGGGCAACCATTGCCGCATTCTGAACCCTGATTCGTTATTTCCTGTATCTTCCGGGCTGTTTTCCACCAGGCCGGCAACTGCAAAGACTCACCGGCAATATGGAAAATAAACTTGTCACGACACTGTCTGTACCTATAACCGCAAATGACGGTTGGCATGTGTTTTGCTTCAACACGGACAAAACAGTTTAGAAATCTTTTCCGTAAACTTGACATCCTTTATCATCTTTTTGATCGCAGGTAAAATTTTATCCTTGTTTTGTGTGTTCCTGGCCATTTCCTGTTGTACCAGATGGGCATCGATTTGTAAAAATCTTTCTTCGAGGCTGGAACATCCATTCAGGATGATTTCCAGATACTCCTGGTTTTTCAAATTCTGAACCAGCGGCGTGTTTGCCAGGATTGACTTCAGCATTCTGTTAAGCGAGGCTGTACCGGTCTTTTTGCGCCCCCGTCTTTTTTCATCGCGGAAAAATCTTTCCAGGATATTGTTTGTTCTCTGTGGCTGAACTGCCACTGCCCCCTGAGGGGATTGTATCGGTATGGGGTCGGCAAACAGCTTCTCCCAGTATTTATCGATCTGTGTAATCATGCCGGCATAGGTTTTCTCTCTGTGCTTGTTCCGGGGCAACCATTTTCTGAAAACAGTCACTCGTTTTTTGATGGTTTTCATATCTGAGCAACCGTCATTGTCATTGATTCCGTCTTTGCCCTCAGGAAGGGCGATGCGCATGGCCTCCCGGAGTTTAGCGAACACGGCTGATTTTACCTCCAGATCTTTGGCAAGATCATTGAGCCGCTGGTTTTCTGCAAACTCTGCAAGTACTTTGTATATCAGAATAACCGGCCTTTTCGCTTTTTTGTCCATGCCGGTATCCTTGAATTTCCCCAGTATTTGATAAACCTCCTGGAGACGGCGATAAAAATCGAGATGCGGCCGGTCAAAAGGAAAGCCATATCCGCTTGATTGGCTTGGATATTCAAAAACCCACTGGACCAACATATACACAATGATATCGGAAATGGGTTCAAAATCGATTGAATGTAAAGCCCCTTGTTGAATGATTCCATCGATTCTGCCAATATCATGAATTTCCGGATTGATCTTTTGCCCAAGATATCTGCCTCGCTGCTTCAAAGTGCTTCGAACTTTAAGTTTTCGCAATCGTTTGTAAAAAGCGGTATAGTCCGAAAGCAACAAGTCCTTGCCAATATCCCGCAGGAAATGAAAATGGCAAATGAAATCCGGCGTATCCGGAAAGACTTCCGCCACTGCATTGAGAATGCCTTTGCCCATATCGTGAACCAGTGCCCTTGGATCACCGAACCGGTCTTTTATACCACGGAAAAATGGAATGAGTTGATCCTTTTTCTCTGAAGAGATTTTAACCGCGTCAAGCACCAGTTCCGAGATACCGTCAAGACCGCAAAACAGATTGGGGCTGTCTCCTTCGCATGTCCCGTCCACATGCAGGATATATCCGCCTCTGTCAGCGAGGTATTCTTTTAAAATCGGCTGGCTCTGACGGTGGGCAAGGGCAAGGCAAATAATGAACTTTCGTCCCAGATAGCTGACCTCCCGTTCGGAGAGGAATACATTTTTGGTTGCCAGTGCGGCCATTATCTCCTGATTGCTGCGACTGTGGACAAACAGGGCGAACCCCACTTCAACAATGAAATCAAACCCGAAAGTGCAGTTTTTCGGGACAAGACTCTGGAGTAGTTCGGATCTGAATGTTCCATGCCCATTCGGACAGAACAGCACTGTCTGTTTGGCAATAAATGCCCCGATATCCATAGTGACAACAGTTTTCGGGTCAGCGGTTTTTTGAACATGGAGCCCGATACTACACACCGGGCAGTCTTGATTTTCCGGATAAAAAGGTATCACCGGCCTTTCAGGGAATAGCGCCTTTGCCTGTACAGATCCTATCAACCTGGAGATAAAACCTTTCAGCAGTTTCAGGGCCTGAAATCCGGCGTTTTTTTTAAAAGGCCATGATACGCCATAAAACCTTTGACGGCTGACAGCGTAATCTTGCTTTTTTTGATTTCCGGCAGCGCCAGTATCTCTTCTGCTGAAATTCCGTGTTGCCGGATGACGGCAACCAGAATCAGCACGGCTTCAGGATCGGAAAGGGTCACTATAGCCGACCGGCCGGCAACAGAAGTTCTTTCCTGTAGCTGCTTCTCATATACTTTATCGACATCTGAAAAATAGATGAAGACACCATCGTGTTTTTCACGGTGGATACCCGAACACTGTCGAAAATGGTGGAGAAACGACTGTGGTGAAAGGCCAAGAATCTCCCCGAGCTGTTTTCCGGAAAGACCTGCAGGCGCTACTGATACCAAATGAATGACCGTTTTTTTCAAATTGCCATGCCTGGAAAAGGCAACATTCCTGTACCGCCACAAACCATGATCATCAAACCGGGGAACCTGAGGCAGCGTATAGTATTTGCCATTTTGATTGTAGCTTGTATAGGCCTGCCATTGCTTGAGTTTCAGCCTGGCATTCGGGACGGAACATGTTAGAAGCGATGCCAGTTCTCCAATATTGAATATTTTGGCCTTTTCCAACCGATCCCATATTGTCTTGATTTTTTCACGATCCAGCCGACCCATGCAACACCTATCAAGTATATGTTATAGATATTAAAAAATATCATATGCTTGATATAAATGCAAGAAAAAATAACCTTTTTTCCCGGGAAAAAGCTGCATATATTGGCAATGACCTGATATTTTGCAGACTCATATACTTTACAAAAGGATAAGTGACTGTTTATTTGACCAATAATTGTAGGGAGTTGTTTTGATCCAACCGTCATTTGCGGTCATAGGAATTTATTATTGAAATAAGTGCTTGATTAAGGTATGCTCTCTTCAATCGCCTTCGGCAGTTCCTGCCCGAGATTCATTAACCGCATCAAGAATATCTTTGGTTGTTGCTTTTGTTTTTATACCCGGAACATCAAAAGGTGATTTGGGCGATTTGGTAAATATAATTTTAAAAGTGTCACCGCCTCTGCGTTTAATAATAACCTCTTCAGATTTTGCAATATCAAGAACCGCAGAGAACTTTTGGCGAGCCTCTGAATATGTATAGACTTTCACGGGGTTATCTCCACTACATGAATACCCAGGCTCTGAGCGACTTCGATCATACGTCGATCAAGGGTCATTAACGGGCTATTTAAAGAAACAGCACATATTAAAAAATATGCATCATATGCATATATGTTAAACTGAGATGCTATCTTTAAGGCCTCTCGAATATTAACACTACGCAGATCAACGGGTATTTGCTGCGTGGCATCCCAAACAGATAACAGGGTTTCAGGCTCAAGCGTACGTCTTTTAAGCATCGCCGATAATGCATTTCCAATTTCAAAGGGTAAAATATTCGGTGCCACTAAATCATGGCCTACGGTAAGCCTGATAATACTGTCCCGTTCCGGTTCATAAAGAGTAACGGCTAAAACCGTAGTTGTGTCTGCTATGATTTTCATACGTACAATTGTACGCGTACATATATTTTTTGTCAAGATGCATTCTGCCGAACCATTTTTTCACAGTTATTTATTACCAGATATTGATTAATATTTGACGATCAAGTACCCTTTTTATTTCAACGCTTAATAAACTGGGCTTTTCTAATATCAACCTGTACAAAAGGGTTTTGAAAAGCAATTTATCATGATCAAGCCGATTCCATCGATGTCTGAAGCGGATGCTGAAGCATTGCGAATTTTCAATCTTCAAACCCGGGCCTGCCTTGATCAGCCGCTCATCCCCCTGGAAAAACGCCTGGATCTTCTCAAAAACGTTGAAGCGATCCTTCTGGAAAACGATCAGGCCATCTGCGAGGCTATCAATATTGATTTCGGGAACCGGTCTTTCCATGAAACCCGGATACTGGAAATCTCACCCAGCCTCATGGGCCTGCGGCATACCCGCAAACAACTCAAAAAATGGATGAAGCCCCAGCGCCGTCACGTATCCATGATCTTTTTGGGCGGAAAAAACCGGGTCATCCCCCAGGCCAAGGGCACCGTGGGTATCATCACCCCGTGGAACTATCCGCTTTTTCTGGCCGTCAGTCCCATGACAAGCGCCCTGGCCGCCGGCAACCGGGTCATGGTCAAACAGGCAGCCAATTCCCGTCATTTGTGCCGGCTGCTCCACAAAATATTTTCGAAACACATCGATCCAAAATACGTTAGTTTTCATCCCGGGGTGTTTGCCGGCACTTTTTCCGCACAGCCCTTCAATCACCTGGTGTTCACCGGGTCTTCCCGGACGGGAAAAACCATCATGGAAACCGCTGCCCGGAATCTGGTTCCGGTCACCCTGGAACTGGGGGGCAAATCCCCGGTGATCCTGGCCGATGATTTTGACATGACAAAAGCGGTTCAACGGATCCTGTTTGCCAAGCTCATGAACGCCGGGCAGACCTGCATTGCACCGGATTACATTTTTGTTCCGGAAAACCGCATCGACCGGTTCATTCAGACGGCGCAAGAAGTGGCCCAGCAGCTTTATCCGGACATTGCCTCACCCGACTATACCGCCATTATCAATCACCAGGCCTTTGAACGGCTCATGGACACGCTTGCCGATGCAAAGGCTGGAAACGCCAGGGTGATCCAACTGCTTACCGGGCCGGAAACTATCCGGGATCAAAAAAAAATTACACCAATGATCGTAACCAACGTAACATCCCAGATGCGGATCATGCAGGAAGAGATTTTCGGTCCCATCCTGCCGGTGCTTTCCTATTCCTCCCTGAAAACGGTCATCCAGTATATCAATGACCGTCCCAGACCGTTAGCCCTTTATGTGTTTACCCATGACCGGCAAGTTGTGAACCAGGTGATTTCCAATACCCGGTCCGGCGGGGTGACCGTCAATGACTGTGCCCTGCATGTGGCCCAGCACGATCTGCCCTTCGGTGGTATCGGCAACAGCGGCACAGGACAGTATCACGGGGTTGAAGGATTCATGGAATTTTCAAAACTGCGGCCGGTTTTTCACCAGGCCCCTTTGTCATCCACGGCTGCCTTAACCCCGCCCTATGGCAGTTTTGCAAACAGGATCTACCAGGCAATCAAAAAATTTTCCTGGCTGTCATGATGGATTCGTGGGCGAGTAGGTCATTATTTGTTCTTGATGCATATGACACTTTTCATTTCGGGCGATAGACACCATACTGAAAAACCTGTTCCAGATACCCATATCCTACGGACAGTTGTTTGTTCTGAAAAGATAACTGACTCCAGCGCTTCAACCTCGCTGTCATGCCTTTTTTGCAGTCCGGGTCATACCGCATTTTTCCACCCTAATTACCGTTTGCACGGTATTGGAATTTCCGCTATAAAACAACCTGGATATCACGGCAGCATTGTACAGGTGGAAGAGGAAAAGCAATCATGATACTAAATATTTTAGTCATTGATGATGAACCCAATATACGCAAGACGCTCTCCTATTGTTTGGCGGCGGAGGGCCATACGGTGATCGCAGTGAGCAATTTTGCAGATGCCGTTGAAGAGGCCGGAAGACGGTCTTTTGATATGGCCTTCGTGGATCTGAAGCTTGGGGAAGAAAACGGCATGGAGCTGATCCCGATTTTACTGGCGGATTCATCCTGGACAAAAATTGTTGTCATAACGGCACACGCATCCATAGAGACCGCTGTTGAAGCGATGAAAAAGGGGGCCACCGATTACATAGCCAAACCCTTCACTCCGGATCAGGTGAAGCTTATCACACACAGGATTGGGAAAATCCGTGAGTTGGAAACAGAAATCGCCGTCCTTAAAGAGGATATACAGCGTATTGGACCGGAGGACAGGCTTCAAAGCAGAAACCACGGTATGCAAAGGGTGATTGAGACGGCAAGAAAAGCTGCGGCATCTGAGGCAATTGTTTTGTTGCAGGGGGAAAGTGGAACTGGCAAATCGGTATTTGCCAGGGCGATTCATCATTGGAGTCCCCGGTCGGAAAAACCCATGGCTGTTGTCTCTTGTCCGGCGGTACCGCTTGAACTGCTTGAAAGCGAATTGTTCGGGCATGTTAAAGGCGCCTTCACCGGAGCTGTGCGGGATAATCCAGGGAGGATCTCCGTCTGCGAGGGAGGCACCTTGTTCCTGGATGAAATCGGTGACATGGCGCTTCCAGTGCAGGCAAAGCTCCTTCGATTTATTCAGGACAAGGAATACGAACGACTTGGTGATTCCGTGTCCCGTAAGGCTGATGTGCGGATTATAGCCGCAACCAACGCAGACCTTGAACAGCGCGTGGCCGAAGGACAATTCAGGGAGGATCTGTTCTACAGACTCAATGTCATCAGCCTGACTGTTCCACCCCTCCGGGACCGGAAGGAAGATATCATGCCGATAGCGACTGACTTTCTCGCTTATTTCTGCAAAGCCAATCACAAAAATTTGCTGGGTTTTACAGAAGAGGCCGAAGAGTCACTATCAACCCATGCCTGGCCCGGCAATGTGAGGGAATTGCGCAATGCCATAGAACGGGCCGTTATTCTTGGAAGCGCAGAAAAGATTAGTACAAACGATCTGCCTGGAAACATAACACCGGTCCTCAATGCTCCCGCAATTGGAGACAAGGTCTCTCTGGCCATCATTGAGGAGTTGCATATCAGGAGGATTTTGGCTTCAACCCCCTCGCTGCAGGAAGCGGCGGACATTCTGGGTATTGATCAGGCCACGCTGTGGCGCAGGAGAAAAACCTACGGAATATAAGCCCGATTTTCTGCACCGTATGCCTTGCAAAATGCAAGGCCCCAATCCCCCCTTTCTTTCATATTTCAACGCGCCCTTCCTCAAAACTTATCATAACATACTGATAATAAATATAATTTGTGATGGCACACTTGTTGCTAAAATATCCTGTGAATGTTTTGCTGTATTTAAAGGATGATTGATATGACCTTGAAAAAGAAAATTCTGATCGGTTACAGCGTGGCCTTTTTTCTCATGGGGCTCGTGGTCGCGTGGTCGGCAACCAATCTCGTTTCCCTTGGCAAAGCGACCGAGGCAATACTGAGTGAAAATTACAGAAGCATTCTTGCCGCTGAAAACATGGTGGACGCACTGGAACGTCAGGACAGCGGGATTCTTCTGATCTATTTAGGGGAAATTGAGAAAGGAACCGACCAATTCCGAGAAAACGAAGCGGTGTTTTTAGAGTGGTTTACCCGGGCCAAGGATAATATAACTATTACAGGTGAGGCAGATCTGATTAAGGCTATCGAGGCGGATTACACGGTTTATCGGCAATACTTTTCCAAATGGACCGATTTCAAGGATAGCGATACACAGTTCTCTTCATCCGCTTCATATCAGGAATCGGTCTATCCCCTCTTCACTAAGGTGAGGGAGGTCTGTATCGGCTTACGTCGGCTCAACGAGGAAACCATGTACGATGCCAGCGTGAAAGCAGGAATCGTCGCCAAACGGGCAATTTGGTCCACCTCGCTTGTAGCCCTCTCTGCGTTGATTGTGGCCCTGATCTTCAGCCTTTTTCTTGCGGAAAGGCTTGTGCGGCCAATCCGGCGTTTCATGACGGCATCAAGAAAGATCTCGGCTGGTGATTACACTGTCCAGGTACCCGTGGAAACAAGCGATGAGCTGGGAACATTGGCACAAGAGTTCAATGAAATGGCGACAAAACTGCTTGGGTATCACGAAATGAATATCGAACAGATCATATCCGAAAAAAAGAAGGGGGAGGCCATCCTTTCAAGTATTGAAGACGGGTTGGTGGTGTTTGATATAAATCTCAAGGCAACCGGTATCAATCCCGCCGCACGTGAAATACTTGGAGTTACGTTGACGGAAACTGTTTCATTGCGGTGCGCCGATATCATGCCCGATGCAAACGTCTGCGATCTGATCCGCAAAACAGTGGAAACTGGAATTCATCCGAATATTCCGGACGAACAACGCATTGTTGTCCTGTCAACGGGCAACCGAACCAGGCATTATCTTTTTTCGGTGACCGCTATTCGTGGGAGAGATCACAATTTTTCAGGAATCGTGCTTCTGCTCCGGGATGTCACCCGGCTCAAGGAGGTCGAGCAACTCAAAAGCGAGTTCGTTATGGCCGCGTCCCATGAATTGCGTACTCCCCTTACCAGCCTGGGGATGAGTGTCGATTTACTGCTGGAGCACGCCTCAAATGCACTTCCGGAAAAAGATCAAGAACTCCTCAAAGCGGCCCATGAGGAGGTTCATCGAATGAAGGCCCTTGTCAATGATTTGCTGGATCTTTCCAAGATTGAGGCCGGCCGGATCGAGATGGAATATGACAGCGTTCAGGTCATAACCCTTTTTGATCAGGTTCAAACGGTTTTTAAAAGTCAGCTTGATATGAAACAAGTTGAACTGACCGCCGAGATTCCCAAGGAACTGCCGAGGGTTCGGGCGGATGTGAACAAAATCACTTGGGTACTGACGAATCTGGTTTCCAACGCGCTTAGATATGTGGGAAACGGTGGTCACATTCAGCTTATGGCGCATGAAATCGGCCCGAACGTTCACCTGTCGGTTCAGGACAACGGGCCGGGAATCCCTCAAGAGTATCAATCGAAAATATTTCAGAAATTTGTGCAGGTAAAAGGCCAGGAAGCCGGAGGCAGCGGCCTCGGTCTCGCCATCTGCAAAGAAATAGTACGGGCTCATGGCGGAGCGATCTGGGTGGAGTCTTCTCAAGGAAAAGGCAGCACCTTCACCTTTACTCTGCCGGTAAACGCTTAGGAGGACCGAATGGAAAAAACACCCATACTGATCGTTGATGATGAAAAAAACATCAGGCTGACCATTTCTCAATCATTGGAGCCACTCGCGGTTCCAGTTGAGACGGCCGTTAACGGCGAGGAGGCGCTTCAGAAGTTGCAGGACGGACAATTCGGGGTCGTGTTTCTGGACTTAAAAATGCCAGGAATTGATGGGATGGAGGTTCTACGTCGCATCAAGGAAGATTGGCCGAAAATCCGGGTGGTCATTATTACCGCTCATGGAACGATAGAATCAGCCGTGGAAGCGATGAAACTTGGCGCGGTTGATTTTATTCAAAAACCCTTCAGCCCGTTCGAGATCCGGGATCTGGCGAGCCGGGTTTTGGAGCGTGAAGCATTGGATGCGGAAAGCGCGGTTGATTACCTATCCCTCATTGAACTCACAAAACGCCACATTTCGGATCGTGACTTCGCCACCGCACGTGAAACAGCCAGAAAAGCCATAGCCGCCGACCCTGCGCATCCGGAAAGCTACAACCTCCTCGGGGCACTCCTCGAAATCAAAGGTGACTGGCTGCAAGCGCAGAAATTCTATAGAGCGGCATTGGATATAGACCCCACATTCAAAGCAGCCTGGGCGAATCTTGAAAGGACCACGTCCTGGAACAAATTCGGCCAGATTGATCTGGGGCCGGACAGGGAAAAAAAAGAACCGGGCAAGGAGAGCGCAAGTGAAGAATCTGATGAAAAGTAGCCGATATATAGTGGTTGTTGGCTGCGGACGGCTCGGATCTCATCTGGCAAACTGCCTCAGCCGGGATGGGAATTCGGTTGTGATAATTGATCGGGTTGAAAGGACATTTAACGATTTGTCACCGGATTTCAGCGGATTTAGAATCAATGGCGACGCCACTCACATGGCGGTGCTCAAAGAAGCCAAACTGAAAAACGCCGATGTGCTGATTGCCACGACACATGAAGACAACGTTAACTTGATGGTGGCGCAGGTCGCCCAAAAGATCTTTCACGTCCCGCATGTGCTGGCTCGGGTTTTTGACCCTAAGAGGGAGGAGGTCTATGCCCAATTGGGGATTGACACGATCTGCCCGACCTCGGTGGCTGCCGACATGTTCTTACAGGCTGTCGCCAATGGTGGAAAGCGTAAAAACGGTGCTGCATCATGAAAGTAATCATCGTAGGCAGCGGGAAAACCCTGTTCTTCCTTTGCCGCAATTTCACAGCCAGGGGGTATAAAGTTGTCATTATCAACCGGGATAAGGATGAATGTGTTCAGTTGAGCCGTCAGCTCTCCGCCATGGTCGTGTGCGGAGACGGAAGTGACACGGGAATTCTCAAACAAGCCGGAGCAATGGGAGCAGACGCTATATTGGCGATAACCCCCAATGATCAGGATAATCTGGTTGTTTGTCAGTTGGCTTCTCTTACATTCGGCGTACCAAGGGCTATCGCATTGGCTAACGACCCCGACAATACCGAGATATTTGAAAAACTTGGTGTATCCGCCTTTTCAACAACACACATCGTTGGCAGCCTGATTGAGCAGCGCGCATCTCTGGAACAGATTCTCAATTTGTTGCCGGTGGGAGAAGGCCGGGTAAATGTGACCGAAATTGTTTTGGAAGCTGACTCTCCCGTGGCTGGCAAGCTGCTCAAGGATATCGATCTCCCTGAAAACGCTCTGATTGCGGTCGTTATCCGTGACAATCAGCCCATGGTCCCCCGAGGAGGGAACGACCTGCAATCAGGCGACCGTGTGGTGCTGATTACGCTGCCGGAAAATCATGGCCCTGTTCTAAAGGCACTTACCGGGGAGCGAAAGTAGCAGAGAGGAGCGATCGGTTTTGCGGGAAAAAGAATATCTGAAAAGACGTTATGCCGCCATTCTCTCTTCGATTGGTGTGATTCTTCTCTTGTCCAGTGTGGTTATGCTGACCCCGCTTTTTATTCTGATACCAAACCCGGAAGAGTCGGCACATGTTCTATCGTTCTGCCTTCCCGCTGGATGCCTTGCCCTTCTAGGGGGAATCTTGTGGCGGGTGTTCAAGTCAGGGTTGAATACAACCTTGTCGGTGCAAGAAGGCGGTATTATCATCCTTGTAAGCTGGCTTACGGTCATTTTCTTCTCTGCCTGGCCTTTTACCGCTGTTCTGGAACTCCCATTTTCCAGGGCACTTTTCGAGTCCGTGAGCGGCTGGACCACAACCGGATTATCGGTTGTGGATGTCACTGCCGCAGGTCAAATGATTTTACTCTGGCGCAGCATCATCCAACTGGCAGGTGGGGCGGGGTTGGCCATCATTATGATGTCAGCCATCGTTGGCCCCACAGGCGTTGGCATTTCCAGCGCCGAGGGCCGAAGTGATCAGCTTGTGCCGCACGTCAGGCAGTCGGCTCGTCTGGTTTTAATCATTTATTCCGCTTATGCCATGACAGGTTATATTGCATATTGGGTTGCAGGGATGTCGCCTTTCGATGCCGTTAACCATGCTTTCTCCGTTGTTTCCACCGGTGGATTTTCAACTAAACCCGAGAGTATCGGGTATTGGAACTCAATCGCCGTCGAATCTGTCACCTTGCCGCTCATGCTGCTGGGCAACCTGAGCTTTGTAACTGCCTGGTTCCTCTGGCGCGGTAAACTGCGCTTTGTGTTCAAAAATGGTGAAGTCCGCCTGCAGTCTGTCCTGATGCCATTATCCGCCGCAATTGTATTTATTTTTACGTGCCAGAACCTCTACCCTCACGTCGGTAAAGCGATGCGGGTCGCAGTATTCGAGACCGTTACAGCGTTAACAACCACGGGTTTCTCAACAGTCAGCTATGGCAACTGGAACTCCTTTGGCGTGATCCTTTTGATCAGCCTGATGTTAATCGGTGGCGGCACATGCTCCACGGCCGGAGGGATCAAGCAGTTCCGGATCTATCTTTTGTTTAGATTGTTGTTCTATGAAATCAAACGCCACCTTATCCCAAGGGCTGCTGTCACAGAACTTTCGATATGGGAAGGAAACAGGCGTGTTTTTTGTGATAACGTCAAGTTTCGGCAGGTAGTGGTGTTTGTTTTCCTTTATATGGCTGCCTATGGATTGGGCGTCATGATTCTGTGTTCTTACGGCTACACCCTGAGCGACTCTCTTTTTGAATTTGCTTCCGCTCTGGGAACCGTTGGACTTTCTGTGGGGGTGACGTCTGCGCAAATGCCTGACGGGGCTCTATGGGCGGAAATTTTTGCCATGTTTCTTGGCAGACTCGAGTTCATAGTCGTCATCATCAGCTTTCTCAAAATCGGCAAAGATACGCGTCTGATAGTTAAGAGGGAGTCGAAATGACAGGCGCCCTGGAATATCATTTTAGAAATGGACCGGAAAAATGAAATTTTTGGTATGTGACATCTCAGGTGAGATGCATGGGAGGATTCAGGAATCCAATGCTGTAGTCGTCAACAACCCTGTACAATGCTTGAATCAGGCCATCATCGGGCACCCCAATGCGGTCGTGGTTTGTTTTGGAAATATTACCCTTGGTGAACGCGATGCGCTGATTGAGCTGTGCAGGATATTACAACAGAATCAATATACCAGGGACATTGGGACAATCGCACTATTGTATTCAAAACACAGGGTGGTCATGGAGCAAATCAGAGATGCGGGTGTTGAATATGTAAAATTTCTCGCAAGAGCTGGATTTTTGAAAGATTCAATCAATGTGACGACAATTGAACCTGAACCCGAAGATCGGGTGACTTTCCAACTCGCAATACTGTGTCCTTATTTGCATTACAGCCAGATCGATTCTCGACGCGAGTTGACGGTGTGTGGGGCATATCTCGACCGGATGGTACTGGGGGGACGAAGGCTTCAAGAAATATGTGAAACCCAAGGACACAGCCACTGTGAGTATTACTTGAACCCGAGGTGCAGTGCATGACATTGCGGGCAAGAATACTTAAGGTCCATCCCGCCATTATCGTGCTGGCGAGCTTTCTATTGGCAATCATAGTCGGTTCCATAATCCTCAAGTTGCCAATTTCCACAGTTGATGCCGAGATTTCCTGGGTGGATTCATTTTTCACAGCGACTTCAGCCGTATGTGTCACGGGGCTTATAGTAGTTGATACGGGTAGCTATTTCACGCTATTTGGACAGTGCGTCATCCTGGTTCTAATTCAAATTGGGGGGCTTGGGGTAATGACAATTTCTGTTGCACTGTTCCGGTGGATTGGCAGAAAAATTTCCTTCCGGCACAGAATGGTCATCCAGGACCTGTTCGCCCATACCCCGCGAGAAGATATATTCAGTCTCATCAAGAGCATAATGCTGTTCACTTTCGGGGCTGAACTACTGGGCGCCCTGTTTCTGACAATCCATTGGAGTTATGAATATCCTGTTAGCGAGGCAGTTTACAAAGCTGTTTTTCACGCTATTTCTGCATTTTGCAACGCAGGCTTTGCCTTGTTTCCGGATAGTATGATGCGTTACAGCGATAATATACTGCTGAATGTAACCATGTGTTCTTTGATTGTTATTGGAGGCATCGGGTTTCCTGTCCTTTATGATATTCAGATGTGGCGGGAAAAAAGAAAGAATCAGAGAGCCCGTCTTTCAATACAGACAAAGGCGGTGTTGTTGACGACCATGGTGTTGATCATTTCCGGAGCCTTGATGTTCGGACTGCTCGAGAGAACAACCGCAGGAGAGATACAGACATTTGGGCAACGATTCCTGACTTCCATTTTCCAGTCCATCACATGTCGCACAGCGGGGTTTAACACCGTTGATATCGCTTCGTTGAAAGACGCCACCATCGCCATGATAATTTTTCTCATGTTTATCGGAGCTTCCCCTGGCTCCTGCGGAGGCGGAGTCAAAACGACGACCCTGGCTCTTCTGGCGGCATTCACTGCGAGCAGAATCAAAAGAAAACGCCGGGTTAACATGTTCAAAAAGAGCGTACCCAATGAAACCGTGACACGCAGCATCTCCCTTATTTTGGTTTCTTTCGGGATTATCGGCTTGGTATTGTTCATGCTTCTCGTGGGAAATTCAGCGAGTGGGCACGCGGTGACATATTCCCATGGAACTTTTCTTGCCTACTTGTTCGAAACAGTCTCGGCGTTTGGCACAGTTGGCCTATCAATGGGTGTGACACCGGATCTTACCACATGGGGCAAATGCTGGATAATTTTGATGATGATAATCGGCCGCGTTGGTGTGCTCGCGTTCGCCTACATCATCGTGGGAACCGAGACACTTCATGGTGCTGAATATTCAGAAGAAAATCTTATGGTTGGGTAGAATTGAGGAGAACGTGTTATGAAGAATTTTGCGGTTATTGGCCTTGGCAAGTTCGGTTTTCATGCCGCCAAGGCATTATTTGAAGATGGAAATGAGGTGCTTGCCATTGACGCCAACAGAGCCAGAGTCCAGGGAATAGACCCTTTTTCTACAGAAGCAATGATACTGGATGCAACCGATAAGGAGGCGTTGAAGTCACTTGGCCTTGAGAACATGGATGCAGTTATTGTTTCCACCGGAACAAAAATCAGTATCAGCATTTTAATCTGTTTGTATCTTCAGGAAATCGGAGCAAAGAAAATATTGGCAAAGGCGTTAGATGACGATCACGCCAAAATTTTAAAAAGAGTCGGGGCCACAGAAATTATTCATCCGGAACGTGATATGGCGGTGCGTGTATCCAAGGGATTGTCGCGCCCAAATATCCTTGATTTTATTCCCTTAGCGGAGGAGTTTGATCTCATTCAGGTCAGCCCGCCAAAGGAATTCATCGGGAAAAGTTTGATGGACCTGAACTTGAGGGCTAAGTATAATGTTCACGTCATTGCCATAAAAGAATTGGTTCCGGAAAACTTCATTCTGGTACCGCCTGCAAGCTTTGTAATAAAGGATAGTGATATTTTAATCATACTTGGCAAAACTGCCGATGTTCGGAAAATCAAGGCTCTAAAATAATATTAGAATCAACCAGAATGCCGCTCATCAACCTTTTCTCGTCAAGGCCATTATCGATCACCAGGCCCTGGCTAACCGCCGGCGGTTTGAGCTGGATGAAACCCGGTGGAAAGCATTTTAAAACGCCCTGGATCTGCCGGTTCAGGATAAATTACGACTCAGGGATCTGCTGCTGATCCCGGGAATTCTGAAATAAGTCCCCTTTGGGAACCGGTGCGGAAACTATCGGTTTCGGATGAGGTCGAAAACGCCAGAAACTGGTACCTTTCCTGGAATTTTGAACCCAGTCCCACTGATCCATGTCATCTGTTTCTACTTCTCAAAGATCTGAAACATATTCTCAAGGGGTGATCCGTTCCTGATCAACACCTGCCATGGACTCTGCCAGCCTGAAGGCCGTGGTAAATATCCGGTCACTGCACGCTTTGGCCCAGCCCCTCTCAAGCAACAGGCCGGGGGATATCTTCTGCTGCTTTTTGAAGTGCATCACTTACCCATGTGTTAAGGCTTTTACCATTCTTTCGCGCCTGTATCACAAGGGTTTTATGAAGTTCTGGTTCAACACGTACTAAAAATTTTCCTGAGTAAGGCTTTTCAGGTTCCTCATTCCGCTCAGCACAAAACTCCAAATAATCTTCTACTGAGTCGGCAAATGCCTTACGTAGTGCATCTACCGATTCTCCTTCAAAGGTAATTACATCCCGCAAATTAATAACTTCCCCATGAAAAATGCCGGCTTCATCATCAAAATCGACATTTGCATAATATCCTTTATATTCCATCATGGTCTCACCCCCGCCTCCTGAAGGAATTTTCTTACAGATTTAACGGCTCCCTTGCTTGTTACTCTTTCCGGGTGGGGCCTATGAAAAACAGCACGAATATCATTTAACGCCACCCTGACTCGTGAACCTCTTCCCTCGGAAATATCAGCACCCAATGCTGAAAATAGCGATTCAATATTGGTCCATGAAATATCGGCCCGCTCAGGTTTTTCAAATATTTTAGCAAGCGTTTGCCGCTGTTTTTTATTCATGCCTTAATGATATCACTCATTGATACCATGTCAAGAGCACCTGGTGGACAGTGTCCAATGAAAAATCCGATCCGAATCTGAAAATTTCAGATGTTTATAGTTATAATTGGTTTATTATTTCATTATAATACTTTTTAAGTCTTTATTATTGACAAAAAACAACTAACTATTATAAACGTAAAACCTGGTGGAGCTTTTGAAATGATAAACTGTAACAAATAACAAAGAGGATACCATGAATACATTCAAAAAAAGATGGCTTGGAATTATTATCTGTTTTACGGTGATGTTTGTGGCAATGGGCAGTTCCAGCTGGGCAGCGGATTGCAAGGCTACCTATGGAGACAGTGAGGTCTCATTCAAACTGGCCACCGGCAGCCCCGGGGAGCTGGGCATGCTGGAAAAACTGGCAGATGCCTTCAATGCGCAACACAGCACGGCCATGTGCTGGGTCAAGGCGGGATCGGGCAAATCGTTGAACCTGTTGCAGGAACAACAGGTGGATGTGATCATGGTACATGCCCCGGCTGCGGAAAAACAGGCCGTGGCTGATGGATGGGCCATCAAACGGACCCTGATCGGCTCCAATGAATTCTATATTGTGGGACCCAAAAACGATCCCGCAGGCATTGCCGATGCTGTCAGTGCGGCAGATGCCTATGCCAGAATCGCAAAAACAAAATCACCTTTCCTGTCCAGGGGGGATAATTCAGGCACCCATAAAAAAGAGATGGCCGTCTGGAAAAAATCCGGGATTCAACCGGGTTCAGACTGGTACATGATCACAAAGGATTTCATGGTGGCCACATTGAAAAAAGCCAATGAGGTCAACGGCTATTTCATGACCGACTCATCCACCTGGGTGGCCGGCAAAAAAGACCTGCCCAATCTCAAAGTGCTGTTCAAAGGTGATCCGTTCCTGATCAACACCTACCATGGTCTCTGCCAGCCCGAAGATCGCGGAAAGCATCCGGTCATTGCATCCGAATTCATCGATTTTCTGGCTTCAGATGCGGGGCAGACCATTATCCGGGATTACGGCAAGGACCTGTATGGCGAAGCCATGTATAACGATGCGGAATATGCCAAACAGTTTGTGCATTAACCCCGGGCACCCGGTTTCGCCCCAGGCTCTGTGATACCCCGTGCGAAGCAATCATCTGCATGTTTCAATGACAGAGATTGCTTCGCACCCGTACAGGTTCTATTTCTCAGTTCCCATAAACGGATAGGCAATATCTTCCGGCGGAACAAAAATTTCCTTGATGGTCCGGGTGGATGTCCAGCGCAGCAGGTTGAGCATGCTGCCGGCCTTGTCATTGGTGCCGCTGGCCCGGGCGCCGCCGAAAGGCTGCTGACCCACCACAGCGCCGGTGGGTTTGTCGTTGATGTAGAAATTACCGGCACTGTGGGTCAGGGCGGCTGTCATTTCATTAATGGCCTGTCTGTCCCGGGCAAAAATGCCGCCGGTCAGGGCATATGCCGAGGTTTTGTCCAGCAGCTCCAGTGTCTGCTCCATTTCTTCGTCCGCATACCTGTAAAGTGTCAGAACAGGGGCAAAAATTTCCTGGACCATGGATTCATAACAGGGGTCTGTTGTCACAATCACGGTGGGATCAATAAAATATCCCTTTGATTTGTCTGCATTGCCGCCCACCAGAATATCGGCGGCATCTGATGCTTTTGCCCGTTCAATAAACCCGACGGCATTGTCGAATGCTGCTTCATCGATCACGGCATTCATGAAGTGACTGAATTCCATGACACTGCCGACCGTGATTTTTTCGATACTTGCCGCAAGTTTCACGGTAATTTCATCCCACCTGGATTCCGGCACATACATGCGCGAACATGCGCTGCATTTCTGGCCCTGGAATTCAAACGCCCCCCGGACGGCCGCTGTCAACACCTGATCGGCATGGGCGGACGGATGCATGAAGATATAGTCTTTCCCGCCGGTTTCACCCACAACCCGGGGATAGGATTTGTAGGTGTCAATATTATTGCCCACTTTTTTCCACAATGTCCTGAACACCCTGGTGGAACCGGTGAAATGGATGCCGGCCAGGTCTTTGTGGCCCAGCACGGACTCACCCACCACAGAGCCTTTTCCCGGAACAAAATTGATCACCCCGTCGGGCAGGCCTGCTTCCCTGAGGATCTGCATGATGTAATATCCGGACAGCACGGCCGTGGAGGCCGGTTTCCATACCACGGTATTGCCCATGACAGCCGGTGCCCCGCACAGGTTGCCGGCAATGGCGGTGAAGTTGAACGGGGTCAGGGCGAAAATGAATCCTTCCAAAGCCCTGTACTCCAGGCGGTTCCAGACCCCTCTTTCCGAGGCTGGCTGCCCGGCATAGATCTCTTCCATGTACTTGGCATTGAACCGGAAAAAATCCACCAGCTCGCAGGTGGCATCGATTT
>JAIPDL010000042.1 GCA_021737695.1 Desulfotignum sp. | reverse complement strand
AGAGTGCATCAAATCGAGTTGTTTCTTTTTTGTTCATGGTAAACTCCTTTGTTTATAAATGCCCGGAATTGAGCAATTACAGGAGTATACACGATTTTGAGTTCTTTTTCTGCCGCGATAGCGGCTTCGTTCAACAACATAGTTGAGGTTGAGAACCTTGTACACCTTGAAACCGATTGCCGGTTCAAGGGATGCGCTCATCATCTTGACCAGGGGCTCAAGGTACCAGCGGATGGCCATGGCCATGATCAGGATCATGGCAATACCGCCCATCGGCTGAAGAACAAACCGGTCAAAAATCGATGTGCCGGGTTTTTGCCTGGCTGAGTTGATCAGGGCACAAACCAGGGCCAGACAGCCGACAATCAGGCTGAGCATGACCTGAAGATCCATGGATTTGTGGGTCTTCAGAGACTTTAATAAGGGCAAGAGAACTCCTGTGTTTACAATGAATCCATAAATCAGCAAGAACAAGCCGATGGCTATTACGGGCATGTTGTCCTTTAAACGTGGCATACTACCTCCTTTTATTATTTGGTTAGTACCTTTATCCCGCTATTTTTTTTTATAAGATGATTGTCCGGTCTGACGGTTTTTTTGTCTTTCAACTCTGCTTCAATCCGGGGAACAAAGTAATGGCACAGGCTGTTCAGAAAATAAAAAGCGGCGGCAAACCCGAAGATTGTGAACAGGAGGCAGGCCAAAGCCTGGGACGGGGTAATAGAACCGGTATGAATGAATGTGACAACAGGGGTAAACAGGTTGGTTGAGGCCATAACAGCCATGATCCCTAAAATTCCGGTCAGTATCAGTATAGGTGTGAGTATGGTTTTATTCATTGTTTTTCTCCAAATATAAAAATAATCGTTTTTATCAGCGTCTAAATCGATGAATGCAAATGGTGTTCCGCTCAGATTTTTTTGATAATTTTTTTTGTAACTATTTGATATTAAATAATTATATTTATTTTATTTGTTTTCGCCCAATGAAAGGAGTGGTAGTAAGTGTGTCTTTGGGTTGGCAACTGCTTTTTGGGGTGTGGCTTTGGGAAAGCAGCCAGGACTGGAAATAATGATTGACTAAGGCGCTGGTCTGATTTAAATTATCTGGCTTTTGTTTTTGATCATTCTGATCTCTTTGGGGAGGCGTTAACCATGATTGCCACTATCAGACCATTCATTGCCCTGTACTCTGCCGTAACCCTGCTGATGATGGGACAGGGGCTGCTGAACACGTTTCTGGGGTTCCGGCTGTCGCTGGAAGGCGTATCCACCCAGTTGACCGGCCTGGTGTTGAGTGCCTATTTCGTGGGACTGGTGGCCGGCACCGCCTATTGCCGGAAGATCATTCAGACTGTGGGGCATATCCGGGCCTTTGCCGCATTTACCGCCGTCACCACCGCCGTGGTGATGATTCATGGATTTTATACCTCCCCCTTGCTGTGGGCCGGGTTGCGCTTTGTCTCGGGCATATCCACCATGGGACTGTTCATGGTCATAGAGAGCTGGCTCAATGAATGCGCTGAACCCAAATTCCGGGGGCGCATTTTTTCCATCTACATGATCGTGACCTATATGGGCAGCACGGTGGGGCAGCAGCTGCTGAACGCAGGCGATGTCCGCAGCCAGACCCTGTTTCTGGTGGCAGGGGTGTTTGTGGTGTTGAGCACCGTGCCCGTGGCCATGACCCGGTCCATTCACCCGAAGCTGCCCAGGGTCGAACAAAAAGCCTTGAAAACTATTTTGAGAAAAGCACCCATCAGCATACTGGGGTGCTTTGGTTCCGGGCTTCTGCACAGCGCCTTTTACACCATGGGACCGGTGTTTGCCCACCAGATTCAGTTGAGCGTGGGCCAGATTTCCTGGTTCATGACCCTGACGGTGTTTGGCGGACTCATGCTTCAGTGGCCGGTGGGACTGATTTCAGACCGCCTGGATCGATCCCTGGTGCTGCCGTTTCTGGGCATTATCCTGGCGATGATATCCCTGGTGATCCTGGTTTTTTCCCAACAGTCACTGGGATTGCTTCTGGGGACAACCACGCTTTTCGGCGGTATCTTTTTTTCCATTTATCCGGTGGCCGTGGCCCGGGCCCATGATATCTTCGATGCCCAGGATGTGGTGAAGGTCAGTTCCGTGCTGCTGCTGTTTTACAGCATCGGGGCCGTGTTCGGACCGATTCTGTCCGCCACCGTCATGACCCTGTCCGGCACCCCTTATGGGTTGTATTTTTATATGATCGTCGTCAGCGGGGGGTATGCCGGGGTGACGCTGTTACTGCGGCGCAGGGAATCCGTGCGGATTGTGCCGGTGGATGAGCAGGTGGAGTTTGTTATGATGGAAACCACGTCGGATGTGGCCATGCATCTGGATCCGAGGATGGAACTTTCCCCGGCACATGCACAGAGCACCGTTCCTTCCAATGGGCCGGTTCACGATCATGACAGGGCCGGTGACTGAACCGCTTATTCAAAGGAATCAGCCGTGGCTGTGAGCGGCTTTGGTTGAAGATCCAGAATCGTGACCCGGAGATGCTGAACCCCGAATGCTTTGGCCTGCTTTTTTTCATTCAGCATCATGGCAATATCCACCCGGTCACTGAACCGCGGGTGCATTCGGTCCACCACCACAAATTCTCCAAGGGTGTCGATATGCAGCCGGGTCCCCAAGGGGACGAAGTTGGCGGCGCATCGACGATATCCCCGGGCCAGGGTTTCACACAGATTTTCCCCGGACGCACTGATGCATGGGTCATTACTGCACTGGGCTATATCCCCTGCATTGTAAGCGGTCACTTCCCGCAGTTGTGTCGGCAAAGCCATGTTCATTAAAAAAGGGGTGTATTCCCGGAATCGGACAACCGGATACCGCCGCTCGATATCATGGAAAAACCGGTTCCGGAGAGAGGGGGATGATGGGGGGCTTTTTTCGATCATGGCCACTGAGAACAAAAACAGGCAGCATACCAGCCCAATGGTTTTGATTCCGGTGCCGGCGGTAAATCTGACAGGTTCCATGCGGTGCAGTTCCTTGTTCTTATCCGGTTATGGGGTTTGAAAAAAAGGGTCTCTGTCAGGAGGATCCAGCGTTTTTTGTGCGGAGACATATTCCAGAAACGCCTGGGTATCGATGAATCCCGTGTCATGGCCCTCCAGACTGTCAAACGCGGTGTATCCGTCTCCGCCGCCGGCAAGAAAACTGTTGACCACCACCCGGTAGGTCGCATGGCTGTTCATGGGGTGCCAGTTTCGGGATGCATCCATCACCCGGCACTCGGAAATTCGGTTTCCTTTGCCGGCCGCCGGGTCGATCCGGAACCGAAGGCCCGAGGTATAGGGAAATCCCCCGAAAAACTGCTGCCCATCAAAGATAGCCCCTGATGCATCTTCCAGCAGGGCGTTGATCTGTTGCCCGGTCATCTGGAAAATGACCAGGGTGTTTTCAAACGGCAGCAGGGTGTAAATGGTTTCGATGGTGATGTCCCCGGCCCGGAGTCCGGTCCGGACCCCGCCGGCATTCTGGATGGCGATATCCACATCAAATCCATTGCGGTTGACTTTTCTTTTAAGGGATTCAGCTACCAGCGGGGCAATGGCGCTGCCCTGGGGTATGGTTGGATCCGGCACCCGGATATGGGGCAGGGGCTGCTCTGCCCGGCCCACGACAATGTGGCCCTGTTCAGCCACCTGGGCTGCATACATTTCGGCAATGGCGGCCACGGCCGGATCCGGTTCCGGCAGGGCTATGCGGGTATCGCGTTCAATGGCCAGCCGGACCCGCTCCTGCGTCCGAGGATCCAGGGGCTGTTCCTCTTTGTCCAGAAGCGGGATACCGGCGATCAGGCAGGGACTTCCCTGATGGGAAACGATTTTGCCGGAAGCATCGAAATCCACAGACAATCGTCCCAGCAGCCGGGTGTGTTTCCAGGCATGGACCACCAGGACATCCGTCCCGTCCGGTGCCGTGACCATGGTGGGATAAGATCCCTCAGGGGTCAGCCCCAGATCTTGAAAATTTCCCAGCAGGGTGTGGGAATGGCCGCCCACGATAATGTCTGCTCCGGTCACTGACCGCGCCAGCAGCCGGTCCTTTTCATATCCGATATGGGAGAGCAGGATGATGATCCGGATTTCCCGGGCTGTGAGTCGATTGATCGTTTCCTGGGCCGTCTGGATCACCGGGCCCATTCTGAGCGTATCCGGCGGACTGGATGTCCGGTGCAGGTCCCGGGTCAGAAGTCCGATCACGGCCACGGGTACCCCGTCCACCTGTTTGATGATGTAAGGGGGAATCCGGCCGGCCAGATCCGGGTCGTCGGATACATCCATGTTGGCCGACATAACGGGAAATTGCGCATGATCCAGCAAAGAAAGGATGCCGCCGGTTCCCCGGTCAAATTCATGGTTGCCCGCAGCCATGGCATCCAGGCCCATGGCGTTGAATACATGTGCTTCCGCCTGTCCGTGAAACAGGGTGTAGTACAGGGATCCCTGGACCATGTCCCCGGCATGGAGAAACAGCACATGGGGAGAGTGTTCCCGGGTCTGCCGCACCAGGGCCGCTATTTTTGACACCGATCCCACCGGCACCGGCATTGGAGTCTCCAGTCCGGGAAACTGCAGGGCATACGGCCGGGGAGTGAACCGGGAATGGGTGTCATTCACATGGAGCAGGACAAAAGAGACCGGTTTGGGCGTGCCTGCTGATCCGGCCCAGCCTGGAGAGCCGGTCAGAATCAGCAGCAGAAGCATATGGAAATAACATATCTTGTGCATCATGGCATCATGCGGCGGGACCATTCAGAAGGCCGGTCACTGCACCACCCAGATGGTGCAGTCGCTGCCCGCATGAATAATCCGGATAGAGCCGGTCCAGAATCTGTTTGACGGTGTCAGTCATATACTAGGGCCTTCCGTAAATATTTGTTGAGTTTACAACTTCTTTCTTCTGACAGACCTATGAAAATAGAATTAGGCCAGGCCATCGCTGTTTGTCAAGCAAAGGATGAAAAATTACCCTTTGCAACCCAAAATTGAAAATGGTAACCTGATGATATAGAGTATAAAATTCAAAAAACCCCCTATGACTGCTGTGTCAGGGCATGGAACAACTAAAAAAGAGAAGGGACTCATGGCACGGTTTTTAAAAAACAGGGAACCGGTGAAAGGGCAAAGTCCGGGTGCCCTTGTTTTTGTGGGTACCAGAAAAACTGAGGAAATCGATATCCGGGTGATTGATTATGATGCCCATCACCTCACAAATTTGGTGATTCAGGATATTCGGGACACCAGTCATTACAAAACATCGGAATCCGTCACCTGGATCAACATCAACGGTCTGCACGATGTGGAAACCATCGGCCGTATCGGCCGGGAATTTGACCTGCATCCCCTGGTGATGGAAGATATCCTCAACACAGGCCAGCGCCCCAAGATTGATGACTATGACTCCTATTTATTCATTGTCCTGAAAATGATCCGGTTTGACAGACAGACCCGGATGGTGATGAATGAGCAGTTGAGCCTGGTGGTAGGCGAGCGGTTCATTCTCACATTCCAGGAGCGTGCCGGTGATGTGTTTGAACCGGTCCGGGAAAGAATCCGGCGCCAGAAATCCCGGATACGTGCCGAAGGGACCGATTATCTGGCCTGTGCACTCATGGACACGGTGGTGGAAAATTATATTTCCGTGATCGAACACATCGGAGAGCAGATTGAAGACCTGGAAGAGGAAATTCTTTCTGATCATGATAAAAAGGTGATGGAAAAAATAAACCGGTTTAAACGGGAAACCAGTTATCTGAAAAAATCGATCCGCCCGGCCCGGGAAGCCATTTTTCAGCTGCTTCGCCTTGAAAGCGATCTGATTCACGAAAAGACATACTATTTTTTAAAAGATCTGGAAGACCTCATTATTCACGCCACGGAGGCCATCGATACCTATCGGGATCTTCTCACGGATCAGCTCAACATCTACAATTCCGTGACCGCCAACAAGATGAACGATATCATGAAGGTGCTGACTATTTTTGCCGCGATTTTCATTCCCTTAACTTTTATCGCCGGCATTTACGGCACCAATTTTGATTACCTGCCGGAACTCAGGTATAAATACAGTTATTTTATCTTCTGGGGGGTGCTCGTGGTCATTGCCGGGGCCCTGCTGGGTTATTTCAAGAAAAAAAAGTGGTTTTAAGCCAACCCGGCTCAAGGTTTTTCAACACCACCCCAAAGATTTTTTTACTGCTTTCTGCCAGCTGCCGTATAATTGAGCCCGCCGGGTGTCATCCATGTCCGGATACCAGGTGGTGTGGGCCTGCCAGTTTTTCTTTAAAGAATCGGTATCCGGCCAGAACCCCACGGCCAGGCCAGCGGCATAGGCCGCACCTAAGGCCGTGGTTTCCGTGACCCTGGGGCGGATCACATCCACGTTCAGGATATCGGCCTGGAACTGCATCAATGTCGGGTTTTCCACCATGCCGCCATCCACTTTCAACGTCTTGAGGTTCATGTCCCGGCCCAGGTCTTTTGAAATGGCTTCCACAATGTCCCGGGTCTGGTAGGCACTGGCTTCCAGCACGGCCCGGGCGATATGGCCTTTGGTGGCAAACTGGGTCAGCCCCGTGATCACCCCTCTGGCATCGGACCGCCAGTAGGGGGCGAACAGCCCGGAAAAAGCGGGCACACAATACACGTCCCCGTTGTCTTCAACCGTGCCGGCAAGATCTTCGATTTCCGGGGCCGAAGCGATCAGTCCCAGGTTGTCCCGAACCCACTGCACCAGGGCCCCGGCATAGGCAATGGAGCCTTCCAGGGCATACACGGGCTTCTCCCCCTGTATCTGGTATCCCAGGGTGGTGAGCAGGCCGTGGTTTGACACAGTGATGTCGTGTCCCGTGTTGAACAGCAGAAAACAGCCCGTGCCATAGGTGTTTTTGGCCTCCCCCGGTGCAAAGCAGGTGTGGCCGAACAGCGCAGCCTGCTGGTCTCCCAGGGCACCTCCCACGGTCACCCCTTCTCCTAAGGGGCCGGCGGCATGGGTCTTTCCCAGCGCGGCCGGGTCGGACGAGGGCACAATGGCCGGCAGGGAGTCCCGGGGAATTCCCAGGGTATTCAGGATATCCGGGTCCCAGTCCAGGGTGTTCAGGTTCATGAGCAGGGTCCGGGAGGCATTGGTCACATCCGTGACATGGGTTCCTTTTCCCGGTCCGCCCGTGAGATTCCAGATCACCCAGGTGTCCATGGTGCCGAACAGGGCTGTGCCGTTGTCCACGGCCTGCCTGACCGCCGGTACATGGTCCATCATCCATTTGATCTTGGGACCGGAAAAATAGGTGGCCGTGGGCAGCCCGGTTTGCTGCCGGAAGCAGTCCCTGCCGTGCACGGCATCCAGGTTCCGGCAGATCTCATCACTGCGGGCGCACTGCCAGACAATGGCATGATACAGCGGTTTTCCCGTGTGCCTGTCCCAGGCCGTCACGGTCTCTCTCTGGTTGGTGACCCCGACCGCGGCCAGGTCCCTGCCGGTGAGGCCGGCCTTTTCCAGGGCCCTTGCAATGACCGCGACGGTGTTGTCCCGGATTTGGGCCGGATCATGGGCCACCCACCCGGGTTTTTCACAGATCTGGTCATGTTCCATCCGGCTGACGGCCACAATGCCGCCGTCCTTGTTAAAAATGATGAACCGGGTGCTGGTGGTGCCCTGGTCCACGGCCCCGAGATAGGATGTCATGACATGTCTCCTTGTGACAAAGTGTTTTTATGATAAAAAAAAGTATACCGTTGATCCGGACAAAAATAAACACCCATACGTCGTCAGCCATCAGACATCCGCCCGGGTGATATCCGGCAAGGTCATGATGACGTCAGATGGGACACGGTCCGGAATGCCGATGCAATGGCAATGCCGGACCCGGATTTTTCCCGTTTCCAGTCCTGGTGGGCCAGAATGCTGCCCGCCGCATACATCCGGGAATCAAACACGGATCCGGCGGCATCCAGGGGTCTGAAAAATCCATCCGTTTCAATACCCGCCCGGTTCACGGGATGACCTTCGGGATCAAAGAAATCCCGGCACAGCCATCCGGCCCGGCCTGAAGGCTGGGTCACAGGCAGGTTGAACAGCCTTTCCGTGATCCGGTCCGCCGTCACCCCCAGCCCCTGGCCCAGAAACCGTCCCGTGGCCAGGATCAGGTACCGGGCCCGGATTTCGACGGGTTCCTGTCCCCGGGTGACCAAAAAGCCAAACCCGTCCCTGTCCCGGGTTATGCCGGAAACCGCCACAGGAAAATGGTGGTGTCCCGTGCCGCCCGGTTTTCCCAGAAACGCCTCTTTCATGCGCATGCCGGTCACGGATGGAGACAGGGTGGGGATCTCGAACACGGGCCGGCCCAGGGCCTGTTCCAGGACCCGGCGCTGGGCCTCGAACCGGTACAGGCTCAGCACAGCCGGCAGTCCCAGCACTTCCACGGGGTCGGCATGGGGCCGCAGCCGCTGGATGAACCGGTCCATCACGGCCGGGGTTTCCAGGTCCCAGGCAAGGCGTTCATACATCAGGTCCCCGGCGGTTTCCCGGCCCGGAAATGCAATGGTGGCGCCGGTGATTCCGGGCAGCTTTGTTTTCAGGGTCTGGGCCATCTGCCTGGCACCAAACCCCTTGAGTCCCTGGATGTCCACCAGGCCGATCCGCTGATTTTCAGCCACGGCCCTGGCCCCGGCGATCATGGCGGCCGGCACCTGCCAGGTGGGTTTGAGGGTACCGGCCGGCGTGATCATCTGCTGGTTGACGTCCCGGTCCGGGCCGTGAAAACAGATGCCGGCCTGGGCCATGAACCGGGTGAACTCCTGGAACCCGTTGCGGATCTGGTCTTGGGTGACATGGGCATAGGGATGTTTGGGCCGGGCTTTCACCAGGGCGGCAATGCCTTCAAAGGGGTCTGCAAACACCCGGGGTGGATGTCCCGGCAGGGTGCTGAACAAATCCAGGCACCCGCTGGCAAAGCTCATCTCCGAAGTCCGGCCCACCTGGACCGTGGTGATTCCCCGGTTCCGGGCAAAAATGGCGGCTGCCATGCCGGCCATACCGGATCCGATGACGGCCAGTTGTGTATGAATGACGGTGTCTGTCATGGGTTTGGGGTCCATCCGTCAGCGTCCATGTTGAACAGGCCGCATAAAAACGATTCCTGCAGTTCCATGCGTACAAGCTCCCGGTCCCGTACCAGGGGCATCAGCCCTTTCCAGCGTTCGTTGACAAATTCCCGGATCTGGGACAGGCCCTGGTCCCCTGACAGGTCCCCGGTGCGGTACAGATATGCAGCCAGCCGGAAAGAACAGAAGGTCCCCTGGCAGGGGCCTTTGCCGATGCGGCTGCGCTGCCCCACCTCCGTCAGGGCCGGGGGCCGGCCCTCCGCTTTCAGCGAGTCCACGATGCGGTCCACCATGGACTCAGACACCATCTCACATTCACAAATCAGGGTGTTTCCGGAGGAAGGCCCGGGGGACTGAGCTCTGGCGGCCCGGGACCGGGGCGCTTTCCCGGGTTCGGTCCAGGCCCCTTTGCTGCTGGACGGCAGGGGCAGGTCAGCGGTCCGGCAGGGGTGACGGTTGTTCAGGCGGCGGGCCACGATATCCGCGGTTTTTTCCGCCATCAGGCGATAGGTGGTCAGCTTGCCGCCGGTGATGGTGACAAAATTTTCCAGGCCCTCAGACTCATGGTCTTTAAGGGTATAGTTGCGGCTGACAGCCCGGCCCGCGTCACCGCCGTTTTTCACCAGGGGCCGGACCCCGGCATAGGCCCGGATATACCGGGTGGTGGCAAGCGCCGGTACCATGACAGCCCCCTGTTGAATGATGGTATCCACTTCATCCATGGTGGGCCGGATATCATCCAGATTGTCGATTTCCAGTGAGGTCGTCCCGATGATGGATACTGTGCCCCCGGGTACCAGGATATCGGCATCTGCGGCCGGGCGCAGCCGGTTGATCACCCGGGTATTGATGCGGCTCTGGGTAATGAGCAGGGATCCTTTGGAATAGAGCATGGAAATATGGGCCCCGGCCATGGCCGCCACCTTGTCGGCCCAGGCCCCGGTGGCGTTGATATACTGACAGGCCTCGATTTGAAAGGTATCGCCCGTTCGGGTGTCCCTGATCCTGGCCGCCTGGATCCGGCCTTTATGGGATATGAACCCTTCCACCCGGGCATTGCGCAGGATACGGGTCCCGTTGGCCTGGGCATCCGCCGCATTGTCCAAAGAGAGACTGAACGGATCCACCACGGCATCCCGGACGGCAAACACGGCTTTGACATCCGGGGCCAGGCAGGGCTCCATGTGCAGTGCCTGGGCCGCATCCACGGGCTGGCAGTCAATACCGCATGTGCGGCACAATTCGGGAAACCGGGCAATATAGGTATCATCATCTTCAGGCAACGCCACAAACAACCCGCCCGTATCTTCCATACAATGGGGGGCCAGGCGTTTGAGCAGCAGGCTTTCCTGCCGGCATTCCACAGCGGTCTCACTGTCTTTTAAAATGTACCGGGCACCGCTGTGGAGCAGCCCGTGGTTGGCGCCCGAGGCACCGGCATTGATATCTTTTTTGTCAATGAGAATACAGCTGATTCCCCGCAAGGCAAGATCCCTGGCAATGCCTGTGCCGGTTGTGCCGCCTCCTATGATCAGTGCCTGGGTTTCCAAATAACCTCTTTTTTCCTCCGGATGTCAAAAGCTGATGTCAAAAACACGCGCCTGTTCGGACACTCGGGCTTTTTTGATTGTAAATGATTCTTTTTTATTCTTTTTGTCGACCAATTTCAACATATTTTATTTTTTTTTAACGTTTTTTATCTTTTTTTCTTGACTTCCCCATGGAAGTCTAATAACAAATCAACACAATGGAAACATTCAAATCCAAACAATTGTGTACCACCCGCTCTTTTGCAATTGTTCGGGCCCAACCCCTTTTCAGGAGGCATCAGCAGACGCATGGGGCTTATTCTTGACCAGGTGAACAAATATGTGGAAGGCGAGATGCATCTGGCCGATATCAGCCTTGACCTTGCATCCGGATCCAGAAATGTCATTCTCGGCAGGACCCTGGCCGGAAAAACCTCCCTGCTGCGCATCATGGCAGGCCTGGACCGCCCCTCCACCGGGAAAATCGTAATGGACGGCAGGGACGTCACTGGCATATCCGTGCGCAAACGCCAGGTGGCCATGGTGTACCAGCAGTTTATCAATTATCCCTCTTTTACCGTTTTCCAGAACATTGCCTCTCCTTTGCAGATCAGCGGGGTGCCCAAAGCAACAATCAAAGAAAAGGTGATGGAAACCGCAAAACTGTTGCACCTGGAAGAGATGCTGGACAGAATGCCGGCGGAACTGTCAGGGGGACAGCAGCAGCGGGTGGCCATTGCCCGGGCGTTGATGAAAGACAGTCAGCTGCTGTTGCTGGATGAACCCCTGGTCAACCTGGATTACAAACTGCGCGAAGAACTGCTGGAAGAACTGACCGCCATATTTAAAAAACGGGACTGTGTGGTGGTATACACCACCACCGAACCATCGGAAGCGTTGAAACTGGGGGGCAATATCGTGGTCATGGACAAGGGCCGGGTGTGCCAGACCGGGCCCACCACACAGGTGTACCGGAATCCTGCCACGGTGGAGACGGCCCAGCTGCTCTCGGATCCTCCCATCAACCTGTTTGCGGCAGTGCTGAATGACGGGCGCCTGACCCTGGGGGATGATCTTGCCCTGGCGGTTGCCGGTCCCATTGCAGCCCTTGCTTCGGGCCGGTATCACATCGGGATCCGGCCCAACCATCTGTACCTGCACCCCCAGGACCCCGGGGATATAAAGATTCATGCCACCGTGGAAATATCAGAAATAAACGGGTCGGAAACCTTTATTCATTTCCGGTACAGCGGTTACAAAACGGTTCTCCATGAAGTGGGCATTGATGCCCGGAAAATCGGTTCTGATATCACCGTGTATATGAATCCGGGCAATTTTTTCGTATTTGCAGAAAATGGGGACCTGTTGATATCCCCGGGCCCAGCCAAAACGGCTGAAAATCAAACAGCGTAAAGGAGATCTGGATGGCGCAAATAAGTCTGGATGAAATCGCCCACAGTTACCTGCCGTTTCCCAAAACCGATGCAGACTATGCCTTGAAACGCATTCACAATATCTGGGATGACGGCGGGGCCTATGCCCTTTTAGGGCCGTCAGGATGTGGAAAGACCACCCTGCTGAACATCATATCCGGCCTGCTCAAACCCAGCAAAGGGCGGGTCCGGTTTGGAGACACCGATGTCACGGACCTGCCGCCGGAAAAACGCAACATCGCCCAGGTGTTCCAGTTTCCGGTTCTCTATGACACCATGACCGTATTCAACAACCTGGCCTTTCCCTTGAAAAACCGGGGATTTGACACCGCCTATATTAACGCCCGGGTCAAGGAAGTGGCCCGGATACTGGAACTGGAAGCCGTGCTCCACAAAAAAGCGGAAGGGTTGGGGGCGGATGCCAAACAGAAAATTTCTCTGGGCCGGGGGCTGGTGCGCGAAGATGTAGCCGCCATTTTGTTTGATGAACCCCTCACGGTCATCGATCCACAGCTTAAATGGCAACTGCGGTGCAAGCTCAAGGAGATCCATGAACAGCTCAAACTGACGTTGATCTATGTTACCCATGACCAGGTGGAGGCACTGACCTTTGCCGATCAGATCATTGTGATGTATGAAGGAAAGATCGTTCAGATCGGTACGCCCCAGGAATTGTTTGAATATCCCGACCACAAGTTTGTGGGGTATTTCATCGGCAGTCCGGGCATGAACTTTTTACCCTGCACCATGGAAAACGGCAAAGCCAGGGTGGGGGAACATGACATTCCGCTGGATGACCGCACCGCAGCCCTGGGAAACCGGGCCACAGGGTCCCTGGAGCTGGGTATCCGGCCCCTTTATCTGACAATTCATGTGCAGGAAACCGCCGGCAGTTTTCAGGTACCGGTCCAGTCCGTGGAAGACCAGGGCAGCTACCGGGTGGTGGCCCTGGCATTCAACGACCAGACCATCCGGGCCAGGATCGCTGAAAATGACCCGGTTCCCGGTTCCAGGGCCTGGGTATCATTTCCCAAAAAATGGATCCGGCTGTTTGAAAACGACCATCTCTTAAAATAAAATCCCTGAAATGCTAAATTAAGGAGACCTTCAAAATATGAAAAAATGGCAGGACAACAAAGGGTGGCTGTTTATCTTACCGGTCTTTATCATTGTTGCCTTCAGCGCCATTATCCCGTTGATGACCGTGGTCAACTATTCCATCCAGGACATATTCGGTCCGGGCCAGCGGATATTTGTGGGAACGGAATGGTTCAAGGAAACCCTGACGGACCCGCGCCTCCATGAAGCATTGTGGCGGCAGCTGCTGTTTTCCGGACTGGTGCTGCTCATAGAAATGCCCCTGGGCATTGCCATCGCTTTGACCATGCCCACCAAAAAGGGACTGGGATCATCCGTGTGCCTGGTATTGATTGCCCTGCCCCTGCTGATTCCCTGGAATGTCATCGGCACCATCTGGATCATCTTCACCCGGCCGGATATCGGGCTGATGGGGGCGTTCATCAACAACATGGGAATCACCTTTGATCATACCGCATCCGGACTTCACGCCTGGATCACCCTCATGCTCATGGAGGTGTGGCACTGGACCCCCCTGGTGATCCTGCTGGCCTATGCCGGCCTGCGGTCCATACCCGAAGCCTATTACCAGGCAGCCCGAATCGACGGGGCTTCCGCCTGGGCTATTTTCAAATATATCCAGCTGCCCAAAATGCGCGGGGTTCTCACCATTGCCCTGTTGCTGCGATTCATGGACAGCTTTCTCATCTATGCGGAACCCTTTGTTCTCACGGGCGGTGGCCCCGGCAATGCCACCACGTTTTTGTCCATCTACCTGGTCAAGATCGCTGTGGGCCAGTTTGATCTGGGACCGGCCGGGGCATTTTCTCTGATCTATTTTCTCATTGTCCTGCTGTTCTGCTACCTGTTTTACCAGGTGCTGCTCAATGTGGGGAAAGGAGAATCATCATGAAAAAGCGCTATATCATTTTGACAGCTTACCTGGTGCTCATCATGCTGCCCATATACTGGATGCTCAACATGTCTCTGCGCACCAATGCCGATATTATGGCAAGACTGGTGTTCATTCCCACGGAGATCACCTTTGACAACTACATCACCATCTTTACCGATTCTGCCTGGTACTCCGGGTATATCAATTCCATCATCTATGTGGTCTTAAATACCATTATCTGCCTGGTGACGGCCCTGCCTGCGGCCTATGCGTTTTCACGGTATTCCTTTATCGGGGACAAGCATGTGTTCTTCTGGCTGCTCACCAACCGCATGGCACCGGCCGCTGTGTTTCTGCTGCCGTTTTTCCAGCTGTACTCTACCTTCAACCTCATCGACACCCACATTGCCGTGGCCCTGGCCCACTGCCTGTTCAACCTGCCCCTGACGGTATGGATTCTGGAAGGATTTATTTCAGGGGTGCCCAGGGAAATTGATGAAACCGCCTTTATTGACGGGTACAAATTTCCCCGGTTTTTCTTTTTTGTGTTTATCCCGTTGATCCGGTCCGGCATCGGGGTGGCGGCCTTTTTCTGTTTCATGTTCTCCTGGGTGGAGCTGTTGTTTGCCCGGACCCTGACAACAACCGCAGCCAAACCCATTGCCGCCACCATGACCCGCACTGTCAGTTCCTCAGGCCTGGACTGGGGACTTCTGGCAGCTGCCGGCTTTCTGACCATCGTTCCCGGTGCTCTTGTCATCTGGTTTGTGAGAAATTATCTGGCCAAGGGTTTTGCCCTGGGACGGGTATAAAAAGGAGGCGATATGAATCTTGAATGGATGGCCTGGACAGTGCCCACCGCAGTCTTTTTCTCATTTATCGCCCTGATGCTGGCCGGCATGACCATCTGGGAAATTAAAAGTCCCACCATCAAACGTAAAGGGTTTCTGCCCATTGCCACCACCAGAGGAGACCGGCTTTTCATCGGCCTTCTGGTTTCCGCCTATATTCATCTGGCCTGGATCGGTCTGACCGATCTGGCCATCTGGTTTGCTCTGGGTATTGCCATCCTCTGGATGGGGGTGGTGATGCGCTGGGGATAGCAGCGCCGTACGAACCGGCCGGTACCCGGGCTTTATCAAAGGCCTTCAGTCCAGCACCGGCCCTTGCATTATCCATAACGAAGGCCTGGGAGGAATCACGCATGAAAAAAAAATTAGCTGGAAAACGCCTGGGCAATGCTGCCCTGGCATGCCTGCTGGGCATGGCATTGCTGTTGATCTCCCTGCCGGCCCAGGCAGGGATTGATGCGGCAAAGAAATGGGTTGACGAAGAATTCACCCCCTCCACGTTGACCAAAGCTGAACAGCTGGCGGAAATGGAATGGTTTATCAAAGCGGCCGAGCCTTTCAAGGGGATGGAAATCAAAGTGGTGTCTGAAACCATTCCCACCCATGAGTATGAATCCAAGGTCCTGACCAAAGCCTTTGAAGAGATCACCGGCATCAAGGTCACCCATGACCTGATTCAGGAAGGAGATGTCATTGAAAAACTCCAGACCCAGTGGCAGTCGGGCCAGAATATTTATGATGCCTGGATCAACGATGCCGACCTTATCGGTACCCACTGGCGGTATGGCAAGACCGTCAACCTGACCGACTGGATGGCCGGCGAAGGCAAAGATGTGACCCTGCCCACCCTGGATGTGGATGATTTTTTTGGCAAAGATTTTGGTACGGGCCCGGACGGTAAACTGTATCAGCTGCCGGCCCAGCAATTTGCCAACCTGTACTGGTTCCGGTATGACTGGTTCAGCCGGGAAGATTTCCAGAAACAGTTCAAAGAGATTTACGGGTATGAGTTAGGGGTTCCCATCAACTGGTCTGCATACGAGGACATTGCGGAGTTTTTCACTGAACACGTCAAGGAGATCGACGGACAGCCTGTATACGGACATAACGACTACGGCAAGAAATCCCCGGATCTGGGATGGCGGTTCACCGATGCCTGGCTCTCCATGGCCGGTGCCGGGGACAAGGGCCTGCCCAACGGCCTGCCTGTAGACGAATGGGGCATCCGTGTGGATGAAAACAACCGTCCCGTGGGCTCCAGTGTCAGCCGGGGCGGGGCCGCCAACAGCCCGGCAGCCAAATATTCATTGCGAAAATACATGGAATGGCTGCGTAAATATGCCCCTCCCGGTGCACTGGGCATGGATTTTTACCAGTACCTTCCCTTTCTGGCCAAAGGAAACGTGGCCCAGCAGATTTTCTGGTACACGGCGTTTATCCCTGATATGGTGGCCCCCGGACCCACGGTCAACGAAGACGGGACCCCCAAATGGCGCATGGCCCCCTCTCCCCACGGACCTTACTGGGAAGAGGGCATGAAGGTGGGATATCAGGACTGCGGCTCCTGGACCCTGTTAAAGAGCACCCCTGTGGACCGGCGCAAGGCGGCATGGCTGTATGCCCAGTTCACCGTGGCCAAGACCACTTCCCTGAAAAAAGCCCATGTGGGACTGACACCGGTCAGGGACAGTGATATCCGGGATGCCTCCTTTACAGAACGGGCCCCCAAACTGGGCGGTCTGGTGGAATTCTACCGCAGCCCGGCCCGTCATGTATGGACGGATACCGGTACCAATGTCCCGGATTATCCGCGTCTGGCACAATTGTGGTGGCAGAACATCGGGGAAGCTGTGGGCGGTGAGGTCACCGTTGACAGAGCCATGGACAATCTGGCCAGGGAAATGGACAGGGTCTTGGAAAGGATTGAAAGATCCGGGGTTCAGGGAGACAAAGGACCCAAAATGAATCCTGAAAAAGACGAAGCGTACTGGCTGGGTCAGCCGGGCGCACCCAAGGCAAAACTGGCCAATGAAAAACCCAAAGGCCAGACCGTGGATTATGATGAACTGATCAAGACCTGGAAAGAGTAATTTTTATCTGCGGCCCGGACAATTGCATGATACAGGCACCCCTCCCGGGGAGTGCCCTGTCCGGGCACCATCCTGCCCCGGGGAAACCCTTTGTGCCGGCCTGAGATCTTCAGGTTCTGACAGGCCGGCACAAATCCCCCCCGGAACCTGGCATCATAAAAAGGAGAACCCGGGAGCGGCAGTGATTCCCGAGAACAAAATAAAAACAATTCCAGGAAATCCATGAAAAAGAACTACATACCGGCCGACCGGCAGACCCGGATCCAGAATCTGATCCAGGAAAAAGGGGTGGTCAAGGTGATCGAGCTGAGCCGGATGTTGCACGTCACGGAACTGACCATCCGGCGGGACCTGGATCTGTTGGAAAAAAAGGGCGTTCTGGACCGGACCCACGGCGGGGCCATTCTGCGGCACCGCATGAAAACCGAACCCCTGTATTCGGAGAAAGATCAAATCCATCGCCTGGAAAAACAAGCCATCGGCCGGAAAGTCAATGACCTGGTGGAACCCGGTGACACGGTGCTTATCAACACCGGTTCCACCACTTCCCAGGTGCTCAGGCATCTGTCCGTCAATCCTTTGCGGGTGATCACCAGCAATGCCAACGCCCTGCTGGAGGTCACGGATCCGGATATCGAACTGATCCTCACCGGCGGTGTTTTCCGGCGCCAGTCCAACTCGCTGATCGGCTCTCTGGCTCACTCGGTTCTGGGAAAGGTCTGCGGCAGCAAGGCCGTCATCGGCGTGGACGGACTGAGCATCAAGTTCGGGCTGACCACCCCCGTCCAGCAGGAGGCGGAAGTGACCCGGATGATGATGGACCGGACCCAGGGTCCCGTGGTGGTGGTGGCGGACCACACCAAGATGGGCGTGGTTTCCAACTTTGTCACCGCCCCCATCAAAAAAATCGACATCCTGATCACGGATGCCGGCATCAAGCCGGATTTCACAAAGATGCTCCAGGAACTGGGCATTCAGGTGATCATCGCCAGCGACTGATACCTGTCTGGTGCCATCATGCGTTGTATACGACCAGCCACCGAAAAAAGACGGCGGTTTTCTACAACGGGATGATCTCGGGTGACTGGCCGCAGTGCTCCAGAAATTTCACCAGGTCATCGGATGTGATGGTGGTGGTGGCCGTATTTTCCAGCGGATGGAAATTCAGAAGATCATGGGCCATCAGTTCTTCATCCAAGACGATTTTGACCTCATGGTCTTTGATGTTGACGGCGGCAAACGGGGTGACGGCCCCGGGGATCATGCCCAGCACCTCCATGAGCAGGTCGGGTTTGGCAAAAGACATGTTGTTGCCCCCGATTTTTTTGGCCACTTCCTTGATTTTGATGGGTTTGTCCGCCAGGGTCACCACTAAAAACAGATTTTTTTTCTTGTCTTTGAAAAACAGATTTTTGCTGTGGGCCCCCGTGATGCCGTCCTGGTGCAGGGCTGCCTCTTCCACGGTAAACACTGCCGGGTGTTCATGGTTGGTGTATTCAATGCCGATATCAGACAACAGGGTGAGCAGTTCTTTCTGGGTTTGTAACATAATCCTTCCTTTTTATATGGTTTGGGGGCAGCTGTCTGTTGCTACCCATAGTTGACATAGATGAGCCGGACAATGGTCAAGAATACCACGGTCAGAAAAAACGGCCGGATAAACACGGCGCCTTTCCGGATGGCCAGGCCGGAACCGGCCCGGGCACCGATGACCTGGCCGGCGGCCATGACCAGTCCCGCAGACCACAGCACATTGCCGCCGATGATGAACACGGCCAGGGCCACGATGTTGGACACAAAATTCATCACCCGGGTGGTGCCCACGGCCCCGGTCATGTCCAGGCCCAGAAAAACGAGCAGGGCCCCGGTCCAGAAGGAGCCGGTGCCGGGACCGAAAAATCCGTCATAAAACCCCAGGCCCAGGCCGAACAACCCGAAAAACAGGTTTCGCCCCATTTTAGGGGTGCCCGGCTTCAGCCCCAGGGTCCTTGAAAACAGGGTATAAAAAAATACCACCAGAAGCAAGCCGGGAATCAGATGCTTGATGAACCCGGAATCCATGCGCTGGATAACCACGGCCCCGATGACTGCCCCGCAAAAGGTGAATCCCATGCCGATCCAGCACTGGCGGAGATCCACCAGGCCTTTGGCAATGAAATTGGCAGCCGCAGACAAGGTCCCGAAACTGCCCTGGAGCTTGTTGGTGCCCAATGCCTGGGCCGGGGGCAGCCCCAGCGCCAGCAGCACGGGCAACGCAATGAGTCCGCCCCCGCCGGCAATGGCGTCCACAAACCCGGCGCACAGGCCCGTGACAAACAGAATGCCCAGGCTAATGGCTGACAAGCCGTCCATCAAAAAAACTCCTCTCGTTTGCCATGGTGATTTATGGCACCCCGCCGGTTTCCCCGGCACCGCCGCTATTTGGGATCGATGTTGAACAGCAGGTCATTTTCCAGATACACCTGTTCCAGCTGTTCCTGATATGTCCGCATTGCCTCGCCTTTGCGGTGGGCCAGCTCCTGGACCATGTACTGGATCACGGCCAGCATGCCGGACACGTTGCCGATAAAGGGAATGGACTTGGACGGTACCACCAGGGACAGATGGGCAAAGGGAATCACCGGGGAGATGCTGGAGTCGGTGAGCACCAGCAGGGTGTGGCCGCACCGGCGGATCATCTTGCTCAGCTTGATCAGTTCATTGGGATACCGGGTGGTGGCCGTGAGGATCACCAGGCTCTGGGCCGGGGCATTGGCCAGCATATCCATGGCTGTGGAGTCGCTGCCTTTCAGAATCTGGATCCCCTTGCGCACCTTGGTCAGAGACCAGCCCAGGTAATAGGCAAATGTGTAGGACAGCCGGGAACCGGTGACATAAATAGAGGGACTGGTATCCATGTGGGTGATGAACTGGTTCATGCGTTCCACATCAATGTTTTCGTACAGAAATTTAAGGTTGTTGAGTTCTTCTAAAATTCCCCGGTGAAGCCGGTCCAGTCCGGGTTCGTCAATGCCTTTGAGATTGACCCGGTCCGGCAGGCTCAACCCGGTGTTGATGAAATCCTTGAGCGCATCCTGAAAGTCCGAATATCCCTTGTATCCCATCGTGGCCACAAACCGCACCACCGTGGCTTCACTGACTTCGCAGGCTTCGGCCAGTTCCTTGGTGGTCATGAATACCACCTTGGCCGGGTTGATCATAATATAGTTGCCCAAAGCCTGGGCCTTGGGGGTCAATGTATCCAGCTTGCTGGAAATATCATCGATCACCGGGTGTGATGCTATGTCATTCATTGGTAACAGCCTCATTTAAATGGGATTTTATCATGAATATATTTTTTATAATTCATTAATTTTATTGAGATTTAATCCAGATAGATTTTTTTGTCAAGCACAAATGAAAGAAAAACAATCATTTTTAAATAAAGTTCTTGACATGTTTTCTTTCATGGCGTATTGACGAACTGGGTATGGCAGAAAAATAATAACAATATCTAAATGAAGAGAAGGCCAATGTTTTTTAAAAGCAAACCCATGTGGGGCAAAAAAACCAAGCTAAAATCAAGTTATGATGTGGTTCTCATTGGCGGCGGACTTCACAGTCTGGCCACCGCGTATTATCTGGCCAAAGAGCATGGCATCACCGATGTGGCGATCATAGAGAAAAACTATATCGGATACGGTGGCGCCGGCAGGAACACGGCCATTGTGCGCGCCAATCAGCGGACCCAGTACAATGTGCCGCTTTACAAGGAGGCTCTGGATCTGTGGCCGGTTCTGACCAAGGAACTGGATTACAACCTGATGTTCAACAACTGCGGCAACCTCAACCTGATGCATTCCGAAGCCGCCATGAACGCAGCCCGCATGAACATTGCCACGGCCCAGTTTCATGGGGTGGAATCCCATCTCATCGATGCCAAGGAAGCCAAGGAACTGGTACCGGCATTGAACATTTCCGAGGATATCACCTTTCCCATCCATGGGGCCATGTTTCATCCCCCCGGCGGTGTGGTCCGCCATGATGCCGTGGTCTGGGGGCTGGCCAAAGGGGCGGCCAAAATGGGTGTGGAAATCCATCAGCAGACCGAAGCCACGGGCATCAGCACCAAAAACGGCAAAGTCACGGCCGTGATCACGGACAAGGGAATCATCAACACCAAACAGGTGCTGATTTCCGCCGGCGGGTATTCCGCTTCCCTGATCCACGGATTCTTAGGCATCAAACTGCCCATCTCCGTTCTGACCATCCAGGCCATGGTGACCCAGCCCCTGAAACCGATTCTGGATCATGTGGTGTCCTCCGGGGCCTATCACTGCTATGCCAACCAGACCCTGAAAGGAGAAATCGCCACGGGCGCCCATATGGACCAGTGGCCCAACTACACCACCTTGAACACGGCCCACTATATCAAGCACCAGGCCGAGGCATTGTCTGAATTTCTGCCGGCCCTGCGCGGGGTGAGGTTCATGAGAATCTGGGGCGGACTGGCGGACATGACGCCTGACATGGCGCCCATCATGGACGGCAATGAGCAGGTGGAAGGATTTTTCATGGACTGCGGCTGGGGATATTTCGGATTTAAATCCTGTTCTGCCGTGGGTCGTCACATGGCCGGCTTCATGGCCACCAACACCTGTCCTGACATCCTCAAACCCTTTGCGTTGAAACGGTATCAGGAGCATAAGCTCATGGGTGAAACGGCTGCTTTGGTCAATTACACCCCGGACAATTAACCAGCGGAATAAAATTTTTACGAGATTCAAGGAGAAGATAAGATGGCGTTAACAATTACATGTCCGATCTGCGGCAAGAGAAACGGATATGAGTTCCGTTACGGCGGAGAGGAAAAAGGTCCCAGACCTGATGAAAAAGATCTGACCCCTGAAAGCTGGTGCGATTATGTCCACATGAACAAATGCGTGGCAGGCGTGCAGCAGGAATGGTGGTTTCACCGGGATGGATGCGGTTCATGGTTTACCATCTTCCGGGATACGACGACAAACCTTGAAAAGGAAACACCGGAGGCAAAAGAATGATGAACAGATTCAATCATCTGCCCACATTGAAAATAGATACCAGTGAGAAAATTCCCTTTACATTCAAGGGGAAGCAGTATTACGGCACCAAAGGGGATACCGTCGCCACGGCCCTGTATGCCAATGGGGTCAGAATCTATGCCAGAAGCCTGAAATATCATCGTCCCAGAGGATTTTACAGCATGGATGGAGAATGCTCCAACACCATGATGGAAATCAACGGGGTCCCCAATGTCCGCACGGAAACCACATGGCTCAAGCCCGGTATGGTGATCAAAGAGCAAAATGTCAAAGGATCGGCGGAAAATGATCTGATGGGGTTCATCGACAAGATGGACTGGGCCATGCCTGCGGGTTTCTATTATGACACCATGCACAAGCCCGCAAAAATCTGGCCCGTGGCCATGAAACAGATCCGGAAAGCCGCCGGTATCGGCAAACTGTCTCCGGATCATCACATGCCTGGCAAATATGATGAAATTTTTCCCACCTGCGATGTGTGTGTCATCGGCGGCGGGCCCGCCGGCATGACAGCGGCCCTGGCTGCGGCCCAAAAAGGGCTGCGGGTGATTCTCATGGAAGCCCGGCCCTGGCTGGGGGGACAGTTTGATTACCGCACCGCTGAGTATGCCAACCGTCAGACCTGTCACGAACGGGCGGTTCAGCTGGCAAAAGAAGTGGAAAAAACCGACAATATCCGGGTGTTCACCCACACTGCCAATATAGGGGCGTACAACAACAACCTGATCACCGGATTTCAGATCGGCACGGAAAAAGACAGTTTCACGGAACGGTATATTGAACTCCGGGCCAAAAGTGTGGTGGTGGCCACGGGATGCATTGAGCGGCCCTTGCTGTTTGAAAACAATGAACGGCCGGGCGTGATGCAGGCGGGATGTGCGCTTCGTCTGGCCAATACCTATGGGCTGCTGCCCGGCAAAACCGGTGTATTCTCCATCGGTCACGACCTGGGCCTGGAAGCGGCTGTGGCCCTTCATGACCTGGGCATGACCATTCCCATGATCGCCGATATCCGGGAAGACGGCCAGGATCCGGTCCTGCTCAAGGCGGTGATGGACCGGAAAATCATCCTCCTCAAAGGGTGGGTGGCCACGGAAGCCCATGGCAGAAAACAGGTGAAAAAAGTGACCCTCAAAAGCCTGGACGGCACGGCGGAAAAAACCTTTGACTGTGATGTGCTGGTGGCGTCTGCCGGATTCACTCCGTTGACCGGACCGCTGGTGGTCAACCAGGCCAAACTCAAATATGATGCCCACACCAATTTTTTCCTGCCCACGGATCTGCCCAAAAAGATGCATGCGGCCGGCCGCCTGCTGGGATATGAAAACGGGCTGTCCATTGAAGCCTCCGGTCATCTGGCCGGGCTCAAGGCCGCCTATGACTGTGAAAATTGTTCCATTGCTGATCTGGGAGAGGCCAAAAAAGCCATGGAATCCAAACCGGGCCCGGCCCGGGGGACCAAGCTGGTCATGGCACCGGTCAAGGGAAGAAAAACCTTTATCTGTTTTGATGAAGACACCAGCATTAAAAACGTCAAACAATCCATTGACAAGGGATTTGACGTGCCTGAGCTGATCAAGCGATTCTCCGGTGCGGGGCTTGGACCCGGCCAGGCCGGCATTCCCGGTCACAATTTGCCGCTGTTCACGGCCAAATATCAGGCCCTGCCGGATATCAAGATCCGGCCCACCACTGTACGGCCGCCTCTGGTGCCGACCCTGATCGCCACCTATGCCGGTACCAATCACACCATGCTCAAAAGAACGCCCATCGATGACTTGCAGCGCAAGGACGGCGGGATCTTCAGGAACATCGGTGTGTGGCAGCGGGCCAGATATTTTTCCAAAGATTTTACCTCCAGAAAAGAGATTGAAAATGTCCGGAACAACGTGGGCATGCTGGACGGTTCCACCCTGGGAAAATTCAGGATTCACGGGCCTGATGCACTGAACGCGTTGCAGCGGGTATATGTGTCGGATCTGTCCAAAATCAAGGAAGGCCGGGTCAAATATACGGCCATGTGCAATGATGACGGATGTGTCATTGATGACGGCGTGGTCATCAAGCTGGGGGAAAACGATTATTATTTCTCCACCTCCACGGGCCGGGCCGGCCAGACCGTGGAATGGATCCGGTATCATACCCGGTATGAGAACTGGGATTTTTCTCTGGTAAACCTCACCGATGCCATGGGGGTGATCAACCTGTCCGGGCCCAACGCCAGAAAGGTGCTGGAAAAAGTGGTGGACATCGATGTGTCCAACGATGCGTTCGGATTTTCCGAATACAAGGAATTCAAAGTGGCGGACACCATTCCCGTGAAAGCCATGCGCTTAGGCTTTGTGGGTGAGTTGTCCTATGAGCTGCATGTGCCTTCCTCCTATATGAAAGCCCTGTGGCTGATTCTCAAGGAAGCGGGCAAAGAGTTCAAGATCAAGAATTTCGGTGTGGAAGCCCAGAACGTGCTGCGCATGGAAAAATGCCATGTCATCCTCGGCCAGGAATCGGAACAGCGGACCAATCTGCTGGATATCGGCCTGGGATTCCTCTGGTCCCGGAAAAAAACCGGGTATAAAACCGTGGGTGTGGCTGCCCTGACCCAGGCGGAAAAAGACAATAGCCGCCTGAAACTGGTGGGTTTTAAGATGGAAAACAATGGCCGGGCCCCCAGAGACGGCGCTTTGATTGTGGATGACCGGGTCAGAGGTCATGTGTGCACGGCCAGAGACAGTTTCTCCCTCAATGAGGCCGTGGGTATGGCCCTGGTGGAAGGTGACATGAGCAAGGTCGGCACCCGGCTGGCATTTTATGAAGATGAATGCAACGGCGAGCTGATTTACGGGACGGTGGTGGAAACCCCGTTCTACGATCCTGCCGGACAACGCATGAAAATGTAAGGAAACCATACACATGAAAGACATTAAAAGATACTCACCCGTGGAGTTCAAAGTCACACCCCTCAAAATCGAAACCCGGGACCACTGGGATGTGGTCATGGAATACCACAACGAAGGGGACGGACCCTGGCTGGTGGATTTAAGCCATCGGACCCGGCTGGACCTGCAGACCGGTAATCTGGATGCCAAAAAACCGTTCGGCATCACCATTCCCGCCACCCCCGGACAGTCGGTGCTGGAAAACGGGCTGCTCATCAACCGCATGAACGGGATCCAGAGTTCCATCTATCATCTGGCAGGAGATGCCATTGAGATGCCCGGGGAAACCGAATACACAGAGATCACAGAAGCCTCGGTGTTTCTGGCCATCATGGGCGAGTCCGTGTTTGCCATCTGTGAAAAACTATCCGCCCTGGATTTTATGGATAAGAATCGGGAAACCCCGTTCCTGTATCAGGGACCGTTTTCCCATGTGCCCTGCCAGATCGTGACCCTGAGCCGGGAAGCGGAAAAATCCGGGGTGGTGCTCACCTGTTCCAGAGGATATGCCAAAGTCATGGTGGATGCCATTCTCCATGCAGGCGAAGAGTTCGGCCTTAAACCGGCCGGTGAAAAACGCGTCACCGACTGGATCAGCAGTTTATAAAAAATGAGCCCGGACGGTTTCCGGGCTTTTAAAAATAAAATATGGTCTGACAAGACCGGTTTATTCAAGGAGAAAAACATGACTAAAAAATATGATGCCATCATCATTGGTGCCGGCGTAATCGGAACCCCCATTGCCTATGAACTGTGCAAAATGGGATACAAAACCCTGAATGTGGACAAGGTGCCGGATGCGGGGGAAGGATCCACTGCCGGTTCCTGTGCCATTGTCCGGGCTCATTACTCCACGGAAGACGGGGTGGCCCTGGCCTATGAAGGGTTTAAGTACTGGCTGGACTGGGAAAATTATCTGGGCAATGTCACGGATGAAAAAGGGTTGGCCAAATACATGAACACCGGGTCCATCCTGGTCAAATCCGACGGTCATGACTGGCGCAAGGTGAAAAAACACTATGATGCCGTGGGCGTGAAGTATGAAGAATGGGATGTGGACACCGTCAAAAAACATGTGCCCCCCATTGACATGCACAAATACTGGCCCGTGCGCCGTCCCGAAGATCCCACGTTCTATGATGAGCCCACTGAAATGCTGGAAGGCGCTATTTTCTGCCCCGAAGGCGGGTATGTGAATGATCCGGCCCTGTCCGCCCACAACATCATGCGGGCTGCCGAATCCAAGGGTGGAGAGTTCATGTTTAACGCCGAAGTGGTGGATATCCGGAGTGAAAATGGCAAGGTCAAGGGCATCACCCTGAAAGACGGCACCCAGATCGATGCAGACATTGTGGTGAACGTGGGCGGTCCCCATTCCTTCAAGGTCAACCAGATGGCTGAAGGCGTGTGGGAAGGCTGCAACATCAAGACCAAAGCCCTGCGCCACGAAGTCATGTACTGCCCGTCCCCGGACGGATATGATTACCTCAATGACGGATACCATATGTCTGACGGTGATATCGGCTGCTATGAAAGACCGGAAGTGGGCAACATGTTCCTCATCGGTTCCGAGGATCCGGAATGTGATCCCCAGGAATGGGTGGACCCGGATGAATTCTATGCCGGCAAAGGCGGAAAAGGCCGGGACAATGTACTGACCGATGCCCAGTGGAAAGCCCAGTGCTATCGCCTGGGCAAACGGATCCCCTCCCTCAAGGTGCCCAACCAGCCCAAAGGCGTGGTAGATCTGTATGATGTATCTGATGACTGGATTCCCATTTATGACAAATCCGATCTGCCCGGTTTTTACATGGCTGTCGGTACTTCAGGCAACCAGTACAAGAACGCCCCCGTTGTGGGCCGCATGATGGCGGAACTCATCGATGCCTGTGAGAAAGGCCTGGATCACGACCAAGAACCGTTCCAGTATGAATTCAAATACACCCAACGGACCCTGAACGTGGGCTTTTTCTCCAGAAAACGGGAAATCAACTATGATTCCAGTTTTTCCGTAAACGGATAACAACCAAGTAACCGCTGTTCGGCTGTCAGGCTGCATGGCGTGCTTTTATCCAGGGCAGGGCCGGGGAATACCCTGGCACTGCCCTTTTCATTGAGGTGTAAGACCGATGCAAATTTATGTATGCGTGAAACATGTACCGGATTCCGCTGCCAACATTCACATCGTGGATAACCTGAAAATTGAGGAGTCCGTGCCGTTTCTGCTCAATCCCTATGATGAACATGCCGTGACCGAAGCCGTGGTATTGAAAAATCAGGTGCCGGGCAGTGAGATCATTGCCGTGTGCTTAGGCAAAAAAGATGCGGAAAGTACTTTGCGGTCCGCCCTGGCCATGGGCGCGGACCGGGGATTGCTGGTGGAAACCGAAAAGGTGTGTGACAGCATGACCACGGCCCGGGCCCTGCACGCCGCCATTGTCAAGGACGGGCCGGCGGACATGATTCTCACGGGCAAGGAATCCATTGACAATGAAGGCATGCAGACCCAGTTCCGCATCGGGGCGTTGTTCGATTTCCCCGTGGTCACCAATGCGGTTTCCCTGGACATCAAAAATGGTAACGCCATCGTGACCTGTGAACTCGCCGGGGGGCGCACCCGGACATTTGACCTGTCTTTGCCCTGTGTGATCGGGGCGGGGCGGGGATTGAACACGCCCATCTACCCAACCTTTCCGGATGTGGTCAAATCCCGGAAAAAACCGATTGAAACCCTTACACTGCCGGAACTGAATGTGCCTGCCGCACCGGGATCTGCTAAAATTGTTTCCATGACCCCGCTGGTGCAGAAACGGCACCCCCGGAAAATCACCGGAACGCCTTCGGCACAGGCCGCTGAAATCATCCGGATTTTAAAACAGGAAGCAAAGGTGTTATCATGAAACAGGCAGGTATTGTCATTGAAGTGGAACACAATCAGGTCAAGGAAACCAGTCTAGGTATGATCACCCTGGCGGGCAGAACGGCTGAGTCCCTGACTGCGCTGGTGATGGACGGCATCACCCGCGAGATCACGGATCAGCTGGCAGCCCACGGGGTTCACACCATCGTGGATCTGGTTCTGCCTGACGCGCCGGAAATCCGGCTGAATCCCGCGGTCCGGGCAGCGGCCGTGGTACATGCGGCCCGGGAACTGACCCTGGACCGGGTCCTGGGATTGTCATCGCCGGAAGGAAAAGATCTGCTTCCCCGGGTGGCGGCTTTGCTGGATGCCCCCCTGGTGATGGACTGCGTGGATGTGGACCTGAACACGGGCCTGGCAAACACCTCCCAGTATTCCGGCAAGGTGATGGCACAGATTCAGCTGACCGGAGAGACCCTGGTTTTCGGGGTCCGGCCCAATGCGGTTCCGCCAGAACCCCGGCCGGTACAGGCCAAAACGGTTGTTCTGACAGACAATGAGGCCGTGCCTGAAAATATCACGCTGCGTTCCTGGGATAACAAAGACTCAGAGGGCCGGCAAAGCCTGGTCGAGGCGGATATCATCATTGCCGGGGGCCGGGGATTGAAAAACAAGGACAATTTTTCATTGATCATTGATTGTGCCGAAAAGTTGAATGCCGCCCCCGGGGCCTCCCGGGTGGCCGTGGATGAAGGATGGGTGCCGTATGCATTTCAAGTGGGGCAGACCGGAGAAAAAGTCAGCCCTCAGGTGTACATTGCCTGCGGAATTTCCGGATCCATCCAGCATTTTGCCGGCATGAAAACCGCTAAAATGATCATTGCCGTGAACAGGGATGAAAATGCCGCGATCATGGCCAATTGCGATTATCAGGTCCCAGGTGATCTGTTTGACATTCTGCCGGAAATAATGAAACAATTATAACATGAACCACTTCACCCATCAAAACGCCCGTCAGTTTTTATTTGGCCTGGATAACGCCAATTTTTTAAGTGTATTTGATGAATATTGCGATGGGGTGCTTATTACCAATGCGGACGGGATTATCGTTTATTACAACAAAGCCATGTCCCGCATCGATGAACTGGAACCCGAAGATGTGATTTTGAATCAGGTCACGGATGTATATGATCTGGATAATGAGACCAGTCTGATCATGCAATGCCTGATCACCCGGGAGCCTATCATTGATAAATCCAATTATTACCGGACCCGCATGGGCAAGTTCGCCAACACCATCCACAATGTTCACCCCATATTCAACAAAAACCAGCTGGTGGGGTGCATCTGTTTTGTCAGAGATTTCCATGTGCTGACCGAAACCCTGTCCATCATGCGACTGCCGGAAACCCAGCACCGGATGCACCCGTATGAAATTACGTTTGATTCCATCATCGGCCAGGACCCGGCGTTTAAAGATGCCCTGAACGCGGCTCGCATGGCTGCCAACACCCCGTCACCGGTCATGCTCTACGGTGAGACCGGCACGGGCAAGGAGCTGTTTGCCCGGGCCATCCACAACCACAGTCCCCGGCATGAAAAAAAATATACCCCGGTCAACTGCGCCGCCATTCCTGAAAACCTGCTGGAAGGCATTTTGTTCGGTACTTCCAAAGGGGCGTTTACCGGGGCTATCAACAAAGCAGGCCTGTTTGAGCGGACCAGTCAGGGGACGATTTTCCTGGATGAAATCAACTCCATGCCCGTGGGGCTTCAGAGCAAAATTCTGCGGATCGTACAGGATGGAAAGGTGCGGCGGGTGGGGGCTCTCAAGGAGATTAAATTCGATCTGAAAATCCTTTCTTCCGTGAACCAGGATCCCCATACGTCCATTGCGTCTGGCAGCCTCAGGTCGGATCTGTTCTATCGGCTGGGGGTGGTGTTCATCCATATTGTGCCCCTGCGGGACCGGATGTCTGATTTGCCGCTGCTGGTGGATCATTTCATCGACAAACACAACAAAGCCCTGGGCCGTCAGGTGCGGGGCGCGGAAGATGCGGTCATGGAGATGTTCTACCAGTACCACTGGCCCGGCAATGTCCGGGAACTGGAACATGTCATTGAAGGGGCCATGAACATCATGGGACCGGACAACCGGATCCGGATCAAATATCTTCAACCTCATTTTGCCCATGGTCACAGCAATTATCGAACGGCGGGTCACCGGGCATCCCGGTGGACGGCGCATTCATCCAAAAGCGGTGACACCGGCGAAACAGGGCCGTCCGATCTGATGTTCAACAAAAATGAGCATGAGAAAAAACTGGTGTGGCAGGCCTTGATGCAGTTTCGGGGCAATGTGACCCGGTCTGCAAAAAAACTGGGGATTTCCCGGCAGCTGCTGTACTATAAAATGAAAAAATACCATCTGTCCCGGGACCAGTTCAGATAACCGTCGGACATCCGGTTTTCAGATATCTTTAATTTTTCAGATGGTCTGGAATCTCACATATGGGAATGGGGTCCATCTTGTGGCGGTTGGTTGAGTGCAGTTTTTCAAAAAGGGGTATCACCTGTTTCTGGCGGTCATTGAGAGGCCGGTTCTTTTTTTCTTCTTCCGTCATGGCAGTATAGGCCATGGCCCATTCCAGCTCATCATACCCGGCTCCGATCTGGCTTTCGTCGGTGCGGTTGTCCTCCCACAGGCCGTCCGTGGGCGGTGACGTCAATATCTCCTCCGAAATCCCTAAGTCCCGGCCCAGGGCATAGACTTCCGATTTCATCAGATCCGCAATGGGCGAGATATCCACGCCACCGTCCCCGTACTTGGTGTAGAATCCCACCCCGAAATCTTCCACCTTGTTGCCCGTGCCGGCCACCAGGAACCGGTGGTGTCCGGCAAACGCGTACAGGGTCAGCATGCGGAGCCGGGATCTAATATTGGCCAGGGTCAGCCCGTCCTGGATATCCGATGGGAAATGGGCCTGGATGCCGGCAAACACGGGGGTCAGGTCCAGGTCTTGCGGAGTGACGTTGGGATAGTTTTTTTTCAGCCATGCGTTGTGGACCGATGCCCGGGACAACTGGCCCGGATCCTGGTGGATGGGCATGTTCAGGAGCATGACCGGATGCCCGGTTTTGGCGCACAAGGTGGAGGTGACGGCCGAGTCAATGCCGCCGGACACGCCGATGCAGAATCCGGCAAGGCCTGAGTCTTTCAGATAGGTGTCCAGCCAGTTTACAATGTGATCGATCACTTTTCGGGTCTGCATGGGGTTTCTCCGGCAAGGGGTTGTCATTTTTTTTGCTTATACCGGGAAATGTGGGCTTTTGTCAATGCCGGCGCAGGGACCCGTGTCGGGGGAGGGATGATACATGCCAGTATCCCGCCCGGGTAAAGGGATTCGCCGGAAATAAAAATCGGACCGCACTGACATATTCACCCCACACCGGGTTATCTTCAGACAACTCTACCCCGGCCGGTAATTCCGAAGTAAAACCGTTCAAAATCATATCCAGCTCAACGAAGTCTGCTGCATATATTGAATTCTTTATGAAATGTACGAGGACGTATCCAATGGTGTGCCCCTCAGATAGTATATTATTAATTTCGCTAATGGTAACTATTCAGCTCGAAAATCACAACCTTACTTGAAGGTATAAAAAACTTTCCTTGTTTTGACAACCGATGATTTACTCATTCATAAAATCTGGCAGCCTGCCTTCGAATAAAAGACGTAAGGCTTCGGTTGCTCTCATTCC